>CAZKDK010000137.1:0-9048 GCA_964551145.1 uncultured Opitutaceae bacterium | reverse complement strand
AGCGTCTTGTCGTGCAGCTCGCGCTTGCCGTCGTCGAGCACCAGCTCCGCATATGCGCCCGCGCCCTCGACGTAGAGCACCCGATCGATCGGCACGAGCTCGACCTTCCCGTATTTCTTCACCGCGAGGAATCTGGCCGCGCCCGCCGCCCGCCCGCCGAGTTCCGTGATGCGCGCCAGCGCCTGCGCCAGCCGCTCGCGCGAAAACGGCTTCGGCACGAAATCGATCACGCCGAACTCGAACGCGCGCAGCGCCTGCTCCGTGTTCGCCGACACGATGATCGTGTGAAACGACCCCGCCACGCTCGCCCGCAGCAACTCCATGCCATCGCGCCCGTGCAGATTCAGGTCGAGCAGCAGCAGGTCGATCGGCGACTCGTCCAGCCGTGCGCTCGCCTCGGTGAACAGGGTCGCCACGCGGATGGTCTCCAGTTTCTCGCCGAGAATCTCGTGGCAGAATCGCTCCAGCCGCCGCGCGAGCAGCGGCTCGTCCTCGACAATCAGCACCCTCATGACGGTCCCCCCTCCGGCCGCGGGCCGCCCAGCTCGATCACCGTCCGCCAGCCGCCTTCGACCGGCCCGGCGGCCATTGTCCAGCGGCCCGGGAAACTCTCTTCCAGCCGCGCCTTGACGTAGCGCAGCCCCGTGCCCTCGCGCCGTGTCTCCTCTTCCGGCCGCGCGGCCTCGACCGCCTGGCCCCAGGCGACCAACGTGTAGCGCACCTGCCCCGCCAGCCGCTCCGCGCGCAGCTCGAATTTCTGCTCGCCGTCGCGCGGCAGGAGGTGCGTGAGCCCGTTCTCCACCAAGGTGTGAAACAGCGCCGGCGGCACGAGCGCGCGTTCGTCCACCCCGTGCACCGCGAGCGAGCACCTGGCCGCCTTGCGCCGGCTCATCACCTCCAAATGCGCCCGGCACAATTCGAGTTCCTGCCCGAGCGGGACCAGCTTCTCGTCCGCCACGCGCGCCAGGATGCGAAACTCCCCCGCCAGCGCCTCGATCAGCGCCACCGCCGTTTTCGGCTCCTCCTCGATGACCTCGACGATCGTCGCCAGCGTATTGAGCAGGAAATGCGGCTGGATGTTTTTCTTCAACAGCTCCGTCTCGAGCCGGGCCGCCGTGAGCTGTGCTTCCCGCGCCCGGCGGCGGTCCGCCTCCGCCTGCGCCCCGAGACCGGCGATGAGGCAGAGCACGAGCCCCCCGAATGAAAACAGGAACACCGGCGTGACGAAATTGCGGTCGCTGGAGCGGACGCCCACCAGCCCGATCAGCACCCCGGCCAGCACGATCCGCGCACCGGTGCGTCGCTGCCAGACCGCGCGCCCGGCGATCGCCAGCGCGAACACCAGCATCGCCCGGCACTGCCACGTCGCCTTGTCCGAATAGAGGTACGGTCCCAACCACGCGGCGAGCAGCAGCGGCATGAGCCCCAGCAGCCACCAGCCGCGCCGCGGCACGGCGAATTGGACGAGCAACAGCCAGGTCAGCAGCAGGCTGATGGCCGTCATCATCGCCGTGATCAGCAGGTAGCGGGGCCAGAGCCAGTCGTAGGGATCATTGTGCAGCCAGCGCCAGGCGATCAGCCCGTAGTAGATCGCGATGGCGACACTGAGTCCGCCGCACCACAGGAGCTCCGGACGCCGGTCAATGATCCAGTAGAGCGCGGCGCAAAAGGCGGCCATGAGCAACGCGCCGGCCATGCCGACCAGCGGCGTGATCGGCAGGCGAGTCTCGAAGCGCAGCCGGTCAGTGTAGTTTTCGAACGCCAGGTACATCGCGGTGCGGCTTTGCCGAAAATTGTAGTGATAGTCCGACAGCCGCAGCGCGACGGTGTGGTCGCCCGGTCCGAGCAAGGCGTCCGGGATCTGCATCAGGTTGTCGATCGGTCCCGCCACCTCGGTTTCACGCGTCGCCCCGACCACGCCGCTGCGTCCGATCAACGTTCCGTCCCAATAAAGCTCGTAGGCGAACACCGCCGCGACGAACAGGCTGTTGATCGGCGAGCCCGGCTCGTCCTGCGGCCAGACGAACGGTTCCACCACCGGCCGGCGGAGGTGGGCAGCCGACCGCGCCAGGTGGAACCGCACCCAGAAGACGCCCGTGCGGGTCGGGAGATCGGCGGTGACCAAACCCGCCGGCCGTTCCTCTCGCTCCCAGTCGTGGTCATCCCAATTCGGAGCCGCCCACCGCGGATCGTCGCCGTGTTTCAACCGTAACTCCACCACCGGCGCGGGATCGGCCGCCCGCGTCGCCGCGGCGAACAGCATCGAAACGAGGATTCCGCACCAGAGATTGCGCATGACCCGACCGAGTCTGTCGCGCGCCGCGCCCACGTCCACGCGTTTTCCGAGCCGTTCACTCGCTCGGCGAGCCGTTCACTCGGCACCCGTCGCCGTTCGCTCCGGGCACGAGCCATTCGCTTGAGTTTTTTCGCGGGCCGCCGGGTCCGCGCGCAACTTCGCCCCTGTCACCGCCGGTGACGCCAAAATCAAAGTTCCTACCGATCCAAAATCATCCGCCATGAAAACCAATATTATCTCCGCCCTCCGCGCCGCCGCCCTCGCCACTGTCCTGGGCGCTCTCCCGGCCCTCGCGTTCGCCACGAACCCCACGCCCGCCGACCGTGCCGCGCAACAGCTCGCGTCCGGCGGCTCCGTGCCGGTAAAGAGCGTTGGCCCCTACGTTGAACGCGGCACCTACCAGATCCAAGTCTCGGTCAAACTCGGCCAGCCGAGTGCCAAGCTGCCCGACGGCACGTGGCTCTACGATCACCGCGCCATCGAGGGTAGCGCGGTCGAGGGCACGTTGATCGTCCGCTTCGTCAATGGACGGGTGAGTTCGCTCGCGCTCGCCGGCGCCAACGTGGTTGCCGCGCTGCGCGCCGCACCAAAGAATTCCGACGGAATCGTGGTCGCGAGCCATTGAGCGCGCGCCAAACGCAGCGCCTTCCGTGCCGTGGCCATCGGGGCCAGGGCAGCAGCGCACGGCCTGGATCCAGCAGCAATGGAGTCGAGCAGGCGAATGACCCGCCTCGTCGCCCACCGCCGCATTTTTCCATCGCGCCTGGCCCGGAATCCGCCAATCCTTCGCCGTTCCCGCTCCGCTGGCCCGATTCCGTCTTCGGTGCACCCATCCCTGAAATTCGAGCACTTCGCCCTCAACGTCCCCGATCCCGTCCGCATGGCCCAGTGGTACGTCGCGAATCTGGGCTTTCAGGTCCTGCGCGGCTGCGACACCGGCTCGCGCACGCACTTCCTCGCTGACGAGACCGGCCGGGTTTGCCTTGAGATCTACCGCAATCAGGCCGCCCCCGTGCCCGACTACGCGTCGCAGGATCCCCTGGTCTTCCATTTCGCGGTCTTTGCCGCCGACGCCAAGGAGCTCCGCGCCAGGCTCGTGCAGGCCGGCGCCCGGCTTCAAACCGAGGACACCCTGCCCGATGGCTCGGGGATCGTCATGCTGCGCGATCCCTGGGGCGTGGCGCTCCAGATCTGCCAGCGTGCCCAGCCGTTTCCCGGCTTCTGACCGCGGGCCCGCCCCGCGGTTCGCTGCCCCCGGCCGCGGCGGCCCGGCATCCGCCTTCTCCCCGCGCTCCCAGCCGCCCGAGCCCATTTTCCACCGCGCCTTCCGCCGCTGCATGTCCCCGCCACGTCCTCCCCTCCGCGCCCTCTCGGCCGCGCTCGCCGGTCTGCTCGCCCTCGCCGCGTCCGGCCTCCGCGCCGCGCCGGCCGCTCCGGAACCGGTCCCCGGCCTGCTCTTTTACCTCTCGGCTGAGAAGGGCACGACGGCCGACATCGCCGCGCCGGGCACCGCCGCGCCTACCTTCGACGCCGAGGTCACCCGCATCCCCGACGGAGCCCGCGGCGCCGCGCTCCGCTGCGGCCACACCCAGCGCCTCGCCTGGCGCGCCCCGGGCAACCTCTTCGCCCAGCGCGGCACCCTCGCCTTCTTCTGGCGGTCCCGCGAGCCGGTCGGGCCGACCGAATTCCCCCTCTTTCGCGTCGGGTTCGCCGACCACTCGAGCTGGGACATGGTCTTCCTGCGGATCGACTACAACGGCCGCGGCTTCGACGCCTTCGTCACCGACACCGGGCTCGCTCGTATTCGTGTCTCAACTACTCTGGCGCCCTTCCCCGGCCCGTCGGAGTGGGTCCACCTCGCCTTCGCCTGGGACGAGACCGTCGGGATCCGCCTCTACATCAACGGCCGCCTGGCCGCCGCCCGCGACCAGCGGGCGCTGCTCGACGCGGGGCTCGACCAGTTCGGCCCGCACTCGCGCATCATCAGCCCCCACCAGGTGCAGAGCGACTACAACTTCGTGCGCGGCGGCGACATCGACGAAATCCGCGTCTACGACCGGATGCTCGACCCGGCCGCGATTGCCGGCCTGGCGCGCAACGCCGAGCCCGCCCTCGCCGCGCTGCCGCCCCGCCGCCTGGCCGACCCCGGCACCGGCGCCGAGTGGCGCTGGCGCTTCGGCTGGAACCGGCCCGACGATCCGCCGCCGGGCCTGCCCGCGGCCGCCACGGCCGTGCGCAAGGTCGAGATCCACGACGCCTTCGACCTCAAGCGCTGGTGGTGGAAGGCGTGCGACGGCATTCGCGAGACCACCTGGCCCGGCGTCTACAACCGCTCGCGCCTGCCCGGCCGCAACGATTACTTCCAGCTGCCCGACTGGGACTGCTACGTCGAGTCGGGAAGATCGATCACCTTCGTCCTGCCCGACGAGCCGTGGAACCACCTCGAAGTCTCGGGCCCGGCCTGGGGCACGTTCGACCTGCTCGATCCCTCCGGCTCGCCCCGGCGGCTGTTCGAGCGGCCGCGCGGCCAGGAGAAGACCGTCCACCGCCTCGCCGTTCCGCTCGCCGGCGGCCGCCTGCGTTTCACCAACGTCGAACCGGAAACCCCGATCGAAGAACTGTCCGTCTGCAACGTGACGGCCGGGCGCGAACCGGCCGGCCGGCCGACGCTGGCCTATCGGGTGCCCTGGAACCCGCCGCGCCATCCGAGCGTGCAGCCGCTGGTCGCGTTCATCCGCGGCCGCTGCGCCGCCGACGAGCAGGCCATGACCGAGGCGGTTCCCGCCTCCAGGCCCGCCGGACCGAACGCGTTCCCCGCCCGCTCGGGCCTGCCCCTGCTGCACGTGCTGATCCCGACCGCCGGCGGCGACCCCGCCTATGACCTGGACAAGGTCGATGGGGCGCTCGACGGCCTGGCGCTCGATCTGCCCGCCCTCGAATGCGCCGCGCCCGTGTCCTTCAATCTCCGCGTCAAGGACCCCCTCTGGCCCGCGCGCGACCTGCTCGACTTTTCGTTCACCGTGCAACCCGGCCAGCCGCACACACTCTGGCTCGACCTGCGCGACCGCCTCCTGCCGCCCGGGCGCGGTCTCTATCTGACGATCGCCGCCTCCGCTCCGCTCACCCCGGCCCAGCTGGCGCCGGTCGAGCTGCGGCTCGTCTTCAAGCCGCGCGCCGAGGGCCGCGTCGAGCATGAGCTCGACCGCTTCACCCAGGTTCGCGACGCCTACGCCATGTTCGTCGAGGAGCGGCCGGGCATCCCGCAATACGCCCTGTTCCGGCGGCTCGACGGCGATCTGCGCGACCTCATGCGGGTGAATCCCGACCACGTGCCCGGCCGCAACTACGCCGCCGCCTTCATCGACGGATGGCCCCAGCCCCCCTTCCGGCTGGCACCGGCGCCGGCCGGCGTCCCGCTCTGGGCCTTCCGGCAGGCCGACCTGCTCGGCCGCGTGCGGCGCTTCGTCAACTACTACATCGACCGGCGCCAGGTCGACTACGGCGATTTCGGCGGCGGCATCTCCGACGACGTCGATCTGCTCAACCTCTGGCCCGGCGTCGCCTTCATGGGCGTCGATCCCGACAAGGTCCGCCGGTCGCTCAACCGGCTGCTCGATGCCGCCTTCAAGAACGGGATGTTCACCAACGGCCTCTGCACGATCCAGACCGACGAACTCCACAGCTACGAGGAGGGCATCGACTGCCTCGGCGCCAACCTCATCCTCGATTTCGGGAGCCCGCGGCAGATCGAGCGCGCCATGGCCACCACGCGCGGGATCGAGTGGCTCACCGGCGTGAACGCCGCCGGCCACCGCCACATCCGCAGCTCCTACTACAACGGCCGGAAGATGGCCGAGGACAGCGTCTGGGGCTGGGCCAAGGCGTACTCCTACCTCGTCATGCAGACTCCTGAGCTGCTGACCGATTTCAACGGCAATCCCCGCGCCCGGCAATTGGTCCTCGAGGTGACCGACGGCCTGCTGGCCCACCGCCGCAAGCGAGCCGGCGGCACGTACGGCCTGCCGAGCGCGATCCATTTCGCGACCGACCAGGAGGCGGATGCCACCCGCGGCTGGTTCCCCTGGCCGCTCTTCTGGAACGCCTGGCAGTGGACCGGCGACCAGCGCTACCTCGATCCGATCTTCGACCTTGGCACGAACGGGATCCTGGCGGTCAATGCCGACGCCCTCGACCAGCTCGATCTCCGCAAGAAATGGGGGCCCCGCATCCTCGCCGGCGAGACCGGCGAGCCGGTCGAGTCGCGCCCCCACACGAGCGGCCGGAAGCGTTCGCGCGAGATCGCCTACCGCGGTGCCGCGGGCACCGCGCACGTCGCCTGGCAACTCACCGGCGACAAGCGCTTCCTCGAGGCGCTCTACGCCGACCAGATCGAGGACGCCGACCTCCTCGAGTACATCAACACCGAGGGCAGCCTCTGGATCGACCGCGTGGGCGTGCCGACCTACGAGCTCCAGCGCGCCCGGCTCGGCGGGGTGGCGCTCGTGCGCGACGCCACCTTCCCCGGCCAGGTCGTCAGCTGGCGCTTCGCCGCGCCGGGCGACGAGGAGAAGGTCGCCATCCTCGTGCCGATGGCCACACCGACCCTCGTCAAGGTCATCGCCTTCAACCTCGCCGCCGCGTCCGTCCGGGCCGAGATGACCGGCTGGAATATCGATCCCGGCACGTGGGAGATCACGCAGGGAATCGACACGGACGGCAACGATGAGGCGGACCGCGACGTCACCACGCGCACTGCGGCTTTCGAGCGTTCGAAGTCGCTCGAGATCGTCTTCCCGCCCCGCGTGACCACGGTCCTCACGCTGCGCCTCAAGACGCCCGGTACGCCCTACTGGCAGCGGCCCGATCTCGGCATCGACCCGCAGGACGTCGTCGTCGACGGCCGCAATCTCCGGGTCACCGTGCACAGCCTCGGCTCGGTCGCCGCCCCGGCGACCCGGATCGTGCTGCATGATCGGACCGGAGCCATGGTTGCCATGGCCGAGGTGCCGGCGCTTCCCGCCCCGCTGGACCTCCTCCCGAAGACCGCCGCGGTCACGCTCGCCCTCCGATCACCGGCCGATCTCGATGGCGGCACGATCGAAATCGATCCCGACCACACCATCGAGGAGATCACAACCCGCAACAACCTCGTGCGGCTCGCCGCGCCGTAGCGGACGTGCCGCCCCGCCTTCCTGACTCGGTGGGGGGACCGCGTTCGGTTCCGTGCGTCCACCGGGAACCGGGCGACCGGTCGAAGACGGGGCCTACCGCGCCTTCGCCGGATCGTTTGGCGCGCGCTGCAGCTTCCCGGGTGGCAGTGCCTCGGGGAAGATCCGCACCTCGCGGATCGCGCCCTTGAACCAGTAGGTCCGTGTCTGCCGGACGCCAATCGACGTTCTTCCGACCCCGATCGGGGAAAATCGCAACGCGCCGCCCGTTTCCCGCACGCCATCGACCCACGCCGACATCGTCCGGCCGTCGTAGACCAGCGCGACCCAGGTCCAGCACCCCGCCGGATGCGTCTTCGCACGGTCGATGAGCGTGAGCGCATCCGTTCCGGAACGCAGGTAGGTATCGAGGCACCACGTCCGGTCGTCCAGCATGCGCAGCTCGATCATTGCCCGGTCCTCGCCCGCGCCGGCCGCATGGAGGAAACGCTGCGCCTCCGGTCCTCCGGTCTCGGGCCGGATCAGCATCTCGATCGTGAACCGCTCCAGGCCCGCGATCAGATTCACCGGCAGCACCAACCCGTCGTGCTCCCCGTCGAACCACAGCGCCGGCCCGCCCGCGTCCGCCGTCAGCGGCCGCGGCGCGCCGAGCACCTCCGGCTTCCACCCGCCGATCGAGTCCACATCCTCCAGCCGCCAGATCAGCGGGGCCGACGACGCGGCCCCTCCTGTCCTCACTTCATGATTGCACGGACCCCGGGTGGGCGTGGCCAGCACGGCCCCCAGGGACAGAAACAGGAGAGTGGATCGCTTCATGGGGCGCGTTCAGTCTCGGCCGGCCGCCGCCCGGCGCGCGGGGCGCGGCCGGCGGGAAAGTGCCGCCGCACGATCGTCTCCACCTCGGCAAGCCACGCGCGGCGCTGCTGCGGCGTGCTCGTGACGACAACCTGGAATACCCGGCGCTGCACGGTCTGCACGCCGCAAAGCCCGAAGATGCAGTTGCGCCAGATCGTGTCCAACGGATCGAGGAAAACGCTTTTCTCCCGGTGCTCGGGCGTGTTGGCCGTGTTGAAGACCAGCGCCACCCGCGCCCGCAGCAGGCCCTCGGGGACTCCCTCGCCCTGGTCTCCCTCGCGAAAACGGTAGGCCACTCCCGGCCGCAGCACCCGGTCAATCCAGCCCGTGAGAATCGCCGGGGGCTGTCCCCACCAATTGGGATGGACGATGATGATCCCGTCGGCGGCGCGGACCTCCCCGGCCTGGCGGCCGATCCCCGCCGGCGGGACGGCGGCGGAAGGAATCTCCGCAGCCGGCATGACCGGATCGAAGCCCTCGGCGCAAAGATCGTGAAACCAGACGTCGTGCCCCGCGGCGAGCAGCGTTGCCCGGGCGCGGCCGGCGATCGCGTGGTTCAGACTCCGCGGATCGGGGTGCGCCAGAATGAGAACCACTTTCATGGCTCATTCCAAATCGTGATTTCGGCGGATGGGCAAGTGATTGTGACGACCGCGGCCGCCGAATCCCGCGCATCCGGGATTGTGTCGCCGGCCGCCGTCTGCCGTCGTCGGAGCGATCCGCGACGGG
>CAZKDK010000136.1:0-9134 GCA_964551145.1 uncultured Opitutaceae bacterium | reverse complement strand
CTACACCCGGAAGATCGCGCCCAGCTTCTTGCCGAGCAGCATGCCCGCGGCCGCGATGGTGATGCCGAGGAAGACCATCGCCCAGACCCCGAGCGCCGCCGCCAGAAAGCGCCCATCGCCCAGCAGCTGCAGCAGCTCGAGGATGGCCTTGGTGATCGGGTAGTAGATCTGTTTCTGCGCGAGGATGAGCGAATCGGACACCTCGAGCATGGCGAAGGCGAAGGCGAGCAGGCCGCCCGCGATCAGGTTGGCCGTGATGAGCGGGAGCGTCACCCGGATCGTCGCCCGCCACGGCGGGCAGCCGAGGTTCTGCGCGGCCTCCTCGTAGGTCACGCTCGTCTGCTGGAAACCGGCGGCGACCGCCCGCACCACGTAAGGCAGCCGGCGGACGGCGTAGGCGATGATGAGCAGGGGCGCCGGATTCTCGACCGGATTCAGAAACGCGAGCAGGTGGCCCTTCTGGCTCATGGCGAGGTAGCCGAACGCGAGCACGAGCCCGGGCACGGCCAGCGGCAGCATGACGAGGAAGTCGAGCACCTGGCGGCCGGCGACGCGCGTGCGGACGATGACGCAGGCGATGGCAAAGCCGAGCACGAGGTCGACGACGGTGGCGGCGCCGGCGTACTTGAGGCTGTTGGCGATCGCCGGGACGGTGAGATCGTGGCCGAGCGCGATCTGGAAGTTGTGGAGGGTGAAGCGGGCGGGGAGCAGCGTGCCGTGCCAGCTGGTGGCGAACGCGATGAGGGTCACCGCCAGATGGGGCAGCACCGCCAGGAACGTTACGCCGGCGAACAGCGCGGTGCAGCCCCAGGCGCGCAGCCGCGGGAGCGGGCGGGCGCCGCCGGCCGGGGTCGCCCGGGCCATCATGGCATAGGCGTCGCGGCCGAACAGGCCTTTGCCGAGGGCGTAGAGAGCCACGGCGCTCACGAGCATGATGATGACGAGGGCGTAGGGGTAGGGGCTGGCGCCGATGTCCTCGAGCCCGTGGAAGATCTGGACGGCCGCGACCCGATCGAAGTCGAACACCAGCGGCACGCCAAGCTCGGTGAACGTCCAGATGAAGACGATCGTGGCGCCCGCAAAGAGGCCGGGCTGGATGAGCGGCAGGGTGATGCGGCGGAAACGGCGCGCGCCGGTGCAGCCAAGGTTGGCGGCGGCCTCCTCCATGGCCGGGTCGACGTTGGCCAGGGCGGCGGTGGCGTTGAGATAGATGATCGGATACAGGCTGAACGCCTCGACCAGCACGACTCCCCAGAACCGGCTCACAGCGAGCCAGTCGAACGCCCAGCCCGCGGGCCGCACGTGCAGGTCGATCAGCAGGGCGTTGAGCGCGCCGTACTGGCCGAAGATCTGCCGGAAGCCGATCGCGCCGACGAACGGCGGCAGGATCATCGGAACCAGGATCAGCGAGACGAGCAGCGCCTTGCCGGGGAAGCGGTAGCGGTCGGAGACGAAGGCGAGCGGCACCGCGATGACGAGGGCCAGGGCCGTGGTCGCAACCGCCAGCAGAAAGGAGTTGCCCAAGCCGGCCAGATAGACGGGGCTCCGCAGCAGCTGGACCAGGAACGCGACGGTCAGGCGGCCGTTGGCGTCGATAAAGCCGCCCCGGAGAATCTGCAGGACGGGCCACAGGAAGAACACGGCGAAAAACGCCAGCGCGACCGTGAGGACCACCCGGGCGAACGACTGCGACATCGCCCGGGAGTCTGCCGATCCGCCGCCGGCCGAGACAAGGCGGAACTTGGGGTTTTCGCCTGCGGCGAAAACCCAGTGTTGCGGCTTGATGCGTGCCACATCCGGCGTTGGTAGGGCGCGACCGCCGGGCGCGCCGGGATGCGGAGCGGACGGCCCGGCGGTCCGTCCCTACCATCGTACGCGGACCAGAGGGCGAGATGCGAGCCCGCCAGGCAGCCTGGAGCGGCGACGCCCTCGTCGCCGGCCGACGGAGTCAAACGCGCCGTGGGGCGTCGCGTCTCCACCCCTCAGCGCCGGCGGGCGAGGTGCCGGGCGAACGCGGCGAGCGTCTCGCGGCTCACGTGGTGCTCCATGCCTTCCGCATCGGTGTGGGCGATCGCCGCGGGCACGCCGAGCGATGCGAGAAAACGGCTGACGAGCTCGTGGCGGCGACGCGACTCGGCCGACAGCCGCCGGCCGGCGGCGGTCAGGAAGATCGAGCGGTAGGGCAGGGCGGTGACGAGTCCGTCGCGGCGGAGCCGCCGCACGGTGCGGTTGACGGTGACATGCGTGACGCCCAGGCGCCGGGCCAGGTCGGTCACCCGCGCCTCGCCGCTGGCGGCGATGAGCTCGGCGATCATCTCGACGTAGTCCTGCGCCGTCTCCTGCGCGTTCTCGGCGCGGGTGCGCTGGAGGCTGACCTTCGGCGCGGCGGCGCGGGAGCGGGCGGATCGGGAAGGCGGGCGAGGCATGGGAGCGGCCGGCGGCCCAGGGAAGCCTGTTGACAAGCCGGCAGCGCGTTTGTAGCCAGAGGTACATCTTGGAGACAAGGCGAAAAGAGACGGGGCCGCCCGAGGCCGCCGGCGCCGGCCATCCCTCGCTCGAGGGGATGCACGGCTCGGTGGCGGTGCCGCCGGTGCAATCCGGGTTCTGGCCGCAATGGCGGGCCTTCGTGGGTCCGGCGATCCTCATCAGCGTGGGCTATATGGATCCCGGCAACTGGGGCACGGACCTGGCGGGAGGCGCCCGGTTCAAATACGGGCTGCTCTGGGTCGTCGGGCTCGCGAGCCTCATGGCGATATTCCTGCAGGTGATCGCGGCGCGGCTGGGGGTGGCGACGGGCAAGGACCTGGCGCAGTGCTGCCGCGACTGGTACCCGCGGTGGACGCGCTGGCCCAACTGGATCGCGACGGAGATCGCGATCGGGATGACTGACCTGGCCGAGGCTCTCGGCAGTGCGGTCGCCCTCAACATGCTGTTCAAGATCCCGATGGAATGGGCGATCGTCATCACCGCCTTCGACGTGCTGCTCCTGCTGGGCCTGCAGGGGCTCGGCATGCGGCTGATCGAGGCGGTCGTCACCGTCTTCGTCCTGACGATCGCCGGCTGCTACGGCGTCGAGGTGTTCGGTCTCGCGCAGACGCGGCCCGACTTTCTGGAGATGGGGGCGGCGCTGGTGCGCCCCGAATTCACGCAGGCCGGGATGCTCGTGGTGGCGATTGGCATCATCGGCGCGACGGTGATGCCCCACAATCTGTACCTCCACTCCGCCCTGGTGCAGACGCGCCAGCTGCAGCGCGACGAGGCTTCGGTCCGCCGCGCGATCCGGTTCAACACGATCGACACGACCATGGCGCTGACGATCGCGTTCTTCATCAACGCGGTGATCCTGGTGCTGGCCGCCATCGTGTTTTACGGCAAGACGAGCGTCACCGTGGCGGGCGGGCAGGTGGTCGCGTTCGGCCCCAACAGCGACTGGATCCGCATCGCGCACCTGACCCTGGCGCCCCTGCTCGGCACGACGGTCGCGAGCACCCTGTTCGCGGTGGCGCTCCTCGCCAGCGGCCAGAGCAGCACGATCACCGGCACCATCGCCGGACAGGTCGTGATGGAGGGCTTCATGCACTGGCGCATCCGGCCGTGGGTTCGGCGGCTGGTGACCCGCATGCTCGCGATCGCGCCGGCGATCTGGATCGTGAGCATTCGCGGCAACAGCAGCGTGACCGATCTGGTGAACCTCAGCCAGGTCGTGCTCTGCCTGGTGCTGCCGCTCGCCCTGTTTCCCCTGCTCCAGTTCACCAGTTCCCGGAGACGCGTGGGCCAGTGGCGCAACGGCTGGTTCCTGTTGATTACCGGCTGGGGGAGTGCCATCCTCATCACCGCCATGGACCTCTATACCCTGCCGGATGCGCTGCGGGAGGCGTGGGCAGTCATCGCCGGCCGCTGATACGGGAGGGAGCCGCAATGTACGACAGAATCCTGGTGACCCTGGATGCGACGCCGACCGACCGGGCGATCGTCGAGCACGTCAAGAGGCTGGCTGCGGCGATGCACAGCCGCGTCGTGCTGCTGCACGTGGCCGACGGCTGGGCGGCGCGGGCGTACGGGTCGGACGCGGTCAGTCCGGAGGTCACGCAGGATCGGGCCTACCTTGAGAAGATCCGCGACGAGCTCCGGGCAGCCGGCATCGAAGCCGAGGCAGAGCTGTCATACGGCGATCCCGCGGAGGAGATCCTGAAATGGATCAGCCGGAAGGGATGCGACCTGGTGGCGATGGGCACTCACGGACACCGGTTTCTGGGCGATCTCCTGCTCGGTTCGACGTCGCGGCGGGTCCGGCACAGTGTCGCGGTGCCCGTCCTGCTGCTGCGCGGGGACAAGTGAGATCGCGATCTGCGGAATCGTTGCTTGCTCCGGCGCCCGGGACGCAGATCGGGGTCCTGGCTGCTCGAGCGCATGCCACCCGGCGCGCCGCTGACGTTTGTGGCTGGTGAAAACAGGGATCTCCGCTCAGTTTCGGTCAAGGCAAACCCGACCATCATGTATCTTCTGCATAAGCTCCTGCCGATCTTCGCACTGCCGGTTGGCGTGGTCCTTCTGCTGTTGTCATTCGCGCTGCTGCGGCGCAAGCGATGGCCCGTGGTGCTGGCGTTTGCGGTGCTCTACCTGTCGAGCACTGGGACCGTTGGCAACGGATTGGTCGGCTGGCTGGAGTCGCGTTACCCGCCAGTGCCGATTGCGCAGGCGGGCAAGGCGGACGCCATTGTCGTTCTCAGCGGCATTTTCGGTCCTCCGGCCAAGCCGGGTTACCTGGTCAATCTGTCAGAGTCGGGCGAACGTCTCGAAGCCGGCATTGTTCTGTACCAGAACGGTGCGGCGCCCTGGCTGGTCTTTACCGGTGGTCGCCTTCCCTGGGACAACCGCACCAGGGTCGAGGGCGAAGATTCGCGCGATGCCGCCATCACCCGCGGCGTGCCGCGGGACAGGATCGTAGTCACCTGCGAAGTCGCCAGCACAGCCGACGAGGCGCGGGCCGTGACCGATCTGATGCGCGCACGCGGCTGGAAGCGCATCATTCTCGTTACCACCGGCTGGCACATGCCGCGCGCCGCATGGCTATTCCGCCGGGCCGGGGTTGAGTGCACGGTCTTCCCAGTCGATTTTCGCACCGACCCAGCCCGCCCGATCACGCTGTTAGGGTTTCTGCCGAGCGCCGAAGCGCTTGCCAAGACCGACACGGCGCTGCGCGAGATTTACGGCAACCTGTTCTACCGGCTTATCCGCTGGAGTCCGTGACTTTTTGCGCTTGGGGCTTCGCTGCTAACACGGGCGCTTCAGTTTGCCGGAACTGACTGGGCCGAGCCGTAGCCCACAGGGCGAAGGCTGGCGGAGAGCGGGGGATTGACTCCCCCGCTTTCGCGGGTTCGAGGCTTCGCCCCAAACCGCAGCTGGCGCCGCGGTTTGTCCATATCCCCCTCCTGGCGCTTCGCTCTGCCCTCGCTGCGCCAGGCCCGCCAGTTTTGCGCGGCGCATAACTGGCGGAGAGAGGGGGATTCGAACCCCCGATAGGCTTTAACACCTATGACGGTTTAGCAAACCGTTGCCTTAAGCCACTCGGCCATCTCTCCGAGAAAGCGGTGGGGAAGGCAAGCGCCGCCCGTAGGGGAGTGCAAGGCTGTTTTAAGACTGCGCGTACCGCGCAATCTTAGCTCTCGTCGTCGACGCGCCGGGACAACTCCTCCCGGCACTCGGCGATCACCCGCAGCCAGATCTCGCGGAGGTCGAAGAGGCGCGGAACGGCGTCGTCCCGCCAGTCGGCCAGGCGCCGGCACACGGCGAAACCCTGCTCGTTGGCCAGGGCCAGCGTGCGATTGAGCTCTTGCATGGCCCGTTTGAACAGGCTCACGGCCATGGCGTAATCGCCAAGGTCGAGGGCCTGCACGCCGAGGATGGCATGCTCCTCGCCGCGGTAGAGGCTGGTCTGCACGGCCAGCGCGCGCGCCTGCGTCCCGCGTTCCTGATCGCCCGCGAGACGTTCCCAGCTGCGCTTCAGGCTGAGATAGATGGCCTTGGTCGCGACAAAAACGGGGTTCTGATGCAACGTATACGGCTCGAAGGCGCCATGGGCGGCGGCGGCCGGCGGCTCTGCAGGTTCGGGCTCCGCGCCGGCGACTTCCGCATCGCCCGCGGGCGTTCCCTCGTCCCAGCCCATGAGCCGCGCAACCTCGTCAATGCGTCCCGGATCGTCCCTGAGCCTCTCGTAATGAGCAAGATAGCGGTGCAGCGCGTCATCCTGATCCCGGAGGTAGCGCTCCCAGTCGAACTCGTTCCACGCAAGTTCGCCGCGCTCGTCCCAATCGTTCTCGGAGAAGCTTTCGGGGTCAAATTCGCTCATCGCGGGGGCAGTTCGGCTAGTTCGCGGAGTGTGGTAGCGGAGGGGGAGAATGCAACGAAAAATCCGGGATCGCCGCGCCGGAAAAATTCGACAAATTTTGCGTATTGAAGAAATTCCAGGATCCGACAGAAGTGATCCCATGCCGGCCGGAAACGAAGTCCACCACGAAGTCATCCATTTCTCGGGACACGTGCAGGGCGTGGGGTTTCGCTACACCGCGCTGCAGATCGCCCGCGAATTCGAGGTCGCCGGATACGTGCAGAATCTGCCGGACGGGCGCGTGCGCGTGGAAGTGGAGGGCGAGCCGCGGGAGGTGGACGGCCTGGTGGCCGCCCTCGAGGACCACATGCACGGCTACGTCCGCAAGGTCGAGCGCACCAGCGGGCACCGCGTTCCCCAATTCAGCGGCTTTGGCGTCCGCTGACGCGCGTCGTGATCGCGATCGAGATGGACGACGTCGGCAGGGACTTCGCGCCCCCGGTGCGCGGTCCCGCCGCGCGTGCCTTGGAGGGAGTCACGCTGCGGATCCCGGCGGGAGAGGTGGTCGGACTCATCGGTCCGAACGGCTCGGGCAAAAGCACGCTGCTCAAGATCATCGTGGGTCTGCTCACCCCGTCGAGAGGCCGGTGCCGGCTGTTTGGCGTGCCGAGCGCGCGCATCGAGGCGCGGTGCGGGGTGGGGTACCTGCCGGAGGCGCCGGACTTCTGCCCTCAGCTGACGGGTTTTGAGGTTGTGTCGTATCACGCCCGCCTCGGGGGCGCGCCGGCGGCGGCGTTGCGGCCGGCGGTGGAGGCGGTGATCGCGCGGGTCGGGCTCGCGGACGCGATGCACCGGCGGGTGGGCTCCTACTCGCAGGGAATGCGGCAGCGCCTCGGGCTGGCCCAGGCGCTGGTGCCGGAACCGCGGCTGCTGGTGCTCGACGAGCCGGTTTCCGGAGTCGACCCGGTCGGAGCGGAGGCGTTCTCCGGGCTGGTCGGCCGTTTCCGGACCGAGGGCAGGACCGTGGTGTTCAGCTCGCACCTGCTGCATCAGGTGGAGCGGATTTCTGACCGGGTGATCATGCTCGACCGCGGCCGCGTGGTCCTCCAGGGCGGGGTGGGGGAACTGGCGCGCCGGCGCGCGGGGATGGCCCTCGTGGTGGACCCGCTGCCGGCAGCGTTGCTCGCGGACCTGGGCGGCTGGCTGCGGGCGCGGGGCGCGAGCCTGCATCGCACGGAGACGCCGCCGGGGGAATTGGAGCGCGTGTTCATGGACGCCGTCGGGCGCGCGGCGGCGGGCCGCCCCTGAGCTCATGAATGCCGTGCCGTTTTCGCCCGCGCGGGCGGCGCTGATCGCGGGCCAGACCTTCCGGGAGGCGGTCCGGCAGCGCCTGCCCTGTCTCTTGCTGGCGCTGCTGGCGGCGTCGGCGGGCGCGGCGCTGGTCATGCGCGATTTCCGTTTCGGTTCGTCGGAGGAGAAATTCATCCTGGATGCCGGCTTCGGGGCGGAGGCGATGTTCGGCGCGATTCTCGCCGTCGTGGTGACCGCGCAGTTCTTCACCGGCGAGACCGAGCGGCGCACCGTGCTGATGGTGCTCGCCAAACCGGTCCGCCGCGCGGAATTCGTTCTGGGCAAATACGGCGGTGTGCTCCTGCTGCTGCTGATCTTCTGCGCCGCGATGACCGGGTTGCTGGCCGGCCTGCTTTGGTGGCGGCGGGCGCCGTTGGCGTCCGCCGGCGACGACTCTGTGGGCGCGGGGTCTCTCGCCGTTTATGGCGGGGTGGTGGTTTGCGGGCTGGTGCAATGGCTGAAACTGGGAGTGCTGGCCGCCTTCACGTTGCTGGTGGCCAGCTACGCCCGGAGCAGTCTGGTCGCGGTGACGACCGGCTTCGCGGTGCTCGTGGTCGGGCACCTGCACCACCTGGCGCGCGACTTCTATGCGTCGGCAGGTCCGACCTGGGCGGCAGCCGGCGCGCGGCTGGTCAGCCTCGCCCTGCCCGATTTCCAGCTGTTCAACGTCGCCGACCAGGTGGAGGCGGGCGGTCCATGGCCCGGCGGGATGCTCGCGGGAATCACGTGCTACGCGCTGGCATACATGGGCGTGCTCTGCGCGCTCGCGGTCTGCTGTTTCCGCCGCCGTGAACTCTAGGACCGGGATGGCGGCGGTGATCGGCCTCGTCCTCGTGGCGACGGGGGCGGCTCTGCAGCCGGTCGCGGACCCGGTGCGGCGGGCGGCCGGGCCGGAGCCGGGCGCGGTCCGGCTGGACGCGATTCTCGGGCGGGGCGTGAGCGTGGCGGCCCTCGGCGGGTACCGGGCGCTGGCGGCGGACCTGCTGTGGCTGGAAACCTATCTTGCCTGGGAGGCCGGCAATCTCCCGGCGACAACGACCCTGATCCGCCTGGTCACAGCCGTTGACGAACGGCCCGTGTCATTCTGGCTGAACGGCGCGCGCATGATTGCCTACGACATGGCGCAATGGCGTCTGGCCGAGGCGGCCCGGAATGGTGCGGATTCGCCAGCCGCCCGCCGGCGGATCCGCGACGAGCAGGCCGGAGCCGCGCTGGAACTGCTCGCGGACGCACGGCGCTGGCACCCGCGGAGCCCCGCGATCTGCATCGAAATGGGCAATGTGGAGCTCTGCGGCCGGGGAGATGTTGCAGCGGCGGCGACCTGGTATCGCGCCGCGGCGGAGCTGCCGCAGGCGCCTTGGTGCGCGGCGCGAGTCTACGCAGAACTGCTGCGACGACAGGGACGGCGCACGGAGGCCTATGCGTGGCTGCGGCGCCTCCACCCAACCTTGCCTCC
>CAZKDK010000135.1:0-9143 GCA_964551145.1 uncultured Opitutaceae bacterium | reverse complement strand
AGGCCTCGCGCAACGGGAAACAGGTGACGGCGCTCATCGAGCTCAAGGCGCGCTTCGACGAGGCCAACAACATCCAGTGGGCCCGCCAGCTCGAGGAGGCGGGCGTGTACGTCGTCTACGGGATCGTCGGCCTCAAGATCCACTGCAAGTGCAGCCTCGCCGTGCGGCGCGAGGCCGCCGGCCTCCGCCACTACGTGCACCTCGGCACCGGCAACTACAACCACAAGACCGCGCGCGCCTACACCGACCTGAGCTTCTTCACCTGCCGCGAGCCCCTGACGCGCGAGGTGGCCGCCCTGTTCAACGCCCTCACCGGATTCGGGCGGTCGCCGGAGTTCCACCACCTGCTGGTCGCCCCCTTCAACCTCCATCGCCGCATCCTGGAGCTGATCGACCGCGAGACGGACCACGCGCGGGCCGGGCGGCCCGCCACCATCCGCGCCAAGATGAACAGCCTGGTCGACCCGACCACGATCAACCGCCTCTACGAGGCGTCGCAGGCGGGCGTGCGGATCGACCTGATCGTGCGGGGCATCTGCTGCCTCGTGCCCGGCGTCCGCGGCCTCAGCGACAACATCCGCGTCCGCAGCCTCGTCGGCCGCTTCCTCGAGCACGCCCGGGCCTATTATTTCGAGAACGACGGCGGCGAGCCGCTGGTGCTGGTGGGCAGCGCGGACTGGATGCCCCGCAACTTCTTCCGGCGGGTCGAGGTGCTCTTCCCGCTGGATGCCCCCGAGCTCCGCCGCCGGGTGCTGGAGGACATCCTGCCCCGCGAATTCGCGGACAACGAGGATGCCCGCGAACTGCACGCGAACGGGGCCTACCTGGCCGTCGCCCGGCGCGACGGAACGCCCCGGTTCTCGGCCCAGTCGTTCTTCATGGCCGTCGCGACTCCCGGCGCCCTCTCTGCGCCCGAGCCCCCCGCCGGCCCCGACGGGCGGTCCGTCCCGCCCCCGGTCACCTCCCTCCGGCCGGCGCCGGCCGCGCAGGCGGAATGAGCTTTGACCCGCCGGATGCGTCCGCCTAGCGTGCCGCGGACCCCACCCCGACGCCCCCGTCCATCCCCTGTCCGACCGCTGCCGTGCCGCCATGAGTCTTGAGACACTGAAGGTTCTCCAAATCGACAGCGACCCCGAGGAGCACGCTTATGTCCGCGCGCTCCTGGGCAAGGCCCGCACCGTCACCTACGAGCTCGACTGGGCGCCGACCCTCGACGAGGGCTGGCGCCTGATCAACGAGCGCGCCTACGACGCCCACCTCATCGACAGCCGGCTCGGCCCGGCCAACGGCATCGACCTCATCCATCGGGTCAGGACGCAGGGGCTCTCCGTCGGCCCGATGATCCTCATCACCGACGCCGGCAGCGAATCGCTCGACATCGAGGCCCTGCAGGCCGGGGCCGCCGATTTTCTCGAAAAGGACATGCTGAGTGCGTCCGCGCTGGACCGGGCGATCCGCTATGCGGTCCAGCGCCGGGGCATCCTCACCGAGCTGAAGGACAAGGAGGCGCGGCTCAATCTGGCGCTGAGCGCGGCCAACCTCGGATTCTGGGACTGGGATTTCGCGACCGGGGAGGTCTACGTCTCGCCCGAATTCCGGCGCATGCTCGGCCATGCGGACGCGGAGCAGGCGTTCGCAAACCGCGAAGCCTGGCAGGCGGCAATCCACCCGGACGATCGCGGGTTCGTCGACCAGATCATCAACCGCCTCGAGGACGGGTCCATGGCCCGGGCGAACATCCTGCACCGGCTGCGCGACAAGAACGGCGAGTACCGGTGGATCCAGACCCGCGTGGCCGCCGAGTACAGCGACCAGCGGCGCCTGGCGCGCATCCTGGGCATCAGCGTTGACATGACCGAGCGCAAGCTGGCGGAGGAGCGTCTGCGGGAGCAGGCCGCGGTCCTCGACCAGGCCAACGACGGCATCGTGATCAGCGACCTGGAGCGCCGCTTCGTCTACTGCAACGCCAGCGCGGCCCGTTTCCTGGGATTGTCGCGGGATGAAGTCGTGGGCAGGACCGCCCGGGAGGTCGGGGGATTCCCCGCTCAATACGACGAGGCGTGCGACCACGTCACCCAGCTGGGCGACTGGCATGGGGAACTGGCCGTGAAACGCCGGGATGGCACCACCATCACGGTGGAGGGCCGCTGGACGCTGCTGCGCGATGACGCCGGGCGGCCCAAGGCCGTCCTCGCCTACTACATCGACATCACCGAGAAGAAACGCCTCGAGGCGCAATACCTGCGCGCGCAGCGGATGGAGAGCATCGGCCTGCTCTCGGGCGGCATCGCCCACGACCTCAACAACGTGCTCGCCCCGATCGTCATGGCCGCGCAGTTGCTCAAGCTGAATCACACCGACGCCGAAAGCGTCAAGCTCCTGGGCACGATCGAGACGAGCGCCCAGCGGGGCGCCGAGCTCGTGCGGCAGGTGCTCACCTTCGGCCGCGGCATCGAGGGCCAGCACCTCCTCGTCCATCCCAAGACGCTCCTGCACGACGTCGAGCGCCTCCTCGTCGACACGGTGGGCAAGTCCATCGAGGTCGTCTCCCGCCTCGAACCCGACCTCTGGCCGGTGCCGGGCGACCCGACGCAGCTGCACCAGGTGTTCATGAACCTGTGCATCAACGCGCGGGATGCGATGCCCCATGGCGGCCAGCTCCTCCTCTCGGCGCGCAACATCCGGATCGACGAGCAGTACGCCGCGATGAGCCCGGAGGTGCGGCCCGGCCTGTTTGTCCTGTTCGAGGTCAAGGATACCGGCGCCGGCATCCCCCCGGAAATCCAGCACCGCATCTTCGAGCCCTTCTTCACCACCAAGAAACCCGGCAAGGGCACCGGACTCGGCCTTTCCACCGCCCGCACCATCGTCAAGAAGCACAACGGCTTCATCGCGTTCCAGTCCGAACCCGGCAGCGGCACGACCTTCCAGATCCATCTGCCCGCCTCGTCGGAGGTCGTCGAAACCCGCACGGCTCCGCCGCCGGCCGCGCCTCCGCGGGGCAGCGGCGAGATCGTGCTCGTCGTCGACGACGAGGCCTCGATCCTCAGCATCACCAGCCACGCGCTGGAGATGTTCGGCTACGAGGCGATCACCGCCTCGAACGGCGCCGAGGCGCTCGCCCTCTTCGCCCAGAAGCGCCGGAAGATCGCGGTGGTCCTGACGGACATGGCGATGCCGGTGCTCGACGGTGCGGCGCTCATCTACGCGTTGCGCAAGATCGATCCCGAGGTGAAGATCATCGCGGCCTCCGGCCTCAAGTCCACCGTCCAGTCGATGGAGCCCTTCGGCCTCGGCGCCGCCAGCTTCCTCGCCAAGCCGTTCACCGCCGAGACCATGCTCTGGGCCATCCACGAGGTGCTGGCGCCGCGCGAATCCGCCGGCACCGGGCCGGCTGGGTCCGCGGCCGCCTCGCCGGCCGGCGTGTCGCCGCCGCACTGACCGCCCCCGAGCCGCCCGCGGCCCCCCGCCCCATCCCTCCCTCGACTCCCCATGCTCCGAACCGCTTCTTCACGCGCCCGGGTCCGGTTGCTGGCCGCACTGCTCCTGGGGCCCGCCCTGGCCCCGCGGATCTGCCCCCCGGCACGCGCCGCCGAGACACCGCCTCCCGCCCACCGCTTCGAGATCGGAACCGCGGACTTCCTCCTCGATGGGCAGCCATTTCAGATCCGTTGCGGCGAGATGCATTTCGCCCGGGTGCCCCGGGAGTACTGGTCGCACCGGCTGCGGCTGGTCAAGGCGATGGGGCTGAATACCGTCTGCGCCTACCTGTTCTGGAACTTCCACGAATGGCGGCAGGGACGCTTCGACTGGCAGGGCCAGCGCGACGCCGCCGAGTTCTGCCGGCTCGCACAGGCGGAAGGGCTCTGGGTGATCCTGCGCCCGGGCCCCTATGCGTGCTCCGAATGGGAGATGGGCGGGCTGCCTTGGTGGCTGCTCAAGCATCCGGGGGACCGCTTCCTGCGCTCGCGCGACCCCGCCTTCCTCACGCCTGCCCGCCGCTGGCTCGCCGAGGTCGGCCGGGTGCTCGGCCCGCTGCAGGTCACCCATGGGGGGCCGATCATTCTGGTGCAGGTGGAGAACGAATACGGCTACTACGGCGGCGATCCCGACTACATGCGCGCCATGCGCCAGGCCGTCCTCGATGCGGGCTTCGACGTGCCCCTCTTCGCCTGCAACCCGAGCGATGCGGTGGTCCGGTCCCACCTGCCGGGCCTGTTCTCCGTCGCCAACTTCGGCTCCGACCCCGCCGCCGGCTTCGCGGCCCTGGCCGAGGTGCAGAAAGGGCCCCTGATGTGCGGCGAATTCTACACCGGCTGGTTCGACATCTGGGGGGCGCCCCACCGCCGCGGAGACACGCCGCCCATGCTCCGCGACCTCGCCTTCATGCTGTCGCGCCGCGCCTCGTTCAGCTTCTACATGGTGCACGGCGGAACGACCTTCGGCTTGTGGGCCGGAGCCGACCACCCGTTCCGACCCGACACGAGCAGCTACGACTACGACGCGCCGATCAGCGAGGCCGGCTGGATCGGCGAGAAGTATGCGCAGGTGCGCGCTGCCATCAGGCCCGGCCTGCGGCCCGGCGAGACTCTGCCCGAGCCGCCGGCGCCGATGCCCGTGATCGAGATCCCGCCGTTCGAGCTCACCGCATCCGCGGCCGTCCTCGCGAACCTGCCCGGCCGCTCGATCGCGGTCCGCGAGCCGCAGCCGATCGAGCAGTACGACATCAGCCGCGGGATCATCGACTATCGCACGACGCTCCCGGCGGGGCCGGCGGGCGTGCTCGAGGCCGCGTCCGTCCGCGATCTGGCTTGGGTGTTCCTCGACGGCCGGCCGGCCGGCGTCATGGATGCCCGCTTCCGCCGGTTTCGCGCCAGCCTCCCGGCGCGCAGCCAGCCCGCGACGCTCGACCTGCTCGTTTATACGATCGCCCGCGTCAACTTCGGCGTCGAGATCCACGACCGCAAGGGGCTGCGCGGCCCGGTCAACTTCCGGCCCGCGTCCGGCGCGCCGCGGGTCCTCGAGGGCTGGGACATCCGCGCGATTGATTTCGACGCGGACGGCGCCCTGCCGCCGCTCGCGTGGCGCCCGGGACCGGCGACCGGCCCGGCGTTCTGGTGCGGGACCTTCCGCGTCGACACGCCGGGGGACACCTTCCTCGACGTCTCGACCTGGGGGATGGGCGTCGTCTGGGTCAACGGCCGCTGCCTCGGGCGCTACTGGAACATCGGTCCGACGCAGACGATGTACCTGCCCGGGCCCTGGCTGAAACCCGGCAGCAATGAAATTGTCGTCCTCGATCTGGCGGGTCCGGAGCGGAGCTCGATCGCCGGCGTGAGGACTCCCATCCTCGACCGGCCCCGGCCGGAGAAGGACGTCGTGCCGCACAATGATCGCGGGACGCTGCTGCTGGGCGGCGTGGCCCCGACGGCGGCCGGGACCTTTGCCCCGGGTCTGGCGACGCAGGAGATCCGGTTCGCGGCGCCGGTGTCCGGCGGCCAGTTCTGCCTGGAATCCGTCGACGCGTACGACGGCAGGGAGTATGCCGCCGTGGCGGAGATTCAGCTGCTCGACGCCGACGGCCGCGTGATGAACGAGTCCGCCTGGACCATCGCCTACGCCGACAGCGAGGAGGTCGCCCGGGAGGACGGTTCCGCGGACAACGCCATCAACGGGCAGCCCTCCAACCACTGGCACACACGCTGGAGCGGACCACCCCCGTATCCGGGACACCCCCACAGGCTGATCATCGATCTTGGCGCAACGGTCCGCATATCCGGCTTCCGCTACACTCCGCGCCAAGGCGGCGCCGACGCGACCGGCCGGATCAAGTCCTATCGCGTCTATGTCGGCGACCGCCTCGTCGCTCCCGCCGGGTGACGCCGCGCGGCGGCTCAAAACAGGACGCCCTCCGAACGGCGTCGGAGGGCGTCAAATTGGGTGCAGGGGTTGGATTTGAACCAACGACCTTCAGGTTATGAGCCTGACGAGCTACCAGGCTGCTCCACCCTGCAGTGCGTTAGAATGGTCACCGTGCGAACCGACTCCGCCGCTGTCAACGGCTTTTTCCGGGCGATCCGGAGGGAATCTGGGACCGCCGGCGCCGGGCCGCGTTAAGCCCTCCCCATCCGCGACTTCGGCCGGCCGGCACCGGTTCGGGGTGCCGCAAAGCGGCCCCCAACTGGATCCGCCCGATCACCGGCTCGCAAGGCGGGCGCGCCGGCATGCAAAGAGACCCGGGAAAGTCGCCCGCGCCCCGGCCGAAGAGCGGCCGGCCGGCTCCGCCGGCTCCTCCCAACTTCCAGCTTGCCAAGGGCCGCGCGCTCCGGTGTTTTCTACCCTTTCCCTTCGTCCGCGCGCCGCGGTCCGATCCGGGCCGAGGCACGCATAACCGCAACCGCAGTCAACCTACGATCGCAAGGCGGCCCATTGGCCGACCTGTGTATCGCCGATACATAGATCCTCATGAACATCACCGTCAAAGACCTGCTCGATGCCGGCGTGCATTTCGGGCATCAGACCCGCCGCTGGAATCCGCGCTCCAAGCCGTTCATCTTCGATCATCGACAGGGCGTGTCGATCATCGACCTGAGCAAGACCTACGTCGCGCTGCAGCAGGCGTGCGACTTTGTCGAGCACCTGGCCTCGGAAGGGGGCCTGATCCTGCTCGTCGGCACGAAACGGCAGGCCCAGGACATCGTCCGCGAGGCGGCCACCGCCACCGGCATGCCCTATTGCGTCAACCGCTGGCTCGGCGGCACGCTGACTAATTTCGCCACGATCAAACGCTCGATCGCCAAGTTCAAGGGCTTCCAGCAAATGGAGGTCAGCGGCGAGATGGCCAAGCTGCCCAAGAAGGAGGAGTCGGCCACCAAGCGGGAGATGGCGCGCATGCAGCGGAATTTCGACGGCATCATCGACATGGCGGACCTGCCCGCGGCGCTCTTCGTGATCGATGTCAACAACGAGGCGATCGCCGTGGCCGAGGCCAAGCGCTGCGGCATCCCCTGCGTCGCCCTCGTCGACTCCAATTCCGACCCGACGTCGGTGACCCATCCCATTCCCGGCAACGACGATGCCGTCAAGTCGATCCGCATCATCGTCGACACCCTGCTGGAGGCCATCCAGAAGGGGCTGGCGCAGCGTGAGTCCCGCCGCGCCACCCATGGCTCCGCCGAGGTGAAGGCGGCGACCGTGGAGATGGCGGAGGCGGCCGCGGCGCCGCAGCCGGCGCCGGCGCCCGAGGCGGCCCCGGAGGTCGACCTCGAGAAGATCGAGCTCCCCGCCAACCTCAAGGACATCGCCGTGCTCGCCGAGGACGAGGTCCCCGCCACGACGGAGGCCGGCAAGATCGCCGCGAAGAAGAAGCCGGCCCGCATCGCCAAGAAGGCGGACGGCGAGGAATGACGTTCGGCCGGGCGTTGACCGCTGGATGCCGGATGGCCCGTTTGCAGGGCGTGGTTTGCCGGTGTTCAGCCGCCGCGATCGAGTCCATCGCCTGACTTTCCTCTCACTCGCACTTTCACTCCCACTCTCACCTCTTCAATGAGCACCAACATCACGTCCCAAATGGTCAGCGACCTGCGCGAGAAAACCGGCGCGGGTGTGCTCGACTGCAAGAAGGCCCTCGCCGAGGCGAATGGCAACGCCGACGACGCCATCACCATCCTGCGCAAGAAAGGCGCGGCCTCCGCCGCCAAGAAGGCCGAGCGCGTCACCCGGGAGGGCCTGATCGAGAGCTACATTCACCTCGGCGGGAAGGTCGGCGTGATGGTCGAGGTGGACTGCGAAACCGACTTCGTGGCGCGCACCGACGAGTTCAAGACGTTCTGCCGCGACATCTGCCTGCAGATCGCGGCCGCCAATCCCGCCTACGTGCGACGCGAGGACGTGCCCGAAGCCGAGCTGGCCAAGGAGCGCGACATCGCCTCGGCCCAGGTGCAGGGCAAGCCGCCCGCGGCCCTGCAGAAGATCGTCGAGGGCAAGCTGGAGAAATACTATTCCACCGTCTGCCTGCTCGACCAGCCGTTCGTGAAGCAAAACGACAAGACCGTGAAGGACATCCTCACGGAGAAGGTGGCCAAGATCGGCGAAAACATCCAGGTGCGCCGGTTCGTGCGCTACCAGCTCGGCGGCGCCTAGGCCGCCGTGCCGGTGTCGCAGCCGCCGACCTGGGCGGCCAGCGCGCACAGCCGGCTGTAGTACTCGTCCCGCGACAGGCCCAGGACGCCGGCGCCGAACGTCTCGGCATCGTCGGGCGACGCGAACTCGCCGTAGTTCACCAGCACCAGCTGGTAGAGCGCGAGGAGCGGGACCTCTTGGAGCCGGGTCATGAAGACGGGGTGCACGAAGAGCGTGAAGCCGTCCTCGGGCCGGTCCCCGAGCGCGACGGGATGCGCGAACTCCCCCTCCCGCAGGGGCGCGGCGTCGAACACGATTGCGCACGGATAACGGACGGCCGCGCGATCCTGCAGCAGGCGTTGCAGCCCCGTCCATCCCAGGTCCGAACCGTACCGGGCGCGGATCTCCGCCGCCCGCTCCGCCACGTGGGCGTTCAGCGACTGGCGGACGACGGCGGCGGTGAGCTGCGTGGGCATGGCGGGGGGGTCAGGGACGGGAGGCCGGCGCCGGCATCGCGCCCGCCCGCAGGCCCTCGTTGGCCCGGGCGAGCCGGCCCTGCAGAATCGGCACCGACATCCGCAGGAACACGGTGTAGCAGAGCAGGCCGAACGCCCAGATGCCGATGCAGACGAGCGTCTCGTTGAGCGACGGACGGTATTCCACGATCTGGCCCAGGGGAGTCGGGATGAAACCGGGAATGACGAGGCCCATGCCCTTTTCGATCCAGATGCCGACAATCGCCAGAACACAGGCGACGTTGAGGTATTTAAGGCTCTTGCTGAGCGGCAGCACTAACAGCGTCATCGAGATGAGGTTGAACACGATTGCGGTCCAAATCCAGGGAACAAGGGCGTGGTGACCGTGGAGACCGAAGAAAAGGTATTGGGAGGAAGCAACGTGAGCCGTGCGGGCATAAAACTCTTTGAAGATTTCGTTCACGAGCAGGAACACATTGATAAGCATGGAGACCTGCACAATGCTGCGCAGGGTCAGCAGTGCGCGGTCGTGGATCTGGTAATCCG
>CAZKDK010000134.1:0-9177 GCA_964551145.1 uncultured Opitutaceae bacterium | reverse complement strand
AGTTCGAGGATCTCTACAAGATGTGCGTTTCCTTCCCGCGGGTCCGCGTGCGCACCGCCGATTGGATCCAGCTGATGAAGGAATGCTCGTCGAAGTAGGCGGGCCGGCCGACGGGCCGTTTGGAACTTTTCTGGAGTCACGGGGACGTGCATCCTGACGGGATGCGCGTCCTCATCGTTTTCGACAAATTCAAGGGATCGCTGGGCGCGCTGCAGGCCTGCGAGCTGGCGGCGCGCGCGCTGCGCGCGGATCATCGCGACTGGGAACTCGATCTGTGTCCGCTGACCGACGGCGGCGACGGGTTCGCCGCGATCCTCACCCGGGCCGCCGGCGGCCGGCTCGTCACGCAGCAGGTTACCGGTCCGCGCGGCGGATGGGTCGAGGCGACGCTGGGGCTGGTTCCGTTCTCCCGCCTTCCGTCCGCCGCCCGCACGCTGCTGGAGCTGCCGGCCTCCGCGGATGCCCGGCCCGTCGCGGTCGTCGAGATGGCCGCCGCCAGCGGGCTTGAACGGTTGCCACCCGGCCAGCATGATCCCTGGCAAAGCACCTCCCTGGGCACGGGCCAGCTCATCCGCGCCGCCGCGGAGATGGGCGCGGGAGCCATCCTGCTCGGGGTCGGCGGCAGCGCGACCAACGACCTCGGGGCCGGCGCGCTGGCCGCGCTGGGCGTTGAGTTCCGCACGGCGGACGGCGGCCGCATCCTGCCGCCCGTGCCTGCGCTCTGGCCGCGGATCGCCCGGATCGAGGAAGGCGTCTATCCCTCGATTCCGCCGATCCGCATCGCGTGCGACGTGGTCAATCCCCTGCTCGGACCGCGCGGGGCCGCCGCGATCTACGGTCCCCAGAAGGGGCTCCTTTCCGGGGATCTGGCGCGCATGGAAGCCGCGATGGCGCGCCTTGCCTCCATGCTGTGCGCCCGTTGGGAACAGACGCCCGCCCTCGTCGAAACGCCCGGGGCGGGCGCCGCCGGCGGCCTGCCTTTCGGCCTGCTGGTGGCGGCGGGCGCCCGCCTGCTGCCCGGCTTCGATCTGGTGTCCGCCTGGCTCGATCTGCCGGCCCGCATCGCCGCGGCCGACGTCGTCATCACCGGCGAGGGCACCTTCGATCAGAGCTCGCTCGCCGGCAAGGGCCCCGGCGCGGTCGCGCTGCTGGCGGACGCGGCGGGACGGGCGGTGCACGTCTTTGCGGGCCGGATCGCGGAAATCGCGCCGCGCGCCGCCTGGCGGCTGCATGCGATCACACCCGCCGGCATCCCGCTCGAGCAGGCGCTGCGCGAGGCGCCCGACCGTCTGGCGCGCAGTGTCCGCCGGGAATTCGCGCCGTCCGCGTGAGCGCGCGGCATCTCGTTTTTCCCGCGCCCAACGCTTCCGGCTCGACGCTCCGATGCTTCCCTCCACAGTGATGGCGCGCATGGCCCAGCCGCCCCGACCGCGAGCACTGCCTTTTCTCACCGCGACCCTGTCGCTGCTGGCCGCATTCGCCGCCTGCTCGTCGTCGGGCGCGCGGTCGCACCTGCCGGCGCGGGCCGCCGGATCGGCGGCGGCGACCGCTCCCGCAACCCGGCCGGTCGCACCGGCACCCGCGGCGCAGCCGGCCACGATCTTCCCGGTGATGCTCGGCATCGACGTCCTCGAGCACGAGGGCTACGCCGCCGTCAAGGGCAAGCGCATCGGCCTGCTGACCCACGCGGCCGGGGTGGACCGCCGGGGAGTCAGCACCGTCGACGTGCTGCGCCGCGCGCCCGGCGTCAGGCTGGTCGCGCTGTTCGCACCCGAACACGGTCTCTACGGCGTCGAGGAGGCGGGGCGGAATTTCGCCGACACGATCGACCGCCGCACCGGCCTGCCGGTCTATTCGCTCTACGGCCGGACGCGGAAACCGACGCGGCAGATGCTCCGGGGACTCGACGCGCTGGTCATCGATCTGCAGGACATCGGGGTGCGGAGCTACACCTACGCGAGCGCGCTGCGCTACGCGATGGAGGCGTGCTTCGAGAACAATGTGGAGGTGATCGTCCTCGACCGTCCGAATCCGCTCGGCGGGCTCAAGGTGGACGGGCCGCCGATGGACCCGGATCTGGTCAGCTACGTCGGGGCCTTCCGGGTACCGTACGTGCACGGCCTGACCATCGGCGAGCTGGCGCGCATCGCGGCCTCGGTGCCGGGCATGCTGGCCGTTCCGGAGGCCGTCCGCCTCAAGGGCCGGCTGACGATCGTGTCGATGCGCGGCTGGCGGCGGTCCATGCGCTGGCCGGATACCGGCCTGCCGTTCATCCCGACGTCGCCCTACGTGCAGGATTTTTCCTCGGTCGTCGGATACGCCATGACCGGCCTGGGCTGTGAAATCGGCGGGTTCACCTGGGGAGTCGGCCGTTCCTACCCGTTCCGCGGCATTTCCTACAAGGGCAGGACGGCCGAGCAGCTCGAGCAGGCGCTTCGGGCGCTCCACCTGCCCGGCCTCAACTCCATGCGGGTCGCGGCCCCGGCCGCCGCCGGCAATGCCGTGACCGGAGTCTACATCGAGGTGACCGACTGGGACGCCTGGCGGCCCGCCGAGCTGAGTTTCCATCTCATGCGCCTCGCCTGCCAATGGAACGCGACCAACCCCTTCGCCGCCGCGCCCCCGGACAAGGTATCCATGTTCAGGAAGCTGGTCGGCTCCAACGCCTGGTGGAACGCGATCCGCCGCGATGGTGCGCGGGTCGACGTCGCCGGGTTCCTCGCCGACTGGCGCAGTCGCGACCTGGTCTATCAGCAGCAGACCCGTCGCTACTGGCTTTACCCGGAATAGAGGCGGGGCCCGCCGGACCGGCGATCGGATCTATTTTGAAGGGCTTTCTCCACAAATGGTGTTAGGCTGTCTGCCGTCAATCTTCACCCATCCCGCAACCTCTGCGCCTCCCGCGCCCGGCCCCGGCTCCCGCCGGGGAGCGCGCGGCGGGTTCTGAACCATGTCCCCTCCTTCCGATCCCCTTGATTCCCTGCTGGATCGCCTGCAGGAAAGCCCGGAGCCGCCGCCGCGCCTGGCCGCCGAGGTCTGGCGCCGCATCGCGGTGGTCGAAAGCGACACGGAGCGGTCCGGGCTCCTCGCCCGGATCGAGTCGGCGTTCGCCCGGCCGTCGTTCACGATCGCCTTTTTCGCCGCCTGCATGCTGCTCGGCCTCTTTCTCGCCCAGGTCCGCCTCTCCAAACTGCAGGCCGCGCGCGGCGTGCAGATCGCGCAGAGCTATCTCCGGTTGATCGACCCCCTGATTGACGATCCGGCGGTCAAGGTCGCCGGCCACAAGCCATGAGGCACGCCACTTTGATCATTCTGCTCGGGATCGCCGCCGGGACGTTCACCCATCTCGGCTGGTACTGGGCGCAACGGCCCTGCAGCGGCAACAGTCTCGAATGCCAGCTCGAGTGGATGAAGACGGAACTCAGGCTCACCGACGCGCAGTTCGCCCGGATCAAGGCCATCCACGAGGAGTCCAGCCCGCGGCTGCTCGCCCTCGCCGCCCAGGTCGCCCGCATGCGCGAGGAGTACGACTCCTTTGAACACGAGCGGACGACGTCCGGGAGGGTCGACTTCCTCGAGTTCGCCCATTTCGTCGAGCAGCGGCGCGCGGTCGATCGCGAGTGCCTCGACTCCACGCGGCAGCTCGTGGCCGATGCCGCTGACGTCATGACGGAGAGGCAGCGCGCCCGCTATCTTGGCCTGCTCGGTCCCGTCCTCAGGGCTGACCAACATCCGTTTCTAGACTAAGGGCGTCCGGGTTTCCCCGTGAACTTCGACCCCGCCAGCGATCCGGCCTGTCTGCTGGCCCTGCAGCGCGGACAGGACGCCGCCCTCAATCCGTTGATGGCCCGCTGGGAACGCCCCCTGTTTGCCTTCGCCTGGCGGTACGTCCAGAACACCACGGACGCACACGACCTTGTGGCCGAGACATTTGTGCGACTGCATCAGCAGCGGGACCGGCTGCGGCCGGACACGAAGCTGTCCGCGTGGCTTTTCACCACGCTGTCCAACCTCTGCCACAACCACTACCGCTGGCGGCGGCGCCACCCGACCGTGAGTCTCGACGCTCCGCTGGACGATTCGACCGCCACCGCGCACGACACGGTGGCGGCGGATGCCGCCGCCCCCAACGCAGCGCTGGAGCACGACGAAACCTTCGCGTCGGTCCGGACCGCCGTCGACCGTCTCCCACACGACTTGAAAATCACAGTCCTGCTCCACCACTTCGAGCGCCTGTCATACCGCGAGATCGGCGCGATCGTCGGCTGCACGGAGCGCGGTGTGGAGACCCGCCTCTACCGCGCGCGCCAGCGCCTGCGCGAGGAACTCGCCGCGTTCATCCACGAGGCGGTCGGATCCTGAGCGGAGCGGCCGGCACCACGACGGCCCGGGCCGCCGATCGCTACTCCTGCGGGTCCGGGGCCGGTTCGTGCGCCGGCTTGGTCGATCCGCCGAAATTGAAGACCTGGCTCGCCTTCACCAGGACCGGAATGCCGTTGCGCGTCGGCGGCTCGAACCGCCATTGCCGCAGGGCCGCGACCGCGAGCGACGTCAGGACGCTGTCGTCATTCACCGACACCGCCGGCACCCGCACCGCCCCCCTCTCGTCGATATAGAAATCGACCGCCACCTGGCCCTTCACGCCGCGTTTGGGCAGTTCCGCGGGATAGGCCGGCGCCACCGTGACAATCGGCGTCGGGATCCGGTCCAGCTCGCGCAGGGAGCAGGGTTCGTACACATAATGCTCCCCGATTCTCCGCAGGAACTGCGCCTCCAGGATGTCGGACGCCGATGAGGTCGAGACGACCACTCCCTTGGCCTCGAAATTGAAAACGAGCTCGACCGTGGTGCCCACCTTCTCGCCCCGGAGCTCCGCCGGCGTGAACTTCCATTGCTTGACCGCCGCGACCACCTCATCCGCGAATTCCGGTTGCGTGTAGCCGACGACCAGCCATTCGACCAGCTTGCCGGTCTGGTCCGTGTTGATGGCAAGGTGGACCATGCCCCGAATCACACCCTTCTGCACCAGCCGCTCGGGAAACACCGGCTCGACCGTCTGATCGATCTTCACCGACTGCCATTCCGGCACCGGCTGAAACCGCCCGATCTGCGCGAACGCGCTCCCGGCGGCCAGCATTCCCGCGCAGAGGATGGAAATGAAAATGGTTTTCATAAAGAGTGACATGGCGACATCACAACACCATGCGGGGACCAAACCCTTCAGCGCGCTGGCGCCAGACGCGGGGCCCGCGGCGGCGCGATTCACCGTGACGTTCACTGGCCGGCCACTCTGGGGAAAGAGCGGGGGGAGGGAAAGCAAATCCTCGCGCGGGCCCGGGGCGCCCGGAGGCATTTCCTGTTGCCTAGCGATGGCCGGGTTTACAAGGCTCGGAGCTGCACGCCAAAGCCTCGATCCCCCTCCGCCATGCCGAGACCCGTCACCCTGTTCACCGGCCAGTGGGCCGACCTTCCCCTCGACCAGCTGGCCCCCCTGGCCAGGCACATGGGCTACGACGGCCTCGAACTCGCGTGCTGGGGCGACCATTTCGATGTCGAGCGCGCCGCGGCCTCGCCCCGGTATTGCGAGCAGCACTGGCAGTTGCTGGCCGATCACGGGCTGACGTGCCACGCGATCTCCAACCACCTGGTCGGCCAGGCGGTGTGCGACCGCATCGATGAGCGCCATCGGGCCACGCTGCCCCCCGCCGTGTGGGGCGACGGCGACCCGGAGGGCGTGCGGCGGCGCGCGGCCGACCGCCTCGCGCTCACGGCTCAGGCCGCGCGGGCCTTCTTCGACCGCCAGCCCGGGCGCCGGGACGGCGACCAGCGGCCGGCCGTCGTGAACGGATTCACCGGCTCGGCCATCTGGCACACGATCTATCCGTTCCCCCCCACCCCGCCGGACACCTGGGAGCAGGGCTTCCAGGATTTCGCCCGGCGCTTCGGCCCGATCCTCGAGGCGTTCGACCGCGCCAACGTCAACTTCGCGCTGGAGGTCCATCCGACCGAGATCGCCTTCGACACCGCCTCGGCGCAGCGGGCCCTGGCCGCGGTCCGCGGACACCGGCGCTTCGGTTTCAACTACGATCCCTCGCACCTCGCGTATCAGGGCGTCGACTACGTGAAGTTCATCCGGGTGTTCGGCGACCGCATCTTCCACGCCCATATGAAGGATGTCTGGTGGGGGCACGGCGACGGCACCGTGGGGGTTTTCGGCGGGCACGTGGGCTTCGGCGATCCCCGCCGCGCCTGGGACTTCCGCTCGCCCGGCCGCGGCGACATCCGGTTCGAGGACATCATCGTGGCGCTCAACGACGCGGGCTACGCCGGCCCGCTCTCCGTCGAATGGGAGGACGCCCGGATGGACCGCGTGCACGGGGCCACCGAGGCGGCGGCCTTCGTGCGCCGGCTCGACTTTCCGCGCAGCGCGGTCGCCTTCGACGCGGCCTTCGACCGCCGGAGCCCGCCGGCCGGCCCCCCGTTGCCATGAAACCCGACCGCAAGCTCCGCATGGGCATGGTCGGCGGCGGGCGCGGCGCCTTCATCGGCGCCGTGCATCGCATGGCCGCCGCGCTCGACGGCCGCATCGAGCTCGTCGCCGGCTGCTTTTCCGCCGATCCCGCCCGATCCCGCGCCTCCGGCGCCGACCTCCATCTCGACCCGGCCCGCGTCTATGCCACCTACCCCGCGATGGCCCGCGCCGAGGCGGCGCTCCCGGCCGGCCGCCGGATCGACTTCGTCAGCATCGTCACCCGCAACGACACCCACGTCGCCGTCGCCCGCACGTTTCTCGAGGCCGGGTTCAACGTGGTCTGCGACAAGCCGCTCGCCACCAGCCTGGCGGAGGCGAAACGGCTGCGGACCGTCGTCCGCCGGAGCGGGAAGGTGTTCGCGCTGACCCACAACTACACCGGCTATCCGATGGTGAAGGAGGCGCGCGCCCTGGTGCGCGCGGGACGCCTCGGGAGGATCCTCAAGGTCGTGACCGAGTACCCGCAGGGGTACGCCGTCACTGCGCTCACGGAGCGGATCCCGGGCGCCCTCTCCAACTGGCGCATGGATCCGCGCGTCGCCGGCGTCTCCAACTGCATGGGCGACATCGGCACGCACGCCGAGAACCTCGGGCGCTACATCACGGGCCTGGAGATCGACGAGCTCCTGGCGGAGCTCTCGACCTTCATCCCCGGGCGGCCGCTCGACGACGACGGCAACTGCCTGGTCCGCTACCGCGGCGGCGCCCGGGGCATCCTCTACGCCTCGCAGATCTCCCACGGCGAGGAGAACAACCTGAACATCCGCGTCTATGGCACGAAGGCCTCGCTCGAATGGCACCAGGAGCACCCCAACGAGCTGATCGTCAAGGCGGCCAACCAGCCGCGGGAGATCCGCCGCCGCGGCAACCCCTACCTGTCGCCCGCGGCCCGGGCGGCCAGCCGCACGCCGTTCGGCCACCCGGAGGCGTTCATCGAGGCGTTTGCCAACATCTATCTCGCCGCCGCCGACGCCATTGCCGGGGAGGTCGCGGGCCGCCGCCCGCGGACGGATGGCGATTTTCCAACCATCGACGACGGCGTCATCGGCATGGCCTTCGTCGAAACGGCCGTGAGGAGCGCCCGGCTCGGTGCCCGGTGGCTGAAGTTCCCCAAGGTCTGAGCGGTTCCTTGATCCTGTTGCGACCAGCATGATCCATGTTTGAATCGCTCGCAGCCGGCGTTCGGCCTGTCGTCTCTCTGGCGCGGGACTGCGTCTGAACGGGGAAACGGATGAAGCTTCGCCCCAGTCTTCTCTGCCTCGCGGGGATCTTGATCCTTGGGTTCCTGCTGACCCGCCGTCTCGACCAAATCCTGACCCCCCAGCTTAAGGAGGAGGATGGGCTCCTCTTTTTCGCGCAGGCAAACAATGACGGCTGGCGCGCGGTGCTCGGTCCCTACATGGGATACCTGCACCTCGCGCCGCGGCTGGTCGCCGCGCTGCTTGTGCCGCTCCCCCTCGAGTATGTCCCCCTGGCATACAATTTCGCCGGGATGCTCGTGGTCGCGCTCGTTGCCTTCCGCCTGCTGACCGCACGGATCCCTCCCCTTGCCGGGCTCGCCGGGGCCCTTGCGATCGTCGTCGTCCCTTCCAGCGGGGCGGTGTACGGAAACATCAACTGTCTTCACTTTGCGCTCGCCAGCCTCCTGGTCGTCAACCTGCTCGAACCCGCTCCCACGGATCTTCGGCCGGCCATCCGCCGGACGATCGAGATGCTGCTCGCCGCGCTGTCCGGTCCTGAAGGACTGATCCTGGCGCCTTTTTCGCTGATCCGCGCCTGGCAGTGGCGGCGCCAGCGCGGCGGTTGGCTGGTGCTCGCCGGGTGGTGGGCGGGTGCGGGTGTCCAGTTCCTCCTGCTGCACGACAATCCGCGGGTCGCGGGGCCGTTGAGAAACGCCGCCCCCTCCGTCGCCCTGCTCGCCCGCTATGTGAAGATGCTCTTTGGACAATGGCTCGGCGCCCCGGATGATGGCCGCGTTGCCCTGATTGTCCTGCTCGTCGTGGTCCTCGTCTTCGCGCTGCTCCTGTGGCGCCATCCCTATCGCTACGAGGTGCTCGCCATGCTCGCGGCGGCGCTGGTGCTGCTGTGCGCAGGCCGCCTGGCGGGATCCCAATGGCCGCAGCCTTTTGCCCTCGGCGCCCGCCTGGTTTTTTTGCCGTACGTTCTCCTCGTATGGACGCTCGGATGGCTGGCGGCGGGCGTGACCGGTTGGCGACGCCTCGCACCGGCGCTGCTGTTCCTGGGCGTGGCCGCATCGTCGCTGCCTGCCTGGGCTGCGAAGCCCATTCCCGATTGCCGCTGGCCCCGGCAAATCGCCGCGTTGCGGGCGGGTGACGCTCTCGTGCTGGCCGATCCCCGCAGCGTCTTGGGCGATCGCTGCTTCATCCCCGTGGCCAATAGCATCGTTCTTTTTGCCCCCGGCCTGGGAAGTGACGGATCGATCCACGCCTTCGCCATCTGTCTTCGCTGGTCGCCCAAGTACCCGGTTCGCAGCGACCCGCATCCCGTCGACCTGTCGGATCTGCCCTGACCCTGCCGGCCGAGGGTTCCCGGCCCCTGCCTCGCGGGGGTCGGCTTGTGGTCGGGAGCCCGGGCCCAGGTCCGGACCCGTGACCTGCAAATCCCGGGCCCCTTGGCGGGGGCTC
>CAZKDK010000133.1:0-9201 GCA_964551145.1 uncultured Opitutaceae bacterium | reverse complement strand
TCGTCCTTTTGATCCTCGCCTGGGTCATCGCCGACCAGCATCCCAAGCCGTTCACGCCGCTGCCCCTCTTCCTCATTGCCGGCTGCGTCGTGATCGCCTGTGTGCTGGTCACCGTTCCCTATCTCGTCAACTACGTCCGCGACCGCGAGGAGGCCGCCACGTCCCTGCGCCGCGAGCTGACCGAGCAGTTCAAGCGGCTCATGACCGCCTCCGAGCACCTGCAGAACGCGACGGCCCAGCTCAAGACCGCCGAGGAGGTCGCCGCCAAGAACCTGCAGGCCGCCGAACAGCTGCCCTTCCGGATGCAGGAGAAGGTGGCCGAGTTCACCCAGCAGCTCGCCGGGGCCGACCGCACACAGAAGGAGGCGACGGAGCAGGAACTGGCCACGCTGCGCTCGGCCAAGAGCGAACATCTGGCCACGATCTCCGACCGGATCGTCAAGGCCGCCGGCGAATACACCAAGCTTGAGGGCGCGGCCCGCCGGCAGCTCGACGCCGCCGCCCAGCTCGAACCCAAACTGGTGTCCCTGCTGTCCGCGATCGACGCGCGGATCACGGCCCTCTCCGGTGCGGTCCAGATGGCCGACCGCCTGTTCAGCCGGCCGCCGTTCCCCGCCGCGCTTCCGGAATCCATCGGCTCGATTCCTCCGGTCCCGCCCGCGCCCGCCGCGACACCCGCGCCCGCGGCTTCGTCGCCCGCCGCCGATGCCGCCCCGCCGCCCGCGGCGTCCGCCTCCCGCCCGCCCCTCGAACCGATCCCGGCCGCCGCCGAACCGGCCGCCCCCGAACCGGCCGCCCCAGAGCCCGCGCCGGCCCCCCGTAAGCCGCGGGCGCCCCGCAAGCCCAAGGCCGAGGAGCCGGCCGCCGCCGGCCCCGCGGCAGCCCCGTCCGAGACCCGCGCCGAACCCGCCGGCAGGCCCGCACCCGATTTGATCGTCGAGCCCATCGCCGACGAGCCGCCCGCGCCAGACGATTTTTCCCAGGTGCCGCCGGACGAGAACAAATCCGCCGCGGTGCCGTCAGCCGACGGCTTCACCCGCCTCACGGTCGTCTCCTACATCGGCATCGGCAACAAGCTCTACCTCCGCGGCGAAGGGCCGGGACTGAGCTGGGACAAGGGCGTGCCGCTCCAGTTCGTGTCCATCGGGCGCTGGCGGTGGGAAACCGACGACGCCGCCGGGCCGGTCGCCTGCAAGGTCTACAAGAACGACAAGATCGAGGCGCCCTTCGGCCAGCTGACGCTCGCCCACGGCACGGAACAAGAGATCACCGCGGCGTTCTGAAACGGATCCTGTCCGGCTCCATGCACCCGTCATCCCTCCTGACCATGGCAGGCATTGGCCTCATCTTCGCAACCGCGCCCGGCATCCTCGCCGGCGCCGGAGAACGCGTGCTGCCGCTCTGGCCGGAGGGCGTTCCCGGGCAGCGCCCCGGTGCCGGACCGGAACTCGACGTCGACGGTCACGTATCCAATGTCAGCGCGCCCTCTCTGACCTGCTTCCCGGCGCCGGCAGCCGTCGCGAACGGGACGGCGGTGGTCATCTGCCCCGGAGGCGCCTACCTCCGCCTTTCCTGGGAGAAGGAAGGGATCGAACCGGCCCGGTGGCTCAATGGACTCGGTGTGACCGCATTCGTTCTGAAATACCGCATGAAGGAATACGGGCATCCCGCGCCGCTGCGCGACGTGCTCCGGGCCGTGCGCATCGTGCGCTCGCGCGCCGCCGAATTCGGGATCCGGGGCGATCGCGTCGGCGTGCTGGGCTTCTCGGCCGGCGGGCACCTCGCCGCCTCGGCCGGCACGTTGTTCGCCGCGCCCGAAGGACGCACCGGAGCACCGCTCGACACCGTCGACGCCCGGCCCGATTTCCTCGTGCTCATCTACCCGGTGATCACGATGAAGGACCCGTACGCCCACGCCGGCTCGCGCGAGAACCTGCTGGGCGCGCATCCCTCGCCGGCCCAGATCGACCACCTCTCGCTTGAGAAACAGGTGACGACCCGCACGCCGCCCGCGTTCATTCTCACGACGTTCGAGGACGCCACCGTGCCCGCCGAGAACAGCATCGGATTCTTCGAGGCCATGCGCCGGGTCGGCGTGCCGGCCGAGCTGCATGCGTTCCAAAAGGGACCGCACGGCTTCGGGCTGCGGCCGGCCGGCGTGGGACCGGCCGCGGGCTGGCCTGCCCTCTGCGAGCAATGGCTGCGCCTCAACGACTGGCTGGGTGCCGCCCCGCCGCCGCCTCAATAGTGCGGCGGGCGCTCGTCTGCGGGCGGCGAACCATCGGCGTCGTCGGTCGGCTTCGCGCGCAACTCCGCCACCTGCTTTTTCAGCCGGTCGATTTCGCCGGCCAGCTCGAGCATCGCCTTGTCCTGCTCGGCCACGTGACGCTGGAGCCAGGCCAGCTTTTCCTCGAGGCGGGCAAGGGGTTGGTCGTTCATCGCGGGAAGACCAGAATGACCAGCCGGCCGGCGGCTGCCAAGTCCGGTTCCGTTGCGGCGGGCGTTCCGCCTTTGCCAGGCTACGGCGGACAAGAAAGCCCGCCCCACCGGCCGTTTTCCGCGCTGTAGGCCGCGTGCTTGCACGCGCCTCCGCAATCGGACATGGAACGGCGCCTGCGAGCAGGCGGCCTGCAATTCGCGCATTCCATGCGCCGGGCTCGCCCTACGCCAAGAGAGCCCGCAGTTCCGCCGTGGTGGTCACCGGCGGGCGGCAGGCAAAATTCTCGCACACGTAGGCGGCAGCGCGGCCGCCGATCGGTTTCATGTCGGCGAACTCCGGCCGGCGCAGGGCCAGCCAGCGCTGGCCCTCGCCGCCATCGGCGGCCAGCAAAGCGAGCCGCGGGCGCGCCCGCTCGTGCAGCACCGCGGCGAGTTCCCGGAAATCGTCCGCCGTCGGATCGCCCGCCAGCACCGCCGTGCGCGGCGGCTCGCGCGCGGATTCCAGCGCGGCCAGCAACTGCGGCAGCGCCAGCGGCACCTGCTCCCATCGCGCCCGCAGGGCCTCGGCGCACTGCCGCGCCCGCCGCCGGTGGCCGGATTCCGGAGCGCCGGGAGTGTCCGGGGCCCCGATCATGGCATCGAGACGCAGCAGGTTCGATACCGCCACCGATGCCGGCGCCGGCTCCGCACCGTCGTAGTCCTCCTTCAACCGCGCGATGATTCCGGGCGCATCCGCACGCGTGCTGAAGTAGCCGCCGCCGGCGGCGTCCCAGAACGCCTCGTCCATCCCCGCCTGCAGCCGCTCCGCCCATTGCAGCCAGCGGATCTCGAAAGAGGCCTCGTACAGGTCCAGCAGCCCCTGGATCAGGCACGCATGGTCCTCGGCGAAGCCGGGAACCCCGCTGCGGCCCCCGCGGTAGCTGCGAAAAAGCGTGCCGGTCGGTTCGTCGTAGAGCTCGCGGCGCAGGAATTCGGCGGCGCGGATGGCGGCATTGAGGCAGGGGCGGACCGCTGGGCCGCCCGCCTCGTGCACGGCGCCCGGCGTGGTTTCGGCACCGGCAGACGCTCCAACTGACTGATTCGGCGCGGCCGGTCGTCGCGCCCCACCGCTGGACTCGAACACCTGATGCGCCCGCGCCAGCGCCGAAATCATCAGCCCGTTCCAGGCGGTGACGATCTTGTCGTCGAGCGACGGCCGCGGCCGCCGTGCGCGCACGGCCTGCAGCCGCGCCAGGCAAGCCTGCAGCCGGTCGCTCGCGGCCTCGGGATCCAGCCCGAACTGCCGGGCCGTCTCCGCGAGCGGCTGGCGTTGGCGGAGGATGTTCCTGCCACGGAACTCGCCGTGCGGATCGCGCTCCGCCGGCACGTTGCCGTCGTCCCTCACGTCGAAATGCGCGCAGAAAAGCGCGGCGTCCTCCTGGGGACGCGACGCCCCCGTCGCGTCGGCCGGCGACGATGGCGTCGCCGCTCCATTTGCCAAGGCCCCCTCGATCTCCGGTTTCGTCCAGATGTAGAACGCGCCTTCCACCGGCCGGCCCTCGTCGCCCGGCTCCCGTCCCTCGACGGGCCGCGGAGAGTCCGCGTCCTCGGCCGAAAGGAATCCGCCCGGCTGATGCGCGAGATCGCGGAGCACGTAGTCGAGGGTGTCGCGCGCGACCCAGGCGTACCGTTCGTCGCCGGTCGCCTGCCGCGCCTCCAGGTAGCAGACCGCGAGCTGCGCCTGGTCGTAGAGCATCTTCTCGAAGTGCGGGACGAACCATTCGTCGTCCACGGAGTACCGGTGAAATCCGCCGCCGACATGGTCATGCAGCCCGCCCTCCGCCATCCGGCGCAGCGTCAGCGCGGCCATGCGGGTCCCGTCGCCGGTTCCCGCCGTCCGGAACAGGAAGTCGAACACGGCGGCGCGGGGGAACTTCGGCGCGCCCCCGAACCCGCCGTAGGTGGCGTCGAACCCCTGCGCCAGCTGCTGCAGGCACCCCGCGCTCGCCTCGCCGGCGGCGGCAAGCAGCGCGGCCTCCGGGTTTTGGGTTTTGGGTTCTGGGTTCTGGGTTGATTTGGGATTTGGAGCTTGGGCCTTGGGACTTTGCCCGCCAGCCAGCTGCTGGAGGGCGGCGGCCACGCGTTCGCCCTCGGCCACCAGCTGGTCGCGCCGGTCCGCCCAGGCGCGGGCGAGCGCGTCGAGGATCGTGGCCAGGCCGGCGCGGCCCCCGCGGTCCTCCGGCGGAAAATAGGTGCCGCCGTAGACCGGCTTAAGGTCGGGCGTGAGCCAGACGGTCATCGGCCAGCCGCCCTGGCCGGTCACCGCCTGCACGTAGGCCATGTAGATGCGATCGACGTCGGGCCGCTCCTCGCGGTCGACCTTCACCGGCACGAAGTCGCGGTTGAGCCGGCGGGCGATCGCCTCGTTCTCGAACGATTCGTGCGCCATCACGTGGCACCAGTGGCAGGTGGAGTAGCCGACCGAGAGGAAGATGGGTTTCTGCTCCGCCCGGGCGCGCGCGAAGGCCTCCTCGCCCCACGGATGCCAGTCGACCGGGTTGTGCGCGTGCTGCCGCAGGTAGGGCGACTGCTCGCCGGCCAGGCGGTTGGTGAAACGGGACGATCCGGCGGGGGACATTGACGCAACGTTCGCGCAATCGCCCCCCGAATCAAAAAGAAAGCGGGGCCGGCGCCGCCGGGCGCGACTTTTTGCTTACGCTCCCCGGTTCCGTGCCTACGCTGCCGCCCTTCCGCCATGCTCGGCGCGTTCCTCACCACCATCTTCTTCTCGCTGTCCGTGATCTTCGCCAACCGCTCGATCACGGCCGTGGGCCTGACCCGGGCCAACCTCGGGAGGCTGCTGGTGGCCGTGATCTGCCTCGGCGCCTATGCCCACACCCTGGGGAGCGGCCTCGGCGGGGCCGGGTATCGCTGGTTCCTGCTCAGCGGCCTGATCGGCATGGGCCTGGGGGACCTGGCGAGCTTCAACGCCCTGCCCCTCCTCGGCTCGCGGCTGGCCATCCTCATGAGCCAGTGCCTGGCGGCGCCGATCGCCGTCATCGCGGAGCGGCTCTGGCTGGGGACCCGGCTCACCGCCGGCCAGATGATCTGGGGCCTCGTCATCCTGGCGGGCGTCGCGCTGGCGCTGATGCCCACGCCGAAGCATCCGCCCCGCGTGCGCGTGCGGCCGATCGGCTTCCTGTGGGGGTTCCTGTCCGCCGCCGGCCAGGGTCTCGGCGCGGTGGTGAGCCGGCGCGCCTGCGACGCCGCCGCGGCCGCGGGCCAGTCGGTCGACGGCATCACCGCCGCCTACCAGCGCACCCTCGGCGGGCTCGCCATCACCGCCGCGTTCTTCATCACGCGCGGGCTGATCCTGCGCAACCGGACGCCGGAAACGCCCCGGCCGCCCGCCGCGCGCGATCACCTCTGGGTGGTCGTCAACGCGCTCTGCGGGGCCGTCATCGGCGTGAGCTGCTACCAGTGGGCCCTGGCCACGACGCCCAGCGGCATCGTCCTGGCCATTGTCGCCACGACGCCCCTCGTCATCATCCCCTTCAGCTACCTGCTCGAGCGCGAACGCCCGTCGCGCCGCTCGCTCGCGGGCGGGGCCGTCGCCGTGACCGGCGCCGTGGCCCTGACCCTCGCGCGCTGAAATGAGCCCGGGAGGGCGCGAAAGACCACGAGAACGAATGGGAGCCGACTGACGGGCGCCAGGAATGCGAATCCGGCGGGGTCAACGACCCCGCCCCACAACTGGATACGACCCGGCTATTTCTTGCCCGGCGTGAACATCGCCTTGGCCGCCCGCAGGGGATCCCGGGCGAATGACGGCCGCCCCGGGGCGGCCGCCGGGTCGTTTACCTGCGCCTCCACCTTCCTCAGGCGCGCCTCCCATTCCTCCAGCCGTTTCTTTTCATCGACGAGGACCAGCCGCTCGTCGTTGAAGCTGCGGCGCTCGGCCTCGAGCAGGTCCGTCGCCCGGTTGACCTTGTTCCAGGCCTCGTCGAGCGACGGGTCGCGCGCAAAGGGATCGCGGGACGGTCGCGGGGCGGCCCGGTTCACCCGGTCCGTTTCCACCGCCGCCGTCAGGCTCCGCAGCCGCTGTTCGTAGGCGCGCAGGTTGGCCTCCTGTTCCTTGAGCAGATCGACGTCCTCCTCCAGCTGCTGGCGCTCGGTCTCGAACCGGGCCTGCGCCTGCTGCAGCCGGAGCGCCTCCTCGCGGATGCGGACATCCTCCGCGCGGAGATCGAGGCGGAGGTCCTCCATCGTCTCGCGCTCGCTGGCGATCTCCTCCATGCTCTTGAGGCGATGGGCGTCCCCGTCGGTCAGCCCCTCGGCCCGCTCGGACGCGAGCGCGGCGCGTTCCCGCGCCACCTCGTCGCGGGCGGCGGCGAGGCTGCGGGCCCGTTCATCGACCGCGGCCTGCATCGCCTCCACGGCCTCGCGCTCGGCGCGCATCTCCGTCAGCTCGTTCTGGAGGCGCGCCACGTCGGCGTCCTGCACCCGCTGGGCCTTGGACTCGGCCTCCCGCGCGGTCTTCTCCTGCGCGAGGCGCTCGGCCGTCTTTTTGAATTCGTCGCGCTCCCGCGCCATGCGTTCCAGTTCCTCGCGCACGGCGCCGGCCTGCGCCGGCACCTCCATGGGCGCGCCCGTCTCCCGCCGTCCGCCGTCGATCCGGGAAAGAATCGACTCCACCTCGGCCAGCTCGTCCGGCGTGAGCTCGGCCGGCGGGGCCTCCTCCTCCGGCCGCAGCAGCACGTTGACGCGCTGCATCACCGAGCCCCAGTCGCCGCCGGGGGCCAGCACGTCGGCCACGGCCAGCCGGATGCCCCGGATCACCGCGGGCAGCTCGAGCTGGTTCACCAGCAGCAGCACCGCGACGCTGGGCTGAATCCGCCGCAGCGCGCCGACGAGTTCGAAGCAGCCGATCTCCGGCAGGGGATCGGCGACGACGGCCAGGTCGAACCATTCGGACCGGGCGGCCTCGAGGGACTCATCCGCGCGCCCGTAGGCGCGCACATCGTAGCCGGACCCGGCGAAAAGCAGGGTGAGGGTGCGGCGCGCTTTCGCATCGCCGTGGACGAGGAGAATCTTCTTCACGAAATTCATCGCGGCGGCGCCCGTGGTTTTGCGGCGCGTTTTCCGACTGCCCAGGACGATAGGAAGAGATCCCGCGCGCGGAAACCCTTTTAGCCACGGCGCTTCCGGATTTACCCGCAGTTTACAGCGCCCGGTGCGCGGGCGGGCGGCCGCGGGCTGCTTCCGGAGGTGGCGCGCCTTCGCCGCCGCGCCGCCTCTGAACCTTTTTTTAACGCGCCCGGGCCGGTTGTAGGCGGAAACTGGTGACAGGGGCCGCCCCCGGAGCGCCGAATCCGCGGATCGCCCCGGCCGCGTCAGCTCCGGAACAGCACGCTTTCCCGCTTGAACAGGGCCACGCAGCCCGCGAGGGCCAGGCCCGCATAGAGGCAGCTCGAGCCGAAGATCAGCGCCAGGTGATGCCAGTGAAACACCCCCGAGACGAGATCCTTGCTCGCCAGGGTGACGTTGAGGATCGGCACGAGCGCGAGCGGAGCGCTGAGATCCACGCCGGGCAGCAGGCCCATCATGGCTGGAACGATGACCACGATGATCAGCGGCGAAACGTAGCTCTGCGCCTCCTTCAGGCTCCGCGCGAACAGCGACAGCGCCATCAGGACCGCGGAGAGCAGCACCGCGACCGGCAGCACCATCGCCAGGACGGCCAGCGTGCCGAGGGGATCGATGGTCGGGAGCGCGGCCGCCGCGCGGCCGCCGGGCGCCATGCCTGTCAGCAGCGCGCCGCCGACGGCCATCGTCGCCGCCGTCGAGATGAGCGACCACACGACCGTGCCCAGCGACACCGTCAGCACGACGAAGAACTTGCCGAGCACCAGGTCCGTCCGCGCCACCGGGCTGCAGAGGATGGTCTCCAGGGTGCCGCGCTCCTTCTCCCCGGCGGTCAGGTCCATGGCCGGATACATCGCCCCGGTGAAGCAAAGCAGGATGAACAGGTACGGGATGAAGCCGCCCACGGTGTTGCCTCCCACCTTCTCGGGCGGGGCGACATTCTCCGTCCTGATCTCGAAGGGCCGGACCAGGTTCGCCGGCAGGCCGCGGTCGGCCAGGCGGCCGGCCACGACCCGCTCGCGGTATTCGGTGAGGAAACGACGCAACTCGGCCACCGCGAAGCCGGAGCGCAGTTCGCCCTCGTAGCTGTACACCCGCACGACCGCCGCATCGCCCTGCCGGAGCGCGGCGTCGAACCCGGCGGGGACTTCCACCGCGGCTCGGAGCTGCTTGTCGATGATGCGCTGCCTCCAGTCCCCGGCCGGCGGCACCAGCCGGACCTTCCGGTTCGCCTCGAGCGCGGCGCGCATGGCCGGCGAGTCCCCGGCGCCCAGCACCATGACGGCGGGAAGCTCCGCCTGCGCCTTGCGAACCACCCGGGTCAGGACAACCCCGGCGACGAGCATGATACCCGGGATCATCAGGGCGGGGACGACGATCATGGAGATCAGCGTCCGCCGGTCGCGCAGCGAGTCGCGCACCTCCTTGGCGTAGACGGTCAGGATGTCGCGCCCGCTCATGCCGCCTCCTCGCCTCCCACCGCGCGGACGAAGATCTCCTCCATGTCCGTCTCGCCAAACCGGGTCCGCAGCTCGGCCAGCGTGCCCTCCGCCACCAGCCGCCCGTGGTGGATGATGCCGATCACGTCGCAGAGCTTCTCCACCTCGCTCATCACGTGGGTGGAGTAGATGACGGTCT
>CAZKDK010000132.1:0-9231 GCA_964551145.1 uncultured Opitutaceae bacterium | reverse complement strand
CGCGAAATTCGGCGGGCCGCGTGTACTGAGGAAAGTCGAGCAACTTGCCGGTGAAACTTTCGCTCGTCAACGACTTTTCCTCCCCGAGCACGCCGGGGATGAACCGGGCCAGCGCGTCGATCAGCACCGCCGCCGCCAGGGTTCCGTTCGTGAGCACGTAGTCGCCGATGCTGATCTCCTGGTCGATCAGGCACTCGCGGATGCGCTGGTCGATGCCCTCGTAGTGCCCGCTGAGCAGGATAAGGTGCTGCTGCTGCGAAAGCTCCTCCGCCAGGGCGGGGCTCAGCGGCACGCCGTCGGGGGTGAGATAGATGCGCCGGCAGCCGGCCTTCTGGAGCTGCTCGATCGCGGCAAAGACCGGTTCGGGCTTGAGGACCATGCCGGCGCCGCCGCCGAACGGGCGGTCGTCCGCCTTGCGGTGCTTGTCGGTCGTCCAGTCGCGGAGGTCGTGCACCTTCACCGACACCAGCCCGGCCTCGATGCCCCTGCCCAGGATGCTTTCGGCGAGGAAGCCGTCGAGCATCCGCGGGAACAGCGTCAGGACATCAATGTGGAGAGGCATGACTGGCGGCAAAGCCCATTAAACCACAGAGGCACAGAGGACACCGAGAAAAAAACAAAACCTCGGCCGGACGCCGAGGTCGGTGCTCGAGACCGGACCAGATGCTTCGTGAGCTCTGTGTCTCGGTTGTGAAAAGCTCCTCCTAGGGAGCAGCGGCCGGGGCCGGGGCGGCGGGCGCCGGCGCGGCGGCGACGGCGGCCAGGCGGCGGCGCTCCTTCTTGATCAGCGCGTGCATCGTGCTCGTCGGCCGGGCGCCCTTGCTGTACCAGTAATCGACGCGATCGAGCCTGATCATGAGCGTGTTGCCCTTGGCCTCGGGGGTGTACGTGCCGAGGATTTCCGTGGCGTCGCCGTCGCGGCGCGAACGCTCTTCGGCCACCACCACCCGGAAGACGGGCTTGTGCTTGGTGCCGATGCGGGAAAGACGAATCTTGAGTGCCATGGGTCGGGTGCGAACGGACGTTGCGCTGTCTGGAAAAGCCGTTGAGTGCACCGGGGGGGCATTTTCTTGTCAAGCCCCTTCCCGCCCGGCGGCGAGGATGGTGCGCAAGTCTGTCAATCCGACAATACTTTGCGCGGCTTACGTCACTAGTCGTCTAGTCTCTATCGCTACCAGCCCGAGTTGGCGCCGCACGATATTCTTTGTCCTCGGGACTCACGAGAAACGGAGGGTAATCACCCTGTTTGCCGAATGCGTCGTAGGTCTGACGGTCTGGGGGCTGTTTCGTGAAAAAGATGAACGGTACTTTGATCCGACAGCCAACGGGATTCCCGCCCTTCAACGCGGGGCTAAACTTCCAACGCGCCACCGCCGTTACGACAGCTATGCCGAGTGATTCGTCGTCTGCCCTGGCGACCCGTGACTCCACGATGTTCCCGTCTGAACCAACAACCGACTCCACGACGCAGGATCCGATGAACTGGCTGTCTGAGAGAAATCGCGTCGGGAATTCGGGACTTACGATGGCAAGAACCCGCGGACGTTGATCAACGTCGCGGATCTCAACATACGGAACCGAGAATCGACCGCCGGGGCTTTCCACCGGCGTCATGGGAACCGCCGGCGTACGCGTGGATAGGTCGGGGCTGGCGCAGCCGGCGAAAACGAGAGCAATAGCTCCGATGATGTACCACGTTGCTTTCGCCCAGAAAAGCACTGGAATCCGTTCCCTCACGCCGAGCCGATGAGGATGCCGGCGATGAACACCAGCACGCCGCCGAGGATGACCTGGAACGCCGCCGACAGGAATGGCGTGTCCATGTAGTGGTGACGGATCCAGGAGATCACGCCGAGTTCCACCGCCACCACCGTCGCGGCGACTCCGATGGCCAGGCCGAAGTCCGGGATCAGGAACGGCAGCGTGTGCCCGATGCCGCCGAGCGTGGTCATGATGCCGCACACCCCGCCGCGCAGCCAGGGATGCCCGCGTCCGCTGAGAGCGCCGTCGTCCGACAGCGCCTCGGCGAATCCCATGCTGATGCCCGCGCCCACCGACGCCGCCATGCCGACGAGGAATGCGTCCCAGCTGTTGCGCGTGGCGAACGCCGCGGCGAACAGCGGCGCCAGGGTCGACACCGAGCCGTCCATCAGCCCGGCCAGCGCCGGCTGCACGATCTGGAGCACGAAGATCCGGCGCTGGGTGGCGTCCTCCTCTGCCCGCGCGCCGGATTCCGCCTGCTGCTTCTCGAAATGCTCGGCCATCTCCGAGTGCTTGCGCTCCTCCTGGGCCAGGTCGCCGAGGAGCTGCCGGATCCCGGCATCGGTCGTGCGCTGGGCGACCGCCTCGTAGAAGCGGCGCGTCTCGAATTCCATCATCTCCGCCTCGTGCCGCACCCGCGAGAGCGGCAGGTGGCTGGCCAGCCAGAGCGGCTTGCGGTCGACGAAGCCCTTCACGTCCTGCCGCCGGATGAGCGGCAGCTGCTCGCCGAACCGCTGCCGGTAGGCCTCGAGCAGCCGGTGGCGGTGGCCCGATTCCTCCTCCTGCATGCGGCCGAGGGCCGTCGCCGTGGCGGGATAGTCCGCGCGCAGCCGGTCGGCGAACGCTCCGTAGATCTTGCCGTCCTCCTCCTCGAGCGCGATGGCGAGCGCGAGGATCTCGCGCTCGGTGAGCTCATGAAACGCCTTGGCCATGGTTTCCTCCGATTTGATTGGTCTGCGCCACTCAAGCCCCGGGGCGGAACGACGTTGAGCATCCGCCCCGCGTTTGGCAATGCGTCTGCGGCCGGGGGGGGCGGCGGGCTTGATGGGGCGGGCTTTCCCGGCCGGCGCAAGACGCCGGCCCTACAAAGTCGTGGCAACGACAGAACGGACCGCCGAAACACACCCCGGCCTGCGGCCACCCCTCTCGAGAGGGGATGATGGCCGACACGCCTGCGACGTCCTCCATCAAGATAGGATGACGGCCAATACGCCTGCGACGTCCCCTATCAAGATGGGATGACGGCCAACACGCTTGCGAAGTCCCCTCTCGAGAGGGGTGCTCCCGCGCCGGCGGGAGCGGGGTGTGTTTCCCTGCCCGTCGGCAATTTCGGCTTCGAATCACGCCTCCTTCTCCGGTTCATTTCCTTCGACATCGCGCCGTCGGCCGCTTAACGGGGAGCCTGCGACGCGGTCTGATTTGGCCTTCCCCAATTTCCCCCATTCCGAGCTGCTGCCATGTCCCACGTGGGCATAAACATCGGTGCGCTGATGGTGAAGGTGGTGTGTCTGCGCCCCGACGCCCGGGAGGCGGTCGTCGTGGCCCACCAGGGCCGGCCCCTGCAGGTCCTGGAGGAATTGCTCGCCCGGCCGGATTTCGCCGATGTCGAGGCTTTCGGCGTGTCGGGCCATCTCGGCCACATTCCGGAGGTCGCCGCCATCCAGCGGGCGCTCGGCGAGACCGCCGGCCGGTTCGACGCGGTGGCGTCCCTCGGCGGGGAGTCGTTCCTCGTCTACATCCTGGCGGACGGCCGCATCGCCCACGTCCTGTCGCACAACCAGTGCGCGGCCGGCAGCGGCGAGTTTCTGGTCCAGCAGGTCGGCCGCATGGGACTCGGGCTGGAGGAGGCGATCCACCGCTCGTTCCGCGGCCAGGTCGTGCCGCTGGCCTCGCGCTGCTCGGTGCACTGCAAGTCCGACATCACCCACAAGCTCAACCGCCAGGAGGCGTCGCCCGAGGACATCCTGCGCACCCTGCATGACGGCATGGCGAACAAGGTCGTCTCGCTGCTCGAGAAGGCGCAGCGCGAGCTGCCCCGCGTGCTCCTGATCGGCGGCCTGACCCGCAACGCCGCCCTGCTGGCCGCCCTGCGCGCCAAACAGCCCGCCACGGAATTCGTCGTGCTCCCGGAGAGCCCGTGGCTGGAGGCCTGGGGCTGCGCGCTCCTCACCCGCGACGAGCCGCTCCACGCGCGGCCCCAGATCGCCCGCGCGCCGCCGCTGGACAGCCTGCCGCCGCTTGCGAACTATGCCGCCCGGGTGCGGGTCATGGCGGCCCCGCCGCGACCGGCCCCGGCCGCCGGACCGCTGATCCTCGGGGTCGACGCGGGCTCGACCACCACCAAGGCGCTGCTGCTCGACGCGGCGACGCGCGCGTCCGTCGCCTCGGACTACCGGCGCACGCACGGCGATCCCGTGGCGGCGACGCGAGCCTGCCTGCGCGCGCTGGCCGAGCAGGTCGGCTCCCGCCCCATCGCCCTCGCGGCCGTCACCGGCTCGGCCCGCGAGCTGATCGGCGCCTACCTCGGCACCACGCACGTCTACAACGAAATCTCCGCGCAGGCGGCCGGCGCGACGCATTTCGACGCGGACGTGGACACCATCTTCGAAATCGGCGGCCAGGACTCCAAGTTCATCCTCCTGCGCAACGGCGTGCCCGTCGACTACGCGATGAACAACGCGTGCTCCGCCGGCACCGGCTCGTTCCTCGAGGAGAGCGCCCGGGGCGACCTCGGCCTCGACGTCGCCGACATCGCCGGCGTGGCGCAGGCGGCGCCGGCGCCGGTGCGCTTCAAGGCGACCTGCGCGGCTTTCATCAATTCCGACATCCGCCTCGCCCAGCAGCAGGGCCATTCGCGCGACGACATCGCGGCCGGGCTGGTCTATGCGATCGCCGACAACTACCTCACCCGCGTCAAGGGGCCGCGCGCCCTGGGCCGGAAGGTGTTCCTGCAGGGCGGCGTGGCCCTGAACCGCGCGGTCGGCCACGCCTTCGCGCAACGCGTCGACCGCCCGGTCGTGATCCCGCCGAACCCGGAACTGCTCGGCGCGCTCGGGGTCGGCCTGCTCGCCCGGGAACGCGCCGGGGCCGCGGAAGGCGCCGTCACCGACCTCGCCCGCCTGGCGGCGCCCGAGATGAGAACCGTCGGCCAGTTCACCTGCCGCGCCTGCAAGCTGTTCTGCCGCGTCGACCGCTTCGAGGTGGCCGGGCGGCGCTTCCCGTTCGGCGGCCGCTGCAGCCTCCACGAGAACGCGCGGCGCTCCTCCGGCGCGGCCGCGATGCCCGACCTGGTCGCGCAGCGGGCCGACCTCGTCTTCGGTGACGGGCGGCGCTTCCTGCCGCCTTCGCCGGCCGGCCCGCCCGCCCAACGCTCCCGTCGCCAGCGCGTCGAGGAGGCGCTGGACCAGGCCCGGTCGTACCTGGAGGAATCGCTGGGCCGCGCCGACCACGCGGCGCCGGCTCCCGCCCGGCGCATCGGCCTGCCGCGGGCGCTGACGACCCATTCGCTCCATCCGCTCTACGCCACGTTCTGGTCGGAGCTGGGCCACGAGGTGATCCTGTCCGACGTCGATCCGCAGGGCGACCTGAAGGCCCATTCCGGATTCTGCTTCCCGGTGCAGATCGCGCACGGGGCGGTGCTGGACCTCGCGCGCCGCGGCGTGGACCTGGTTTTCCTGCCGCACGTGCTGCGCATGCCGCAGCCCAACGCCTGCCGGGATTCCTATCTCTGCCCCATCACCCAGGCCGGCCCCTATTTCCTCGCCAAGGCGTTTCCCGACATCCGGTTCCTGTCGCCCCTGCTGGATTTCACCGCCGGCTACGACGGCAGCACGGCGCTGGTGGAGCTGGCCGTGCGTGAGCTCGGCGCCCGGCGCGAGAATGCCGAGCGCGCCTGGGCGGCGGCCGTCCGGGCCCAGACCGAGACCGAGCGTGCGCTGAACGCCCTGGGCCAGCACGCGCTCGACCAGGCGGTGGCCGGCGGCAGCCCGGCGGTCCTCCTCGCCGGGCACAGCTACAACGCTTTCACGCCGGAAGCGTCGCAGTCGGTGGGCCGGAAACTCGCCAGCCTCGGCGTCACCGCCATTCCCGCCGACTGCCTGATCCCGGTCGACCGGGGACCCACCGCGTGGCACTTCGCCAACCAGATCATGAACGCCGTGGCGCTCGCCCGGCAGCACCCCAACCTCTTCCTGCTTTGCGTCAGCAATTTCAGCTGCACCATCGACGCCTTCACCCACTCGCTGCTCGCATCGGAACTCGGCGCCAAGCCCTACCTCATCCTCGAAATCGACGCCCACACCGCCGACGCCGGCATCCAGACGCGCCTCGAGGCGTTTCTCGACATCGTCCGCAACTACCGGGCCGGGCAGTCCGGGCCCGCCGCCGCCTTCCAGCCGTGCCGGCTCGCCAAGGGCGGCTGCGTCATCCGCTCCAACGGAGAGCGAGTGCCACTCACCGACCCCCGGGTGAAGATCTATCCACCCAACTTCTCGCAATACCACGCCGAGGCCCTGTCGCTCCTGGCCATTCGCTGGCTTGGGATGCATGCCGGCCCGATCCTCCCGATGGACCGCGCGCAACTCGAGCAGGGCCTGCGCCACACCTCCGGCCGCGAATGCCTGCCCCTGCCGCTGTCCGTCGGACAGCTGCTGCGGATCCACGAGCGCCGGGCGCCGGGTGAGATTGCCGGGGTTTACTCGATCCGCGGCGGCGCGCCGTGCGTCAGCGACGCCTACCAGGGGCACTTCGAGCGGCTCATCGCCGACCGGCGGCTGCCCGATCTGTTCTTGTTCTATCCTCACGCGGAAAACGACTACCTGGGCTTCGATGCGCTGACCCTCGCCAGGAACCTCGCCCCTGCCATCCTCCTCGCGGATATCCTGGTGGAGATCGATCACGTCCTCCGCGTCGTCGGCGGCCCGGGTGCCCTGGAGCAGTTCCGCCAGGCGTGGCTGGGCTTCGCCGTTGGCGCACATTCGCTCGACCAGTTCCACGCCGACCTCCCCGGATTCGTCGACCGGCTCGCCCCGCTCCCGCGGACGCGGGATCCCTTCACGTGTCCACGCGTTGTCGTCACCGGGGATTTCTACACGCGGTTCAACCCGTTCTTCATGGACGGCGTCCGCGACCTCTACGCCCGGCACGGTGTCATCCTCAAGCCGGTCGACCTGACGGATTTCCTCCTCTACGGCACGTATGACGGCATCGCGGGAACGGCCGACACCTGGGGTCTGAAGCCGGGCAGCCTGGCCTTCGCCAAGGCCTGCACGCGCATTTTCCAGCCCGATGGGAAGCAGTACCTGCAGCAGTGGCTGGCCTACCAGGCGGAGCGCAAGGTCGAACAGTATTACCGCGGACTGTTCCGCCGGAGCGGCCTGCTCATTGCGGGCGGCAACGACATCTCCTCGCTCTTCGCGACCGCCTCCGAACACATCTCCCCCACGATCTACGGGGAGGCCATCCCGTCGGTCGGCCGCGGGCTGGAGGCCGACAGCGAAGGCTACAACGGGATCATCCTCATCGGGCCGTTCAACTGCCTGCCCTACCGGATCTCGGAAGCCATCCTCAAGCCGCTCAGCCTCCAGCGCGGCATGCCCATTCTCACCTACGAGAGCGACGGCTATCCGGTCGCCCCGTCGTTCCTCCGCCAGGTGGAGGTGCACATCCAGCAGGTGCTCGCGCACGCCGCCCGCCACCCCGCGGCACCGTCGCCATCCTGGGGCAATCTTCCCGATCGGGTCAAAGCCGCGGTGGACCGCCTGCGGTGACGCACCCAGAGCCGACCGGCGTCAGGTTCTCAGCGAGATGATGTCCGGCACCTCCGCGTCCCGTCGCGGGCTTGATACAGCTTTTCGGTGAATCCGCCCTCCTGGCGGAATCGCTCGTCGAGTTGGCGCAGCAACTGGTCGAGCAGGTAGTCTGTCTGGTGGATCAGGCAGATCAGCGCGTTGGCCGCCGTCTCGGCGTCGGATTGCTCAACAGAGGACCGATAGGTCGTATAGGACCTATGTTCGGCAGACGCCAGGCGCCGTACTTCCAGCGCCCGCGGTTCATCCTTGCTCCACCGTCGTAGTCCCCGCTGCCGCAGCAGGTCCTGATAATCCAGCAGCAGTTCCTCCAGGCTCGCCCGCGCCACGCCGGCAAGCTTGAGTTCGGTCTTGGTCGACGTGCCGGATGCCATGCTGCCTTCCGCGATGTTTTGTTTCCCGCTCCGGGCCGCCTGCACCATCTGATCATGAGTGCGCGACCGGCGATCGATAAACCGGTCGCAGAAAACGACGGTGGCGTCGTAGATTATCTCAGCATTCTGATATGCCTTCAACCCCTCATAGCCGCCGTGCGGGCCGATCACGCCGGACCAGGAAAAATCTGCACTGCAGGGCATAGGTCCTACAGGCCCATAGGTCCTATTTCAGCAATCTAAAATTCTCCTTCTTTAAGTCTTCGGTTTTCCGCTTGCTCCCCACCCCTGCCTGCGGCGTCAATCCTCATCCCATGCTGAAGGCCGGCATCGTCGGACTGCCCAACACGGGCAAGTCCACCCTGTTCAACGCGGTGACGCGCACCCACAAGGCCGCGGTGGCCAGCTATCCGTTCTGCACCATCGAGCCCAACGTCGGCGTGGTCTCCGTCCCGGACGAACGCCTCGCCCGCCTTGAGCAGATCTTCAAAACCGGCACGGTCATCCCGACCACCATCGAGTTCTTCGACATCGCCGGACTGGTCAAGGGCGCCAGCCACGGCGAGGGCCTCGGCAACCAGTTTCTGGCCAACATCCGCGAGGTCGACGCCATCGTCCACGTCGTCCGCTGCTTCGAGGACGACGACGCGGCCCACCCCATCGGCGCGCTCGATCCGATCCGGGACATCGAGGTCGTCACCACCGAACTGGCGCTGTCCGACCTCGACGCGGTCCGGAAACGCATCGAAAAGACCCAGAAGCGCGTGCGCAGCGGCGAAAAGGACGCGCCGGCCGAGCTCGCGCTGCTCGAGCGCCTCGTCGCCCACCTCAACGCCGCCAATCCCGCCGCCACCCTCCCGGTGCACGAGGACGAGCCGCGCCTGCTGCGCCTGTTCCAGCTCCTGACCGCCAAGCCCGTCATCTACGCCGTCAACGTCGCCGAGGGCGACCTGGCCGGCGCCGCGCGGCACCCGCTGTTCCAGCAGGTCGCGGCCTACGTGCGCGACCGCCACGATGCCGCCTGCGTGCCGGTCAGCGCGAAGATCGAGGCGGAGCTCGCCGACCTGTCGCCGGCCGAGGCGCGCGAATTCCTCCAGGACCTCGGCGTCGCGGAGTCCGGGGGCGCCGCGCTCATCCGCGCCACCTACGCCCTGCTCGGACTGATCACCTTCTTCACCCACAACGAAAAGGAAGTGCGCGCCTGGACGGTGCGTCGGGGGGCGAAGGCGCCGCAGGCCGCCGGCGTCATCCACACCGACTTCGAGAAGGGCTTCATCAAGGCCGAGATC
>CAZKDK010000131.1:0-9265 GCA_964551145.1 uncultured Opitutaceae bacterium | reverse complement strand
TGGGTCGTGTCGATCTTCTCCAGCGTGCCGCGGAGCAGGATCGGATCCTTGAGCGCCAGGTAGCCCTTGGCGTCCTTCCGATCCGAGAGCAGGCCCGCCGCCGCCATCACCTTCGCCATCCCTCCCTTCGCCCAAAAAACGAGATCCACCGTCACCGGCTGCTCCCGCAGCGCCCGCCCCGCCACGTGGCCGATCTCACCCGACCCCGTCATGCGCTCGTCACCGGCCGTCAGCACGATGTCCGTCAGCTTGATGGTCCCGTCCGGCTCGCGCACGGCCGTGAGGCTCGCCTCGTCGTAGGCGATCTCCGAGACCGCGTTGATGACGTCGATGGCCGCCTGCGCCGACGGACTCACGGTCCGCCGGCCCGCTCCGATCGCGTTCTGGGTGCCGAGAATCGAGGTGACCACCGTACCCATCCGTCCCAGGTCCTCCGCGGCCGCTGACGTCCGCTCCTGCGGGATCGCCTCGTTCACGTCGGTCTTCAGGAACCGGATCGCACCGGCAATGCTCGTGATCTTCAGCGACTCCCGTACGCGGGCGATCAGGTCGTCCAGATTGATCCCGTTGCCGGCGACCGAGCCGGCGATGGCGAAGCGGCCCTCGATGAGCGGGTCGTGGTTGAGGGCCGGCGGCGGGAAAAGCCCGGTCGCCTCGATCTTGTCCAGCGACGCCGTGGCCGTGACGCTGTACGGGAACGCGGCGGCGGGATCGAACGAGAGCGACCCGGCCAGGTCGGTGAGGCTGCGATCGCCGAGCCGGGCGCGTCCCTCCGAGAACTTCACCAGACCGGGTTTGACCTCGAACGCGGCCGCCACGTCGTTGAAGACCTGTTTCTCGGCGGTGATCTGGTTAAGCATCACCATGACGCGCCCGCTCCAGTCGCCCCAGAAGGGCGTCCGATCCCGGACGCCCGCGGCCGCGGGCGGGGGCAGGATCCCGGCCGTGACCAGCCGGTCAAACAGCAGCTTCATATGCTCGAGGGCGGCTCTCTGCCCGGTCAGCTTCAGGTAGAATTGGCTGCCCCCGATGTCGTGGAACGAAGTGGTTTCGAACGTCGCGTCGGTTCGGGCCGATCCGAACGCGACCTTGAGCGGCACGCGAAGCAGGAGCCTGCCGCTGTCGAGCTCGGCGTGCACGGTGGCGCTGATCGTGTCGTCCTTGTCGGTTCCGACGTACTCGAGCTTGCCGTCCCATTCCGACGAGGCGCCGAGCGTGGCGGTGATGTCGCCCGAGGCCGACCGGCCGCGGACCCAATCGAGGTCGGGCACCACGGCCTTGGCGGCGAGCGCCGCGAGGTCGGCAGTCCAGCTCCCGGTGACCGCAACGCCCTGGTCCGGCCCGGCCGGCTGGGACAGACTGCCCTTGAACGTCGCCACGCCGGCGCCGCCGCTGCCGAGCGTGAGCGGCGCGAGCTCGAGCTGCCATCCCTTCGCGCCGTTCTCGGTGACGATCGACGCCGTCAGGTCGAGGTTCCGGGCGAGCACGCGGCCCGCGCGCAGCACGGTGACGCCGCCCGCCGTCAGCGGCGACGTCGAGCGCAGGGCAAAGCCGCCGTCCTTCCAACGCACGACGAGCACGCCGGCCGCGTCGCCGCCGGAAACGGCGACTCCATCCGCCGGGGCGGGCAGCCATGCCAGCGGAAGCCTGCGAAGCGTGACCTCCGCGAGGTCGGCCGCGGGATTGGCCGGCTTGAACGCGCCGGTGGTCGGGTTGAGATCGAATGCCTGGAGCGATCGGGCCTCCGCGACCGGCGTGGCCGCGGCCAGCGACGCCGCTGCGGCGCGAGCCAGCGAGGCGCCCAGGCGGTCGACGCGGATGGATGCCCCGTCCGTGGTGGCGTCGAGGTCGGCGTCCAGCGCGACGGCGCCGGCGTCCGCTAGAGAGGGCGCGAGGACGCCGAGCTGGCTCGCGGCGACGCTCAGGCGTCCGAGGGTGTGAACCCGCGCGAAGCCCGGATCGGCGTCGAACGTGCCTTCGCCCTTCGCGGCCATCGTGGGCAGCTGCGGATTCGCGAGGATCGACGCGACGTCGGCCTCGTTGAGGTCGAGCTTCCAGGTGCCGGCCGGCCGGTCGGCCGCTTCCCGCACGTGGGCGGATATCGACGCGAGCGCGCGGGCGTCGCGGGTCAGGCCCAGGCTGAACGACGCGTCGCCGCCGCCGGCGTCCGCGGTGATTTCCTCGGAGAGCAGGAGGCTTCCCGGAGACGGCGCGCCGCCGGTTGCGATGTCGGCCTTGATCCCGATGCGCCGGAACGTCCGCGGGGTGGCCATGACGAGGCCGACGCGCCCGCGCGCGTCGAGGCCGCCCGCGGCGAACCCGGCGCCGAGGACGTCGCCGGAGACCTCGACTGTGAACGCTCCGTCGCGTCCGGCCGCCAGACCGCCGCCCGTGATGGCGACGTGGAGCCGGGTCGGCCGGCCGCCGATCGGGGAAACCGGGAGGAGGACGTCGCCCTCGAGGTCGGCGTCGTCCAGCGAGAGGTCGCAGGGAAGCGTCCACCGGCCGAGATTCGCGCGGAGGTATCGGGTCAGGACCTCCGCGGACCCGAGGGCGGCCCGGGCGAGCACCTCCGGGCCGCCCGGGGCGACGGGGGCGACGGGGGACGGCTCCGCCTTGGTCTTCTCCGGGTTCGACGTGACGGCGCCGGTCAGGTCGAGCGTCCAGCCTTTCGCGACGAGCTTCCGGAGGTGCACCCGGCGAAACAGGGCCGCCCGGGTGATGGGGAGTCCGGCCTCGAGCGAAGGCAGCGTGAGCACCACGCCTTCCGTCTTCAGGCTGAGGTCGTGCACCTCGACCTCGCCGAAATGGGCCTGGAATCCGCCCACGGTGGCCTGCACGCCGTCCTGCCGGGAAAGCACGAACTGCGCGACCAGGGTCTGCACCGGCGGCGCGAAGGCCAGGGCGACGAGGACGACGATGGCCACCACGACCATCACCCAGTTGTCCCGGAGGATACGGAGGAATTTCACGCGGGGCACCAGCGGGTCAGACCTTTGGCCGCATCGGGGGTTTCATCGGGTTGAGTGTCGGGCCGTCCGGCCGCCGGCGCAACGCCGGCGTGGGCAGGCGGCCCGAGGTGTAAAGTTGAAGGTGTAAGGTGTAAGGCGCGAGCGGCTGACAGCTGCCTCACGTAGCGCGGTGCTTCAGCCCGCGCCTGGGCTCCCCTGCGCAGGCTAAAGCTCTGCGCCACACCCCGGAACACGGCGCGACCGGCCTGACGGCGGTGGCGGGCTGTCGGCTTGCAGTTTGCCGCTTAGCGCGGGGCCGCGGGTGCGGTTGCGCTTGATCTGTCCGTTCAGCCGTTTGGTCGGTACGCCATTGATTCGCGCCAAATCTGCGTCTTCCGCGACGAATCCACTGGAGGGCGAGCCTCCCGGCGAGCCGATTACGGGTTCCGGCTCGGCGGGAGCCTCGCCCTCCAACGCGACGAAGGCAGGATCGAGAGAAAGAGAACGAAAACGATCAGGGGGCGGCGGGTGCGGTCGACCCCGGAACGAGCGCGCAGCCGAAGAGGTTGGCGGTCGCGGCATCCCATTTCGCCGGCGCCTGGAACTTGACCGTGACCGACGACCGGCCCGAGGTGACCTCCGGGGGCAGCTCGTAGCGCTCGACGAGGAGGTCGCCGGGCGCGGTGCCATCGGGCTTCGGCGCGGCGATCTGCCGGTCGTTGACGTAGACTTCGAAGTTCCTGGCCTTGTCGCGGCCGCCGTAGGCGCACACGAGCGCGAGCGGCCCGGCCCGGCCGCCCGTCTGCAGCTCGTAGCTGAAGAATCCGCCGTTCTGCGCCTCCCGCCAGCCGCGGCCGGAAACCGTGCCGGAATCCGTCTGCTTTCCCTGGTACTTGTGGCCGCCCTCGGAGGCCACGTCGCCGACCGTGACGCGATCGAGCGCGGCCGCCTGCGCGGCGGCCCACTGCGCCTCGACGGCGGCGGCCGCGGCTTCGCGCTGATCCCAGGCGGCGGGCGTCAACACGCGCCAGTAAACGGTGTAGCGCTCGTGCTGGATCGTGTAGAAGGGAGCGAGCAGCACGTCGTGCGGCCGGGCGAGCCCGCGGGTTCGGAACAGCAGCGCGCTGCGCGAGACGATCTCGACGCGCCCGAGCCAGTCCTTGTCGGCGGTCACGAACGCCGGCACGGCCGGATCCGGGAACCGGGCCTGGTCGAGCTGGTTGGCGACGTAGGGCTCGGGCATGTCCGTGGCGCCGAGCTTGCCGGCGAGCACCAGCGGACCGTAGAGGACGGCGACGGTGTCGTCCGTGCCGGGGAGGTTCTCCGTGTGCAGCGCCATCGGAAACTGCACCTCGACGCGGTCGCCGTCGCGCCAGGTTCGCCGCAGCTCGAGATAGGAACCGGGCGCGCTGGTCACGGTCTGGGGCTGGCCGTTGACGGTCACGGCGAGGGCTCCCTGGGCCCAGCCGGGATGGCGGATGCGCAGGGCCAGTTCCACGGGCGCGGCGCAGGTCCAGACAAGGCGGGTGCGGTCCTCGGCGGGGAAGACGGTTTCCTGCCGCAGGCGGACGCCGCGCTCGCGCCAGTTGACCTCTGCGGCGATGAACAAATTCACGAACAGGGCGCTGTCGCTGTGGGCAAAGATCGTGTCGCCATACTTCGCGTGGTTTTCCATGCCGGTGCCGACGCAGCACCAGAAGGAGTTCTCGGGCGTGGAGTACGATTTGAAATGGCCCGGCTCGAGCGACATCAGGTAGACAAACATGCCGAGCGCCGGATCCTGCGACGCGAGGATGTGGTTGTAGAGGCCACGCTCATAGAAATCCACAAAGCGCGCGTCCGCGTACCACGCGAACAGGTGCCGCGTGAGCTTGAGCATGTTGTAGGTGTTGCACGTCTCCGCCGTCTCCGGGCTCAAATGGCGCGCGAAGTCGGTCACCGGGAAGAAGAACTCCCGGTCGCCGTGCCCGCCGATGACGAACGACCGGTGCAGGGCGACGCGGTCCCAGAAAGTCTCCGCGATCGTCCGGTAGCGCGCGTCGCCGGTGACCTCGTATTCCCGCGCGGCCCCGATCATCTTTGGGATCTGGGTGTTGCCGTGGATGCCGTCGAGCGGGTCGCGGCCCTGGGCGAGGGGATCGAAGATTGCGGCCTGGTCGAAGGCGCGGGCAAGGCGCAGGTGGAGGGGATTGCCAGTGACCGCGTAGAGGTTGGCCAGCACCTCGTTCATGCCGCCGAATTCCGTCTGGAGCGAGGCCTGCATCTGTTCCGGCGTGAGTCGGTCGACCCGGAACTGGATCCACCCCGCCATGCGCGTGAGGACCTCGAGCGCCTGCGGGTTGTCGGCGAGCTGATAGGCGTCGAGGAGCCCGGCCATGATCTTGTGCAGGGTGTACCACGGCGCCCAGACGTCCTTGCGGGTCTCGACGCGGTCGATGAACGACTCGGGAAACGCCGAGAGGTAGCCGGGATGGAAACCGGCGCCGGGGGAGGCCGCCTGGCAACGCGCGAGCTCGGCGACGATGGTGTCGACGCGTCGCTTGAGCTCGGCGTCGCCGGTGCTGCGGTACATCAGGGAGCAGGCCGAGAGGTAATGGCCGAGCGAGTGGCCGCGCAGTTCGACGCCGGGTCCCTCCCAGCCGCCGTAGGGCTCGGCCGAGGAGGGCAGTCCGACATTGCGGCGGAACGTGAGCAGGAACCGGTCGGGATCGAGGCTGAGCAGGTAGGCGCGGTCGCGCTCCATGGCGTCGCGGAACGGTCCGGGCCCGAGGCGGACATCGGCCAGGTCGAAGAGCTGGGCGGCGTTGGGCACGGCGGCGGGAGCGGCGGCCGCCCGCGCAGCCGGCGGGAGGGCGGGCGCAACAACGGCCAGAAGGAGCAAGGCGACGGAGACGGACGAAAGAGGACGGATCATGGGTTCGCCTTATTGGTTTTGGGTTCTGAGTTTTGGGTTTTGGGTTGGTGGCCCCAAACAGATGTAGTCAGTTCAATGATCGTGCAAAAGGAGGTTCTGAGTCTTGGGTTCTGGGTTTTGGGTTGGCGGGCCAGGGCTGGTAACCGGGCCTTCCGCCGGCAACCCAAAACGCCAAACCCAGAACCCTAAACTGTGACCGGCTACGGATCAACGTAGACGGGCAGACCGACCCAGGCGAGATCGAGGAGGAGTTCTGCGTCCCAGTTGGCGAGGCGGAAGCAGCCGTGCGACTCGGTCCGGCCCACCTGCTCCGGCGACGGGGTGCCATGGATGCCGTAGCCGGGGAGGTCGAGGCCGATCCAGGCGACGCCAACGGGGTTGTTCGGCCCCGGCGGCAGGACGAGCTTGCGGCCCAGCTCCCGGGCCTCCTCCGATTCGGGGAACACCTCCGGGTCGAACGTGTAGTCCGGATTCGGAATGACCACGGCCACGTGCAGCTCGCCGACCTTACGCTTCTCGACATCGCGCGCGATGCTGACGGGGAAATGGGCGATCATGTGGCCGCCGTCATCGATGGCCTCGAGGACGTGACCGGCGAGGCTGATGTGGATCTGGGCCGCCTTGGTGCGCACGGTCCGGCGCCCGACGGCGGGAATGGTGAGCGAGGTGCCGGCCGCGACCTTGGTCCAATCGACCGCCGGGTTGAGCTGGCGGATGAGGCCCGGGTGGGCGTGCCCGCGCTCGGCGACGAGTTCGAGCGCGGTTTCGTAGGCGAGGGTGGACTGCTGCGATTTGCCCAGCCACGTCGGGCTGAGCGGCTGCAGGCTGGCCAGATCCTCGGCGGTCAGCGTCAGCCGCGTCAGGGGCGGCTCGGAGAGCTCGAGACGGGCGCGGGTGTCGGGATCGAGCTGGCTGGTGACCCGGAGGCCCTCGTTCTCCTGGAACGCCTGCAGCGCCGCGACCGTCTGCGAGCCGGCGACGCCGTCGATCGAGCCGCAGGAGAAGGCGCGCCGGGAAAGCTCGATCTGCGCCTCCAGCCACGTGGCCGCGGGACGAGGCAGGCCGTCGGGGGACAGCAGCTTCACGACGGTCTCCCCGGGGAACGCGGCCGGAGGCGGCGCCTTGGGCCGGGCGGCGGGCTTCGGCTGCGGGGGTGGCTTTGGGGGCGGGACCTGGACGACCGGGGGCGGCGGGGGCTTGGGCCGGGAGATGAAATGCTGCCAGACCACCGCGATCGCGACGATCGCGCCAAGGAGGACGAGGACCCGTTTGCGATTTATGACGTCGCGGAGGGACATCGGGGGTGGTGGAGCGGCTTGACCTCAAGACGCTCGGATTGCCTCAGGCATTCTCGGCCACAAAAAGGCACAAAAGACCGCACGCCAAGCAACATTAAGCGATAAGCGGTAAGCGGACAGCTCAAAGGTTTTCGACCGGTGCCGAACTGCCTATGTCTTTTCTTACAGGAGGCAACGGAGATAACGGAGAGACTTTGGAGGGTGCGGCAACAATCCTTCCGTTTTGCTTCTGTGAGAGAAAGAGCTAGATCCAAGAGATAGGGCGGGGGCGGCGCGCACCAAGGTGCGGCCCTACGAGACGGATGCTCCGCTTCCTCTGCGAGCTTCTGTGGGAGAAAGGGAACGAGAACGATCAGTCGCCGCAGGGTTCCTTGGTCGAGCCCGGGTCGAGGCCGAGCCGGATTTCGCGCTGGCGGATGCCTTCCATGACCTCGCGGATTCGTTCTCCGCTCTTTTGCACCGCGAGCAGGAAGCTGTCGCTGTTCTGGTTGAGCTGCTTGAGCCGCCGCCAGGCCACGACTTCGGCGGTGACATCGTAGGCGGATGTCACGAGGTCCTGGGCGGCATCCTTGAACGCGAGGACGCGGCCGAGCCCCCAGCGCTTCTTGAGGTAGTCCGTGATCTTCTCGTCCACGCCGAGCAGGTCGGTGATCATGCCGATGCCTTCGAGAATCTCCTTGGGACCGTAGTCTTCGTTTGCGGCCCAGGTCGCGAAGTCCTTGACCGAATAGGCCTCCTTGAGGTGCTGGACCAGCCGGAGGGCGCGCTCGAGCTTGGCGCGCTCGACAGGGTCCGTGATATTCTTCAACCGTTCGCCGAGCTCGCCCTCGGGGAAATCGACCGTGAAGTCCGCGAGCTTCTCCTTGGCGCGGTCGAGTGCGCTTTGGTAGGCGTCGTTGGTGACCTTCACCCATTGGTCGCGCTGGTCCTGGTCCATCTGGACGGTGGCGTTGAAGCGGCGGAGCTGGCGCTGGATGCGGCAGAGTTCGACGCGGAGCTCGGTGATCTCGCCGCGGATGCGCGCGCGCTCCGCGGGATCCACGACCGCGGGCGCCGGGGCCGGCGCGGGCGCGGTGGCGACCGCCGGGGTGCGCGGAGCCGCGGCGGGCAGGGATCCCCAGTCGCCGTTGCGCAGCAATTTGACGATCTGGCGGGCCTGCGCGGGGGCCGGCGGCTCGGAGGCGAGCAGGCCCTCGAGTTCACGCAGGTGTTCCTGGGACTGGGCCCGCTGGGTTTCTCCCTTTGGCCCGGGGGTGGACGAAGCCTGGGTGAGCGCAGAGATCTCCCGGTTGGTTTGCGTCACCAACTCGCCCTGGAGTTCCACATCCGCGACGCGCTCGGGGGGCGGCACTTCCGGGATGGCTCCGAGCGCCGGGTTGGCGGAGAGATCGATGTCGCCGGTCATGGCGCGGGCGCTTTGGTCGGCGAGGCTGCGGGCGGCCTCAAGATCGCCGCGGCCCGCGGCGGCGGCCGCCTGCTGGCCCAGGGCGGCGCTGGCGGCCAGCTGCTGGACGGCGGTCTTGGCGAGGGCGGGATCCTCCCTGGGCTGCACCCAGGCGGTGCCGACGTCGTTGCCGAAGTCCACGCCGCCGCTGGCGGCGAGGCCGAAGAACGTCTTTTCGGGGTTGGCGAGGAAATAGGCCGTCCAGAAGCCGCGGCGGAAGCTGGCGGGCAAGGCGCACGGCGGCGCGGGCGGCGAGGGCGGCACGAGCTTGAGGCCGCGCGCCTGCGCCCAGTGGACCAGGGCCAGGATCTTGGCGGCTTCGCGCAGCCGGTGCAGGTCCGGCAGGGCGCGGGCGTATTCGTCATAACGCCGCGTGATCTCCCGGGCATAGTCCGCGATCGCGTCGCGGGTGACCCGTTCGGCGGCGGCGGAGCCGCCCTGGTGCGACAGCACCTCGGCGCGCACGCTGGTGACGGCCGGACCGAAATCCAGCACGGTGCCGGCCGGGTCGCAGCGCAGCGCGACGGAGCCGGGCGTCAGCCAGAAGCGGGCCTCGACGTTGCCGAGGTCGTAGACTCCGTGCTGCGATTCCTGCTGGAAGATGAACTGCGTGGGCGTCAGGTGCCCGGGCACGCGGTCGGCCAGCTCGGGGGTGACC
>CAZKDK010000130.1:4710-9346 GCA_964551145.1 uncultured Opitutaceae bacterium | reverse complement strand
TGCGCAACCAGAGCGGAGCGGTGGTTCCCCTCGAGTCGCTCCCTTGCGTCACGATTTCGGGAGGCGTGACCGACGCCAGGACCGGCCACCTGGTTCCGACGGTGATTGCCCCCGTCGCGACGAACTGGACGACTGCGGCGGATCCGGGTGGCGGCCCCGGATTCGTGCTCGTTCCCATGGCAGCGCCGTTGCCGGCCGGCCAGCGTGTTCCGGTGAGCCTGGCCTTCACCGCAAAGGGCACGGGCTTCAATCCGAGCTATAGTGCGCTTCTGCGAGGTGATTTGGTCATGGACGAAGGCGCGGTCATCCGGACCGATCCCCAGACGGACGCAACCAGGGGCGTGTCCTTCAAGGGCGACACGGTGACAATTCTGGGGAGCGTGACGGCCCCGGGCGGGACCATCGCTATCACCGCCTCCTCGGGCACCCGGGACTCCAATCCGATCTTCGGATCGTCGCTGACAGAAGCGCTGCCGACCGTCGACCTGGGGCCCTCCAGCTTCCTTTCGGTGGCCGGCACGACCGTCCTGACCCCGGATCCCCGCGGCTTCCGGACAGGCACGGTCCTCCCGGGAGGCACCATTGCCGTACAGGGGAACATCGTGGCCGAGGCCGGCGCCAGGCTCGACGTGTCCGGCTGGAGCGACTCGAAGGATGCCGCCGGCCTCCTCTATTTCCCGGCGTCGCAGGCGGGCACCGGCATGGCCTCGATGGGTTCGACCAACGGAAGTCCCATGCTGCCAGTTGTGGTTGACAGCAACGCGGGCACCATTGCCTTCACCGGAAGGCAGGAACTTTACGCCGATGCGACGCTCATCGGCGCGGCGGGAGGCCCCACGGCCCAGGGAGGCTCGCTGTCAATCTCGTCCGGACGCTTTTATCTTGAAGGCGTTCAGCAGTCGGCTTCCGACGTGATGCTGACCGTCACGCAGTCGGGTCCGGCCATTCCGGGGACCTATTCCGCCACGGGAACGGCGGTCATCGGCAATCCGGTGAACCCGCTCGGGTTGGATCTCGACGGGAACCCCGTGGCCGAAGGAGGGCATTTCGCCGCCGACCGCTTCGCCACAAAAACCGCTCGGAACGCGGATGGATCCAAGGCCATCACGCAGGGTGGCTTCGATTCGATCGTCCTGGGAGGCACCCTCGGCGCCGTGGAGTTTCTGGGGTCGGCATCGCTCGCCGCCAACCGGAGTCTGACCACGGGCGGCGGCGGCACGATCGTCCTCGCTCCGACCGCTGCCGATCCAAACCCGACCGTGACGCTGGAGGCGCCTTACGTCGCGCTCGGTTTTCCCTTCCAGCCTCCCGCGACCCAGCTGTCCGTCGGCCTGACCGGCGCCCCGCCCGGGCATGGCACGGGGACGCTCTCTGTCAGCGCTTCGCATTTGATCGACATTGGCAACCTCTCGCTGCCGCAGGTGAGCGCGGCCAGTTTCAATGCCCAGAGTGGCGACATTCGCGGCGACGGCACTCTGAGCATCACCGGCTCCATTGGCCTCAGCGGGGGCCAGGTCTATCCGCCGACCGCGAGCATCTTCACGATCGTCGCCTACGATTACCTGGCGCCTGACGGCACGCTGCAGCCCGGTTCGATCACGGTTGGCGGGCCCGGTGGATCGGCGCTGCCCCCGGTTCCGCTCTCGGCCGGGGGACAGTTAAATCTGTATGCGTCGTCCATCACTCAAGGCGGCGTGTTGCGGGCCCCGATCGGAACCATCAACCTCGGTTCAACCGACCCGGGGCTGACGGGCGTTCCGGTGACTGGACGGCTGAACCTGCTTCCGGGCAGCGTGACGTCGGTGTCCGCGGTTGACCCCGTCACCGGCGCCGCGTCGACCATTCCCTACGGCATCAACCTCAACGGCACGGAGTGGATCGCTCCGACCGGCGGTGACATCACGGTGAGCGGCGTCCCGGGCAAAACGATCAATATCTCGGGCTCCCAGATCACAGGCCAAACAGGATCCGGAATCGACGTCAGCGGTGGCGGAGATCTCTATGCCTACCGTTTTGTGCCTGGCGTTGGAGGCACCAACGACGTCCTGTCGCCCGCGTACGTACCCAATCATTCGGCGCCCGCGTTGGTGAGCTTCGCCGTCGTAGCGGGCTATGCTCCCGACTTCGCCCCCTACGGCGCCTATTCGGTGGTCAATGTCGGCAATCTGGGATCGGATCCGGGCTATGTGGGCGGCCCGGGCGGGACCTGGAAGGTGGGCGACCGGGTCTATCTCGGCGCAAGCAATGGGCTGCCCGCCGGGGTCTACACCGTGCTCCCGGCCCGCTATGCCCTGCTGGCCGGCGGATTTCTGGTGACGCCGAAGTCCGGCACGCCAGCCGGAGGCGCCGTGGCGCTGCCCGACGGATCGAGCGTGGTGTCGGGTTATCGATTCAACGACTTGGTCCCGCTGCCCGCCGCCGGGACGCCCCTTCTGAACGCGTTCGAGGTGGCGCCCGGAACCGTGGTGCGGGCGCGCGCGCAGTATGACGACTCCTCCGCCAACGACTTTTTTGCGAAAAGCGCACAGGCGGCGGGCATCGCTGTGCCACGACTCCCCGTCGATGCAGGCCAGGTTCTGCTGGCCGCCACGCAATCGATGACCCTGCAAGGGCAGGTGAATGCTCGGGCCCGGAGCAAATCCGATGGCACGCCGCTCGGCCTGGGCGGCTTGGTCGACATCGCCAGTCTCCAGGACATCCTGATTGCCGGACCTAGCGCCGATCTCTCCTCGGCCGCGGGTGACCTCGTGCTCGATTCGGCCGATCTCAGCAATTTCGGCGCGGCCAGTTTGTTGGTGGGCGGCCGGCGGACGGTGGACCCCGACGGCACCACGGTCACGGTGACAACCAACAATCTTACGGTCGACAATGCCGGCGCTCCCTTGAGCGGTCCCGATGTGATCTTGGCGGCCAACGCCGCCCTCACAGTCAGGGACGGGGCGCAGATCAGCCAGTCGGGCCAGGGGACGAGCACTAACGGCACGCTGCGCGTCGTCGACCAGGTGCAACTCAGGTCCTTGGGCGACGCGGTCACCTTGGGCGGCGCTGGCGCCCCGGTCAGCATTCCCCAGGGAACGCCGGGGACTACGACTCTAAGCTCCACCATTGCCGGCACGATCACCCACGCCGACGGCACGACCAGCCGTTTCGCCGCCAGCGATGCCGACAAGCCAAATCCGTTTACGGTTCCGGCCGGCAGCACGCTGACCCTCGATGGCCGGGGCACGATCAGCCTGTCGGGTTCGGCAGACGAGACGGTGCAGGGCGTCTCGCTCATCTACGGCGACGGCGCCTTGCTTCGGGTCGGCGGCAATCCGGCGGCGAAAGTCCGGCGTTCCGGCATCGCCGGATCAACGTCGCCCGATCTGGCCATTGGCGCGAATGCCCGGATCTCGGGCGCCAGCGTCGTCGCGGATTCGACTTACGCGACCCGGATCGATCCGTCGGCGAACTGGACGGGGAGCGGCGCGATCGCCTTTGACAGCGGGCAAATCAGCATTCAGCTGGACGACGCAGGCGCCTTGCGGGCGCAGGCCGACGGCCAGACCACACCGGGTCTGGTGCTGTCCGCCGCCACACTGCAATCGCTCCAGAACTCAGCGACGGCCCTGTCGCTGCTCAGCTACTCATCGATCGACATCTACGGCAGCGGTGCGATCGGCTCGCCGACGTTCAGCAGCATCGCCTTGCACGCGCCGGAGATCTTTGGCGACGGCGGCACGACGACTTTTGCCGCCCGGGATGTCGTGCTGGACAACAGCACGGGTCTGGCCGGACCCGATGCGGCCGTCCCAACCGCGGCTCCGGCTGGAGGGGCGCTGACCTTCAACGCGGGTACGATCCACCTCGGCACCGGACAACTCGCGATTCAAGGCTATGCATCGGCAAGACTGAATGCCGCGGACCAGATCCTTCTGCAGGGGACCGGCGGGCTGTTCTCCCAGGGCGATCTTGGACTGACGACTCCGGTCGTCGCGGCGCACGCGCCGGCGGCAGCGGGCGGCACCGCCTCTGCGACCCAGGCGATCAACGAGACGATCGCAGCCGCCGGGAGCCTGGAGGTCGTCGCGCCCTCCTCCGGAGCGGCGGCGCACGCGCCGGGAGACCTCGGCGCGCAGCTCAGCCTGGCCGGACGGAACGTCGACCTGGGCACCCTTGTTTCTCTGCCGAGCGGTGCCTTGACGCTCCACGCGACGGGTGGCCCGGCGACGGGCGACGTCACGCTCGAATCCGCGGCAAACCTGAACCTCGGCGGGGTCGCCAAGACGTTCTACGACGTCACGAAATACACCGATGGCGGATCGGTCGAGGTAATTGCCGATCACGGGGTGGTGAACGTGGCGAAGGACGCGACGATCGACGTTTCGGCGCAGGCTGGGGGCGGGGACGCCGGCAGCCTTGCCGTGAGCGCGCCCGAAGGCAGCTTCTCGCTGGACGAGGGCGCGCACTTGCTTGGCCAGGGCGGCAGCGGCGGTTCATTTGCCCTCGATGTAAGATCCATTCCTGGGGACGTCGCCGGCACGAACAGCCTCGCCGCCCTTGGCGACACGCTTTCGAACGGCGGATTCACGCAGGCCGCGGCGATTCGCGTGCGCACGGGCGACGTGGCCGTGGACGGCACGATCAAGGCGGGGCG
>CAZKDK010000130.1:0-4610 GCA_964551145.1 uncultured Opitutaceae bacterium | reverse complement strand
CAACTGAACCTCATGCCCGGCTCGGTCATCGACCTTTCGGTGGTCAACAACCGGGCGCTTCAACTCAATTCGAGCGGTGCCAGTTCGATCGCGCTTCCGGCGGGCGTGCCGGTCACGCTGCCGACCGGCACGCCGGGGAACGATGAGGTCACCTTCGGCAGCGCGGGCACGCTCACGACTCCGGACGGCCGGTCGGTCTCGTTCGCCGCGGGCTTCACCACGCCAGTCGCGCCCCGCAGCGTCGTGACGCTGAGCAGTCCGGGCACACTCGCGTTCGCGGTGGGCGGCACCGGTGGGGCCGTGCCGGTCAGTTTGCCCGCCGATACCGGCGTCACGATGACTGGCGTGGCCGACCTTTCTGGCACGAATGCCACGGGAACCCTGCATCTGCGCGCGCCCCAGGCGGTGGACGCCGGCGGCGCTCCCGTCGACGTGCAGATCGGCGCGATCGGCAGCCAGATCAACGGCGCCTCGAGCATCGTCGTCGAGGGTTACCGCGCCTACTCCCCGGCAACCGGCGTGATCGACACGGTGAAGGCCGCGGTCCAGGACAACGGGGCCGCGTTCGCCGGGGGGCTCGACTCGACCGGTGTGCTCCGGCTGGGGCACACCTCGGCGATCGTCAGCCGCCTCTTTTCGGGCAATGCCGACCAAGCGGTGCTTGCGTCGGCGCTTCACATCCAGCCCGGTGCCGAAATCGTCAACCCGGCGGCCCCGGGCGCGGTGACTCCGCTGACCCTGAACGGCGCTGGCAGCGCGCTCTCGATTCCGGCCAACACGGCGATCGCCTTTCCCCATGGCGGCGCTGGACTCCGATTCACCGTGGGCGGGGTCATCGCGGGCGCCTCGGGGACGACCACGAGCCCGGATGGAACCGCGACCACGAGGTTCACGGCCACGGAAACAGCCGTCTTCGCGGCGGGCAGCACCGTCGCGCTCGACGGTGCGGGATCGGTCACGCTCGCGGGTGCCGGGACGATGAACCTGACGCCGGCGAGCGGCCTCGTGTCGGTCAACCTTCCCGCAGGCAGCACCTACGCGGTGAACGGCGGCGGCGCGACGTTCGCCGCCGGGGCCGGCATGCGTGTCGTGCTCACGGTTCCTGGGCCCGCCGGCAGCTCGCTTGCAGTGCCGGCCGGAGCGCCGGTCGCCTTTGTCAACGGGACCCCGGGCAGCGATGCGATCGTTGCCACCCAGCCGGGGCGCATCATCGAGCCGAGCGGGACGATCAGCACCTTTGGGGCTGGCGCGCGTCTTCGGATCACCCCCGGCTCGGCGGTGATGCTCGACTCCGGTGGCGCTCTCAAATACGCCGCGGGCTCGACGCCGATCCAGCTGGCGCTCTCCGAGGGCAGCTACACGACCGGTGGGGCCGGTAGCCTCGCGACCACCGCGGGCGACCTGACGCTCGCCAATTCCTGGGATCTTTCGACCTATCGATTCGGCCCCAGCGCCAACCAGGTCGATCCGGCCAGCGGCCTGCCCGTCGCGGGATACGGCGAACCGGGAGTGCTCGCCTTGCGAGCCGCGGGCAATCTGGTGTTCCCCGTCGGGGCGAGCCTGAGCGACGGCTTTGATCCCACCAAAGCGGTGAGCGCCCTGTATCCGCTATGGACGGCGCCGTTGCTGCCGGCCGGATCGCGGTCCTGGTCCTACACCCTGGTGGCCGGAGCGGACCTTGGCGCGGCGGCTCTTGGCGCGGTGCGCCCGCCTTCCGATGCCGCCGGCCTGCCGGCGGGCCGGGGATCGGTCCTCCTCGGCGCGGGCGCGACGGCTCTTCCCGCGAACCTCGCCTCCGCGATGCGCCAGCAGATTGTGCCCGCGTTTTACCAGACAATCCGGACCGGCACCGGGAACATCGATGTTGCCGCAGCTCGGGACGTGCAGCTGCTCAACCCGCTCGCGACGATCTACACCGCAGGGACGCAGGCGCCCGCCTTGGACGGATTCGACATGCCGGTGATCGGCGGATCCCGGAGCCCGCTGGCGCCGGCGCCGCAGCCTCCCTATTACCCCGCTCAATACAGTTCCGGCGGAGGCAATCTCTCGATCCGCGCGGGCAACGACATCGGGCACTTCCTGCAGACCAGCGCCGGGCTCGTCGCCGATTCCTCCAGGGAGCTGCCGGACAACTGGCTGTATCGGCGCGGCTCGCTCGACGCGGCGGGCCTCTTCGGGGTGGCCGTCACCCGGGACGTCGCTTCCACGACCTGGTGGATCGATTTCAGCAACTTTTTCGAGGGCGTCGGTGCGCTCGGCGGTGGTAACGTGAACCTGAGCGCCGGCCGCGACGTCGCCAATGTCGACGCCGTGATCCCGACCAACGCGCGGATGGCGGGACGGGACGCCGATGGCAACATCCTCGCCCCAACGACATCTACGCTTTTCGAATTGGGCGGCGGCGATCTCGTCGTGCGAGCCGGGCGCAATCTCGACGCGGGTGTATATTACGTGGAGCGGGGAAGCGGTTCCCTGGGCGCGGGCGGCAGTGTAGTTACGAACGGCACCCGCGCGGCGGTGGACCAGAGCGTGCTGACGACTTTGGCGAACCTTCAGGTGAGCCCCGATCCTACGCTGCTGTTGCCGACGACGCTCTTCCTGGGCCAGGGCAGCTTCGAAGTCGCAGCCGGCGGCGACCTCCGCCTCGGCCCGGTTGCCAATGCCTTCCTGTTGCCACAGGGCACCGACAACGGCTACTACGACAAAAGCTACTTCTCCACCTATGCCCTCGCCGATGCCGTCGAAGTCTCGTCACTGACCGGGACAGTGCGCCTGGCCGACAGCCCCGATGGCAGCGGCGCGTCGCTTGCCCGGTGGCTGTTTAACGTGCCGGGCAACGAGCCGGCGGCGGCAATCTCCGTTTATCAGCCGTGGCTCAAGCTCGTGGAGTCCGACGTCACCGCCTTCACAGGCGTTTCGGCGTTGATGCCCGGCACGCTCAGGGCGACTGCATTCTCCGGGGACATCGATTTCGTCGGGAGCCTGACCCTGTCGCCGTCGCCCCGGGGGACTGTCGACGTGGCGGCCGCAGGAGCCGTGAACGGTCTTCAACCCAATTCGTTGATGTCGGGCGCCGCGGTCTTCGACGCAACCGCGAATCCCCACGTATGGGAATCGAGCGTCGTGAATCTCTCGGACGCGGACCCGGCCCGAATTCCGGGCAGCACCTCGCCCTTCGGCCTGTCCACGCTGACCAAGGGCCAGCAGGGCCTCACACCAGGCAAGCTCTTCAGCGGCATCGGCGCCCTCTTCGCCGAATCCGGCGCGACCTTTGGCGATAACGTCGTCCTCCAGACCCAGTTGGCCCTGCACGGGCCTGCGCCCGCAAGCAGCGGAGCCGTTCCCCCGCCGCTGCATGCAGGGGACGCGCAGCCGGTGCACCTGTACGCGCTCGGTGGAGACGTCTCGGGGCTGACGCTTTTCTCGGGGAAGGCCGCCCGGGTGGTCGCGGGAAATGACGTCACCGACGTTGCCCTCTACATTCAGAACGTCGACCCGGGCGACGTGAGCATCGTCGCCGCGGGTCGGGACATCATCGCGTACGATCCCAATTCGGCGCTCCGGCTCGCGGCGCAGGCGCCCGGCAACCTGCTTCAGTTCGACCCGAACAGCCTGCTGCCCGGCTCGGGATCGCCGACGGCGGGCGATCTCCAGATCAGCGGCCCGGGCGCATTCGAAGTGCTCGCCGGCCGCAATCTCGATCTCGGCAGCGGAAGCCCGACCCAGCCGGACGGCACGGCCGCCGGGATCGCGAGCATCGGCAATGTGCGCAATCCCCGCCTCCCGTTCGCAGGCGCAGACGTCCTGACGGCGGCGGGCATCGGCCCGTCCTCCGGACTCGCGACCTCGAGCCTCGACTTCGCGACCTTCCTCGGTCAATTCGTCGATCCCGCCAAGGCGGGGGCCAACGCCGCACGCTATCTTCCGGATCTTGGCCGGTTGCTTGGCCTCGATCCGGCCGTTGCGAGCGATGATCAGATCTGGTCGGAATTCGAGGCGCTGCCCGAACAGACGAGCGGCGAAAAGGAGGCGAAGAACCGCCTTGTCCTCGACTTGTTCTACCTCGTGTTGCGCGACACCGGACGCGCGCGCAACAACCCGCAGTCGCCCGACTTTGGCAACTACAACGCGGGCTACGAAGCCATCGCCGCACTGTTCGGCCGCGGACTGGATTACACCGACGCCGCAGGGACGGGTTTTGTCGACCAGTTTCTCAATCCGGGAACCGGGGGCGACCAGGCGACCCGCTATCTGCCGGTCCTGGCAGCCCTGATGGGGGCGGCCGGCGGTTCCGCGCAGCAGACTTGGGCTCAGTTTGGCCAGCTGCCGGCGGATCAACAGCATGCCCTGGCGCTCAAAGTGTTCGCCCGAGTGCTCACGGATTCGGCGCAGGCCCAGAACGAACCCGCAACCGCCGCCGCCAGCGGCGTCACGCTCACCCGGGCCCTCGCAGCGCTCTTCACCAACCAGCTCTGGAGGGGCGACATCGCGCTTTCAACCCACGAGGTCAAGACGGCGAGCGGGGGTGACATTCTGATGCTCGCGCCCGGCGGCGCCATCACGGTGGGCCTTGCGACAGACCGCCAGAAACCCGACCAGGGCATCCTCAC
>CAZKDK010000129.1:0-9365 GCA_964551145.1 uncultured Opitutaceae bacterium | reverse complement strand
CGCAGGTGAAGAAGGCGCTGGAGGTCACCCGCGAGCTCGGCGGCGAGAACTACGTGTTCTGGGGCGGCCGCGAGGGCTACGAGACGCTGCTCAACACCGACCTCAAGCGCGAGCAGAAGCACCTGGCGACGTTCATGCACATGGCCGTGGATTACGCCAAGGCCATCGGCTTCAAGGGCCAGTTCCTCATCGAGCCGAAGCCGAAGGAGCCCACCAAGCACCAGTACGACTTCGACGTCGCCGCGGGAATCGCCTTCCTCAAGACCCACGGCCTCGACCGCCACTTCAAGTTCAATATCGAGACCAACCACGCCACGCTGGCCGGCCACACCTTCCAGCATGAGATCGAGACCGCCGCCGCCGCCGGTCTCCTCGGCTCGATCGACGCCAACACGGGCGACCTGCTCCTCGGCTGGGACACGGACCAGTTCAACACCGACGTCCGCGAGCTCACCCTCGCCATGGTCCCGATCCTGCGCGCGGGCGGACTGGGATCCGGCGGCTTCAATTTCGACGCGAAGCTCCGCCGGCCGTCCATCGACCTGGAGGACCTTTTCTACGCGCACATCGGCGGCTTCGACGCCTACGCCCTGGCGTTCAAGATTGCCCGGCGCATCCTCGCCGACGGCCGGTTCACTCAGTTCGTCGCCGCCCGGTACAACAGCTTCAACGTCGGGTTTGGGCGCGACATCGAGTCGCGCAAGGTCGGCTTCCGCGAACTCGAGAAGATTGTCCTCAAGCTGGGCGAGCCCGTGGCCCGCAGCGGGCGCCAGGAGTATCTCGAGAACCTGATCAGCCAGTATATCTTCGGCTGAGCAGCCGGCCCGCCGTGGCTTCCGCCGGGCGCCGCCGCCGGGCGCCTTTTCCGGCCGGCCTGGGTCGTCGCGCCCGCCCCCCGGGCGCGTCTTCCGATTCCGTGCGCCTGTATGGAAAAGAGCTTCCCTTGCCCGGGGCGGCCGCCCACACTGATCCAACGCGTCGGTTTTTGACGGCCCCAGTCCGGCAGGTTTCCAGCGAATGCTTGATGGCGGTTTTCGACTTCCCTGCCGCGGGTTCCCCCACGATCGGGGGAGCGTAGTTCGAGCCCGTCGTGTCGCATCCAATCATCATCCAGGGGGGCATGGGCGTGGGCGTCTCCGACTGGAGGCTGGCCCGCGCCGTTTCCCAGTTGGGCCAGCTCGGCGTCGTCTCGGGAGCCCTGCTCGCCGTGGTCTTCGCCCGCCGCCTGCAGGCCGGCGACCCCGGCGGTCACATGCGCCATGCCCTCGACCATTTTCCGGTCCCCGGCGTGGCCGCCCGCGTCTGGCGCGATCACTACGTGTCCGGCGGCAAGGCTCCCCTCGCCCCGTTCCGACTCAGCGCGCTGCCCTCGCTCCATCCCCCTCCGGCGCTGGTCGAGCTGATGGTGACCGCCAGCTTCGCGGAGGTGTTTCTCGCGAAGGAGGGCCAGTCCGGATCGGTGGGCATCAATCTCCTCGAAAAAGTCCAGCTCGCCACCCTGCCCTCGCTTTTCGGCGCCATGCTGGCGGATGTGGATTACGTGCTGATGGGCGCCGGCATTCCCCGCGCCATTCCCGGCGTGCTCGACCGCCTGGCCGCCGGCGCGCCGGTGGAGCTGCGCATTGACGTCGATGGCGCGGAGCCGGGAGAGGAGTTCAATGCGGCCCTTGATCCCGGAGCCTTCTGCGGCGGGGCGGGCCCGCGGCTGAAACGCCCCCGGTTCCTCGCGATCGTCGCATCGGCCGCCCTGGCCACCACCCTTGCCCGCAAATCGAACGGCCGCGTGGACGGTTTCGTCATCGAGGGCGAACTGGCGGGCGGCCACAACGCCCCGCCCCGCGGGCTGCCGCAGCTCAGCGCCGAAGGCGAACCCGTCTACGGGCCGCGCGACGTGCCCGATCTCGAGAAGTTCCGCGCCCTGGGCCTGCCGTTCTGGCTGGCCGGGTCGTTTGCCCGGCCCCGCAAGCTGGCCGAGGCCGTGGGTCTCGGCGCCGCCGGGGTGCAGGTGGGGACCGCGTTCGCGTTCTGCGAGGAGTCCGGCATCGCACCCGCGCTCAAGCTCGCGACCTGCCGCCTGAGCCGCACCGCGGGCGCCCGGGTCTTCACCGATCCGCTCGCCTCGCCCACCGGGTTTCCCTTCAAGGTGCTGCAGCTGGACGGCACGCTCTCGGAAGCCGCGCGCTACGCCGCCCGGGAGCGCTGCTGCGAACTGGGCTACCTCCGGCAGGCCTACCGCAAGGCGGATGGCACCGTCGGCTACCGGTGCGCCGCCGAACCCGCGGACGACTTTGTCCGCAAAGGGGGTCTGCTCGCCGCGACCGACGGTCGCAAATGCCTGTGCAACGGCCTTCTCGCAACCGCCGGCTACGGGCAGATCCGTTCGTCGCGCGCCGACGAGCTTCCCTTGCTGACCGCCGGCAACGATGTCGCCCAGTTGGCGCGATTCCTCCGGCCCGGGGCCGATACCTACACCGCCGCCGACGTCGTGCGCTACCTCCTGGGTGAACCGCCCGTCCCCGGGTCGGATCCGGCGGGCCTCGTGGCCGCTGCGGCGCCGGCGCTGGCCGGCGCCTGGATCTGAGCCCGGTCCGCCCCCTGCGCCGGACCGGCCGGGACGCCGGACTCCTCGAAATCATACACCTGCACCCGGGTCCACAGGTGCTGGCACCGCGCCACGAAGGCCAGGTGGACCGGGTCGACCTGGTAGGCGTCGTGCGCGGCCGCGTCCCGAAAGACCGCCGTCAGCCCAAGGCTGAAACTCTGGTCGACCAACGCGCGCGGCGGCGTCCGCGCCGGCGGGCCGAGATAAACCCGCTCCACGTGCGCGATCGACCCCAGCGTTTCGACGCCGCGGTGGAACTCTGCGCGCTGGACCTCGGTGAGGCCGGGTTTGAGCCAGAAATATACGGTGTGGATGAGCATGGTGGAAAAGACTCGTATTGCACCGTCGCGCAGAAGCCCGCAAGACTCATGCCGTGCACCTTCCCCGACCGCCCTCCCTCCGCCTCCGTTCGCTGCCCTGCCGCCCGGCATCCCGGCACCGCCCGGGCCGCATCGCCGCCGGACTGGCCCTCGGCCTGCTGGCCGCTCTCAGCCTGGCCGCCTGCGCGACCGAACGCGGGGAGCGCCGGCGGTTCATGGCGCGGATCGCGCCGCCGCAAACGCTGCTGTCGGCCGGCGCGACCTACGGCAACGGCGCCGTGACCGTTCAGTCCTGGCTGGGGCCGTCGGTGCGCCTGCGCTCCCCGGGGGAGCGCCCGGGGCATCGGGGGGAACGGCCGCCGCGCTCCGGCGAAGGCCTGGCCGAGACCGTCCGCCCCTTTTCGCAGGGCGGCTCGAGTTTCTCGCGGGACGAGATCGACGAGATGTACGGCCGCGTCGACTACCAGTACATGCGCCCGCCCCGCCTGGCGCTGACCTTCACCTTCACCAACACCGGCTCCGCGCCGGTCACCTTCACGATCGCGAACGTCGACTCGCCGCTCGGCAACTTTGCCGCCCGGCCCGAGACGTTCACGCTCGCGCCCGGCCAGCAGGGATCTCCGGATCCCATGTTGTCCCCGATCGAGAACAACTTCGAACGGCTCGACGTCACGCTGACCCTCAGGCTGGGGACCACCCGCGAAACGCACATCCTGCCGCTCCACCAGGCGCCCGCCGCGGCGCCCGCGTTGCCGCCACCCGGCGACACCCGCCCGGAATGAGGCGCGCGCGGGCGAAAGGCCGCTAAATTAGTTTTTGCTGTCCTTTCGGGGACCGGGCGCCACAATCGCGCCACCTTTATCTATGAGAACCGCCCTCGCCCTTGTGTTGCTGGCCACGGCGTACCGGATCGTCGCGGCCTGGAATCCGGACCTGGTCAATTTCTCTCCGCTCATGGCCCTCGCTTTCTGCGGCGCGGTCTATTTCCGCAACCGCTGGATGTGGCTCGTGCCCTTCGCCGCGCTGAGCGTCTCGGATCTCTACCTCGACCATTACCATGCGACCCAGTTCGGCTACACCTGGGATTTGGGCGGCGTGCTCGTGCGCACGGTGTGCTTCGTGGCGGCGCTGGTGCTGGGTTGGATGGTCTGCCGCCGCAAGACCTGGCTGACGCTCCTCGCCGGCTGCGTGGGCGGCTCGCTGCTTTTCTACGTGGCGACCAACACGGCCTCCTTCCTCGGCGACGCCTACTACGCAAAGACCCTCGCCGGCTGGGCGCAGGCGCTCACGTTCGGCCATCCGGAGTTTCCGCCCACGCTGCTCTTCTTCCGCAACACGCTGGCCAGCGATCTTGGATTCACCGCCGTTTTCGCGCTGGTCATGGAATGGTCGGCGCTGCGCGCCGGCCAGCCGAGCCTGTTGCAGCGTCCGGCGACCCGCCCCGTCTGACCTGCGTTTCCTGCCGTCGCCAAGCCGGGCCCTCCGCCCGGCTTGCTCGTTTTCGGATGCCCGCCCGATCCGCTCCAAGAACCCCCACCCACCCCCCGGCCGGCTCTTTTCCCCAATGTCCACCTACGGTTACTTCGACGACCGGAATCGCGAGTTCGTCATCACGCGTCCCGATACCCCGCTGCCCTGGCTGAACATGCTCGGCCAGGACGATTTCTTCGGCCTCTGTTCGCAGACGGCCGGCGGCTATTCGTTCTGGCGGGACGCGCGTCTCCGCCGCCTCACCCGCTACCGCTACAACAACAACCCGATGGATAACGACGGCCGCTTCCTTTATGTGAAGCAAGGCCGGACCATCTGGAACCCCGGCTGGAAGCCGGTGCGCACGCCGCTGGATGCCTACGAGTGCCGGCACGGCCTGGGCTACACCCGCATCACCGGCGCCAAGGGGGGCATCGAGGTCGAGCAGCTCATGTTCATCCCGCCCGACGAAAATCTGGAGGTGTGGAGGATCTCGGTGCGCAATCGGACGCGGAAACCCCAGAAGCTGACCCTCTTTTCGTTTGTCGAGTTCTGCTTCTTCGAAGCGCTGAACGACATGACGAACTACCAGCGCACCTACTCGATCGGCGAGGTCGAGGTCGAGGGCTCCGCCATCTACCACAAGACCGAATACCGCGAGCGCCGGAATCACTACGCCCTGTTCGGCTGCACCCGGAAGATCGACGGGCATGACACCGCGCGCGACGCGTTTGTGGGCGTCCACCACGGCCTGCACGATCCGCAGGCCGTGCTCGAGGGCCGCTGCCGCAACAGCCACGCCTACGGCTGGAATCCGATCGGCGCCCACCAGATCAATCTCACCCTGAAGCCCGGCGCGGCGGAGACCTTCGCCTTTGTCCTGGCCTACGTCGAGCAGGGCGACCTGCCGAAGTTCGACGCGCCGTTCGTGCTCAACAAGACCCGGGGCCGGGCGCTCATGGCCCGCTATGGCGATCCGGCCGCCATCGACGGCGCCTTCGCCGCCCTCCGCGCCCGCTGGGACGGACTGCTCTCCGTCTATCAGGCGTCCAAGGTGCCCAACGCGCACCTGCGCCGCATGGTCAACATCTGGAACCAATGCCAGGTGATGGCCACGTTCAACCTGTCGCGCTCGGCCTCCGGCTACGAGACCGGCATCGGCCGGGGCCTGGGCTACCGCGACTCGAACCAGGACCTGCTCGGCTTCGTCCACCTCGACCCGCGGCGCTCGCGCCAGCGCCTGCTCGACATCGCCTCCACCCAGCTCTCGGACGGCACCTGCTACCATCAGTACCAGCCGCTGACGAAGAAGGGCAACGCCGACATCGGCGGCGGCTTCAACGACGATCCGCTCTGGCTGGTTCTCGCCACCTGCGCCTACATCCGCGAAACCGGCGACCGGACCATCCTCGGCGAGCCGTGCGGCTACGCCGACAAGCCCGGCTCGACGGAAACGCTGGAGCACCACCTCGAGATCTCGATCGCCTACACCCTCGGGCATCGCGGCCCGCACGGCCTCCCGCTGATCGGCCACGCCGACTGGAACGACTGCCTCAACCTGAACTGCTTCTCCAAGGAGCCGAACGAGTCCTTCCAGGTGACGGGCGACATCGCGGGCTCGCAGGCCGAGTCGGTGATGATCGCGGGCCTCTTCCTCTATGCGGCGCGCGACCTCGCCGCGCTCTACCGCTGGCTGGGCCGGACCGACGACGTCGCGCGCCTCGACCGGGACTACGCCGACATGCTCCGGACGGTCGAGACCCAGGCGTGGGACGGCGAATGGTACACCCGCGCGTTCGATGCCCACGGCCAGCCGGTCGGGTCGAAATCGTGCGAGGAAGGCAAGGTCTACATCGAAAGCCAGGCCTGGTGCGTTCTCGGCGGCGCCGGGCAGGCAAACGGCCGCGCCCGCCAGGCGCTGGCGGCGGTCGACCGATACCTCTACCGGAGCGGCCTGGGCTGCGCGCTCCAGTATCCGCCCTACTCAACCTACCATCTGGAACTCGGCGAGGTCTCCAGCTACCCGCCGGGCTACAAGGAAAACGCCGGGGTCTTCTCCCACAACAACACGTGGATTCACATCGGCTGGACCCTGTTCGGCGAGGGCGAGAAGGCGCTCGACTACTACCTGAGCATCTGTCCGTCGGCCAAGCGCGACCACGACGTCTACCGCTCCGAGCCCTACGTCTACGCCCAGATGACGGCCAGCCACCTCTCGCCCACTCCCGGCGAGGCCAAGAACTCGTGGCTCACCGGCACTGCGGCCTGGGCGCTCGTGGTCGCGCAGCAGCATATCCTCGGCGTGCGCCCGGATTACGACGGCCTGCGGATCGATCCGTGCGTGCCGCGAAAATGGAAGGGATTCACGGTGCAGCGGAAGTTCCGCGGCGTGCACTACACGATCGAGGTGAAGAACCCGCGCGGCGTCTCCAAGGGCGTCAAGTCGCTGCTGGTCGACGGCCGCCGGGTCGCCGGCAACGTCGTGCCGCCGCCGGCCGCCGGGCAGACGACCGTCACGGTCGAAGTGACCCTCGGTTCGTAGGGATCGCGCGCGCCCGCCGGCGCCTTTCGGATCCCGAGGCTTGCGGCCCGGCGCGCGACGGCCTTGGCTGCCTCGCTTCGCTCCCATGCCTTCCTGGCTCGAATCCGCGATCTTCTACCAGATCTACCCGCAGTCGTTTCAGGACGCGGACGGTGACGGCATCGGGGACCTGCGCGGCATCATCGCCAGGCTTCCGTACCTGCTCGATCTCGGCGTCACCGGCCTCTGGCTGAATCCCTGCTTCGTCTCCCCGTTCCGCGACGCCGGCTACGACGTTTCCGATTTCTACCGGGTGGCCCCCCGCTACGGCACCAACGAGGACCTGCGCGCGCTCTTCGCCGCCGCCCGGGCGCAGGGCCTCCGCGTGATCCTCGACCTCGTCGCCGGCCACACCTCGACCGAGCATCCGTGGTTCCTCGATTCCTGCCGCCCGGAGCGCAACGCCCGCTCGGACTGGTATGTGTGGACGGACAGCGTGTGGACCTGGTCCGGGCTGGATCAGCCGGTCGTGGCCGGGTATGCCGCGCGGGACGGCAACTACGTCCCCAATTTCTTCTGGTTCCAGCCGGCACTGAACTACGGCTACGCCCGCCCCGACCCGCAGCGCCCGTGGCAGCAACCGGTCGACGCCCCCGGCCCGCGCGCGGTCCGCGCGGAATTGCGCGCCATCATGCGGCACTGGCTCGACCTCGGAGCCGACGGCTTCCGCGTCGACATGGCGGGCTCGCTCGTGAAGAACGACCCGGGAGGGGCCGCCACCGGCGCGCTGTGGCGGGAGGTTCGCTCGTGGCTCGACCAGGCCTACCCCGAGGCCGTGCTCATCTCGGAATGGTCCGAGCCCGCGGTGGCCGTTCCCAGCGGCTTCCACGCGGATTTCCTGCTGCCATTCAACAAGCCCGGCTACACGTCCCTGTTCCGCCGGGCGCGCCCCGGCGACACGCCGTTCTTCGACCGCAGCGGACGCGGCAGCATCCGGCCGTTTCTCGACGAATTCCTGCCGCTCGAGGCGGCGACCCGCGGGCACGGATTCATCGCCATCCCGTCCGGGAACCACGACGCCGGCCCGCGGCTCGGCGCCGGCCGCGATGCGTGCGACCTCGCGGCGGCCTTCGCGTTTCTGCTCACCATGCCCGGAGTGCCTTTCGTCTATTACGGCGACGAGATCGGACTCCGGTCGATCGAAGGCCTCCCGTCCAAGGAGGGCGGCTACGGGCGCACCGCCGTGCGAACCCCGATGCAATGGGACGCCTCGCCCAACGCGGGATTCTCGACGGCGCCAGCCGGGCGGCTCTACCTCCCGATCGATCCGGCACCGGACCGGCCGACCGTCGCCGCCCAGGAAACCGATCCTGCCTCGATCCTCTACACCTTCCGGCAGCTGGCCGCCCTGCGCCGGGCGCATCCGGCCCTGGGCGCCGGCGGCGAATTCGCGCCGGTCTTCGCGCCGGCCGCTGGCGGGCCCTTCGTTTACCGGCGGACCGCGCCCGCCGAGACGATCCTGGTCGCGCTCAATCCCGCCGCGGCGCGGTGCGAGGCGCACTTCCCGGCCGGGACGGCGGCGGGCACGCCGCGGGTGCTGGCCGGCCGGACCGGCGCTTTCCGCCGCGACGCCACTGGTTGGAGCGTCAGCCTCCCGCCCGTGTCGTACGCCATCGCGGCCGCGGAGTCGTGACGCACCCGCGCGGCGGGATCGCGGGCCTCAGAGCAGGTCCGCCGCCAACTCCGCCAGTTTCGACCGCTCGCCCTTGGTCAGCTTGATGTGGGCCGAGATCGGCTGGCCTTTCATGCGGTTGTGGCAGAAAACCAGCCCGTTGCTCCGGGAATCGACATAGGGATTGTCGATCTGCGCCGGGTCGCCGATCAGCACGATCTTCGAGCCCTCGGAAATCCGCGTGATGACGGTCTTCACCTCGTGCGGCGTGAGCTGCTGCGCCTCGTCGAGGATGAAGAAGCGCCGCGCGATCGACCGGCCGCGGATGAAGCACAGCGCCTCGATCTCGACCGTGCCATTGCGGATCAGGCGGTCGTACGGCTTGACGGACGCGCCGCTCGCATGGGCGCCGGGTGCGATCGGCAGGGCCGCCTGCAGCTGGGCCTCCTCCTTCCGTTTCTGCTTCCGGCTGGATCGCTTGCCGGCGAACTGGGGCTCCTTCGGAGGCTTCGTGGGCATGAGCACCTCGAGCGCGTCGTAATAGGGCTGGAGCCACGGCTTCATCTTCTCCTCAAGCGAGCCGGGCAGAAAACCGATGTCCTTGCCGAGCGCGATGACCGGCCGCGAGATCGACACGCCGTCGTAGCGGCTGGCTTCGCCGCACACCTGCTGCAGCGCGCACGCGGTGGAAAGGAGCGTCTTCCCGGTGCCGGCCTTCCCGAAACAGGTGATGAGCGAGATGCTCTCGTCGAGCAACGCGTCCATGAAGAACTGCTGCTC
>CAZKDK010000128.1:0-9456 GCA_964551145.1 uncultured Opitutaceae bacterium | reverse complement strand
CTCTTCAAGCACGCCTACGGCAAGTACGCCGTCGGCGCCTACAACATCAACAACGCCGAACAGGCGATGGGGCTTTTCCGCGGCTGCATCCAGTCGCAGGCGCCCTTCATCATCCAGATTTCCAAGGGCGCGCGCAAATACACCGACAAGCGCATGCTCGAGGCCGTCATCCGCGCCGCGGACCAGATCTTCCCCGAGGCGATCTTTGCCGTGCATCTCGACCACGGCGACGAGGAGTCCTGCCAGGACTGCATCAACTCCGGGTTCTACAGCTCGGTGATGATCGACGCCTCGCACGAGCCGTTCGACCAGAACGTCGCCATCACGAAACGCGTGGTGGAGGCGGCCCACAAGAAACACATCTCGGTCGAGGCCGAGCTCGGCATGCTCGGCGGCGTCGAGGAGGACATCAAGGTCGATGAGGGCAACGCCTGCCTGACCAAGCCCGATGAAGCCGCGCGCTTCGTCAAGCTGACCGGCTGCGATTCGCTCGCCGCCGCCATCGGCACCAGCCACGGCGCCTACAAGTTCAAGGGCCGCCAGTCGCTCCATTTCGAGGTGCTCGAGGGCATCAAGAAGCTCCTCCCCGGATTCCCGATCGTCATGCACGGCAGCTCCAGCGTGCCGAAGGAAGAGGTGGACCGCATCAACGCGGCCGGCGGCAAGCTCGGCACCGCCGTGGGCGTGGATATCAACGAATACCTGCCCGCCGCCAGGCTGGGCGTCACCAAGATCAACATCGACACCGACGGCCGCCTCGTCTGGACGCGCGTGCACCGCGAGTTCTTCCGCGACAAGCCGGCGGAGTTCGATTTCCGCCCGCCGGGCAAGATCTTCATGGAGGAATACGCGAAATTCATCGCCAGCCGCAACGACAAGCTCGGCTCCTCCGGCCAGCTCGCCGACCTCCGCAAGTCGCTCGGAAAATAGCGGCCGCGACGGCCCGCTCTCCTCGGCCGGTGGGCGCCCTGCCCGCCGGCCTTTTTGTCGGCCGGTCCGCTCCTTCGGCTTGAACGGGCGGGCGGCCCGGTTAAGCCGGGCTGCGCCCGACGGGAGTTGATCTCGGCGGGTTCTTCACGTTTCTTCCGACTGTCGACTCCGCGTCGGCCGACCCAATAACCGCATGCACCGCCCGGCCATAAACCGCTCCTCCTGCTGGTCCATCCTGCTCTTTTCCGCTGTGTCGCTGCTTCCGCCTTGCGCCCTGCCGGCGGCCGGCCCGGACCCGACCACCGCGACGGGCATCACCTACCGCGGCTGGCCCGACAGCGTCCTTCTCAGCAACGGCATCGTGGAGGCGGTGATCGTCCCCGCCATCGGCCGGGTGATGCAGTTCCGTTTTGCCGGATCCACGGATGGACCGTTCTGGGAAAACGCGACCCTCCGGGGATCGCGCCACGACCCCGCCTCGAAGGAGTGGTCGAATTTCGGCGGCGACAAGGCCTGGCCAGCGCCCCAGACCGACTGGCGGCGCCGCATCGGGCGGGAATGGCCGCCGCCGGCCGGATTCGACAGCATGCCGATGACGGTCGCGATCGACCGGACGGGAGTCACCCTGGTGTCGCAGGTCGATCCTGATTACGGCATCCGCGTGCGGCGCCGGATCGAACTTGCTCCCGGCCGGCCGGTGATGACCACGACGACCCGCTATGAGAACGTCGCCGGCGCGCCTCTTTCGGTCGGCGTCTGGACCATCACGCAACTCAAGGATCCGATCGCCCTCTACGCGCCCCTCGCCGCGCAACCGGCCCCCGGCGGGCCCCGGTTCCTCGAGTCCGGCGAGCCGCCGCCCGACCTTGCCGTGACGGACGATCTCCTGTCCCTGACCCGCGATCGCGCCCAAAATCACAGGATCGGCCTGGTCGGTCGCACCCTCGTATGGATCGGGCGGTCCGAGACGCTGAGACTCGACTCGGAGGTCGTGGGCGGCGCGCCGTATCCCGACGAGGGTCGGAGCGCGCAGATCTACACGAATGCGGATCCCCTCCCCTACGTTGAACTCGAGATGCTGGGTCCGCTGGAAACCCTGCGCAACGGCGATGCCATCGAGCGCACGACCATCTACACGCTCGGCCACCGCGTGGCCCCGCAACCCGCATCGGAAATCCAGGGTCTTCTCCGCGGTTCGACCGCCGCCCCGCGGGCCCCCTCGCCCCGCCCCGCCGGAAGCCCCGGGCCCGGATCGGTCAACTGATCCTCATGATTCCCACCATCCGGGCCGCCCTGCTCCCTTCCCTCCTGGCCGCCGCCGGCTGCCTCGGGACGATGCGCGCCGACGAGGGCGTGCTATCCGGGCCCGATGTCGTTCCGGATTGCCCCGCCTGGGTCCAGCATGCGGTCGTGTATCAGATCTATCCGCAGACCTTCTACGATTCCAACGGCGACGGCATCGGCGACCTTGCCGGCATCATCCAGAAACTGGATTACGTGAAGAGCCTCGGCGTGGACGCCATCTGGCTCAACCCGTTCTTCGATTCCCCCTTCAACGATGCCGGCTACGACATCCGCGACTACTACCGGGTGGCGCCCCGCTACGGCACCAACGAGGACGCCCGCCGGCTCTTTGCGGAGGCCCACCGGCGCGGACTGAAGGTGTTGTTCGATTACGTCATCAGCTACACGGCCATCGACCATCCGTGGTTTGTCGACTCGAGCCGGCAGGCGCCCAATCCGCATTCGAACTGGTACATCTGGACGGACAACGCCTGGAAATCCGAGCCGGGGAACCTCTGGGTCCACGGCTACGGCCGGCGCAACGGCAATTTCCTGAGCAATTTCTACTGGTCGGAGCCGGCCCTCAACTACGGCTACGGGCGCCCCGATCCGGCCAAGCCGTGGCAGCTCCCGACCAATCATCCCGACGTGCTCGCGCTGCGGGCCGAGATGAAACGGGTGATGCGGTTCTGGCTGGATCTGGGCGCCGACGGCTTTCGCGCCGACATGGCGAGCGCGCTGGTCAAGGGCGAGGATCCCCGGCAGGACAGCAAGGGCTATTGGCAGGAGGTCCGGCAGATCCTGCGCCGGGACTACCCCGAGGCGTTCAGCGTGGCGGAGTGGTCCGGCCCCCGCGACGCCCTCGACGGTGCGTTCCACGCCTGTTTCTACCATTGGGCGGACGGCTTCAATGACCTCTATCAAAAGGAAAGCTGGCGGATTCTGAACGGCATGTCGGAGGGCCACAGCTTCTTCGACCGCGAGGGCCGGGGCGACATCACCGGCTTCCTCGGTCCCTACTATTCCGCCTACCGCGCGACGCGCGCCAAGGGGTACATCTGCCTGCCGTTGGGCAATCACGATCTGGCGCGGCTGAACACCCGCCGGACCGTCGACGAACTGGAGATGATCATGGCGTTCGGGCTCACCATGCCGGGGGTGCCCTTCCTCTATTACGGGAACGAGATCGGCATGCGGCAGCTGGACGGACTGCCCCAGATCGAGGGCGCCTACCAGCCGCGGGCCGGCGCGCGCTCACCGATGCAATGGGTCGGCGGCCGGAATCTCGGATTCTCCTCCGCCGACCCGGCGCGGCTGTATCTGCCGGTGGATCCGTCGCCGGACGCTCCGACGGTCACCGCGGAAGACGCCGATCCCGGTTCGCTGCTGAACCGGGTCCGGCGGCTCATCCGGCTCAAGCATACCGAGCCGGCGCTGGCCGCTTATGCCGAGTTCGTCCCCCTTTTCGCGCAGAAGGATGCCTATCCATTCGTCTACGCCCGGGCTGGCAGCGACGAGGTCCTGCTGCTGATCTTCAACCCGGCGGCGCGAGCCGTATCCGCCGAGTTTCCGTTTCCCGTTCCGCACCGGGCCTTCACGCTTCTCGCGGGCAAACCCGCGGGGCTCACCGACGAAACCGGCGGCCTGAGGGTCGACGTGCCCGCAGTGAGCTACGCGATCTATCGGGTGGCGAAATGATCCCGCCGCCGATGCGATCCGGATCCCCGGCCCTCCCATCCCATCCATGAAACCCCTTCTCCTCATCGCCGTCGGCGCGGTTCTGGCCGCCGCCCTGGCCGCCGAGCCGCCCTATCGCGATCCGTCCCTGCCGATCGACCGGCGGGTCGAGGACCTCATCGGCCGCATGACGCTCGAGGAGAAGGTGGCGCAACTGCAGGCCGCCCGCGGCGAGGATCCGGCGGCCTGGGACGCCCAGGGCAACTTCGTCGCCGGGAGGGACGCCCCCCTGTTCGCAAACGGGCCGGCCGCCTACGCCAATCTGCCGGCGTTCCTGGGGTCCGGGACCATCCTGACGCCGGCCGAGGGCGCCCGCCGGGCGAACAGCCTGCAGGACTACGCGCGCACCCACACGCGGCTGGGCATCCCGCTGTTCGTGTTTGGCGAGGCGGTCCACGGCTACATGGCCCCGGGCGCCACGAGCTTCCCGTCGGCGATCGCGCTCGGCAGCACCTGGGACCCCGCGCTGCTGGAACAGCTGTTCACGGCCGCGGCCGCGGAGGCCGCCGCGCGCGGCACCCGTCAGGTGCTCTCGCCGGTGCTCGACCTGGCCCGCGATCCTCGCTGGGGGCGCTTCGACGAGTGCTACGGCGAGGATCCGTATCTCGTCGCGCAGCTCGGCGCGGCGGCGATCGCCGGCCTCCAGGGGCGCGGAACGGCGATCCCGCGCGACCGGGTCGCGGTCACGCTCAAGCATTTCGCCGGTCACGGGCAGCCCGAGGGCGGGCGGAACATCGCGCCGGTCAACTACTCGGAGCGTGAATTCCGTTCCACCCACCTGCTCCCGTTCGAGGTCGCGGTGCGCCAGGCAAAGGCCGCCGCAGTCATGGCCTCCTATAATGAGTGGGACGGCGTGCCGAACCACGTGAACCGCAAGCTGCTGACGGACATCCTGCGCGGCGAATGGGGCTTCCAGGGCTTTGTCATGAGCGACGGCAGCGGCCTCGACACGCTCTATGAAATCCACCATGCCGCCGCGGGCCCGGCCGACGCCGGCCGGCTGGCGCTCGCCGCCGGGCTCGACTACGACCTTCACAGCAAGGGGTGTTTCGCCACCCTGGCCGACGAGGTCCGCGCGGGCATGGTGCCGCTGGCCGAGATCGACCGCGCCGTGCGGCGGGTCCTCCGGGTCAAGTTCCTCTGCGGGTTGTTCGAGGATCCCCACGCCGATGCGGCCCGTGTCGCCGAGGTCACCAACAGCCCGGCGCACCGCGCCCTCGCCCTGAAGGCCGCCGAGGAGGCGATGATCCTGTTGAAGAACGAAGGCCGGGTGCTCCCGTTCGACGCCGCCCGGATCAAAACCCTCGCGGTCATCGGACCCAACGCGGCCGGCATCCACCTCGGCGGCTACTCGCCCGTGCCCATGCGCGGCGTCAGCGTGCTCGAGGGTCTGAGGGAGTTCGCCGGCCCGGCCATGCAGGTCCGATACGCCGAGGGCTGCCAGCTGACCCTCAACGCCCAGTGCGACTGGCGCGTGAACGAGAACCCGATTCTCAGCGATCCCGCGGCGGACCGCCGCCTCACCGCCGCCGCGGTCGAGGTGGCCCGGCAGAGCGACGCGGTCGTACTCGTGCTCGGCGAAAACGAGCTCCTGTGCCGGGAGGCCTGGGGCGAGGACCATCTCGGCGACCGCGACAACTTCGACCTGGTGGGCCGCCAGAACGAACTGGCCGAGGCGATCCTGGCGACCGGAAAGCCGGTGGCCGTGCTGCTGATCAACGGGCGTCCGCTTTCGATCAACACCCTGCAGCAGCGCGCCCCGGCGATCGTCGAATGCTGGTATCTCGGCCAGGAGACGGGCCGCGCGGTCGCCAACGTGCTCTTCGGCCGGGTGAGCCCCAGCGGCAAGCTCACGGTCACGGTGCCGCGGTCCGTCGGGCAGCTTCCCGACTATTACGACCACAAGCCGTCCCGCCTGCGCAGCTACGTGGTCGCCGACTCCACGCCCCTGTTCCCCTTCGGATTCGGACTGAGCTACGCGACCTTCGAGTACCGGAAGCTCCGCGTGGAGCCGGCGACGATCCCGCCGGGCGGCCGGGCCCAGGTGACCGTCGAAGTGACAAACACCGGATCGGTGACGGCGGACGAGATCGTCCAGCTGTACCTCCATCAGCTCGTCAGCCTGCCCGTGCGGCCGGTCCAGGAACTCAAGGATTTCACCCGCGTCACGCTGGCCCCGGGAGAGACCCGGGCGGTGGCGTTCACGCTCACTCCGGAGAAACTGGCCGCCTTGGGCCTCGACCTGCGGCCGGTCGTGCAGCCCGGCGATTTCGAGATCATGGTCGGCCGTTCGTCGGCCGACACCCTGAAGGCGACGCTGACGGTGAAATGAACGGCGGGCCCTACGCCATCATCGCCCCGCACTCGATGAGAAGCTGCCTCAGGATCGAGCGGTGGCAGTGGTTCTCATCCTCGCAGTAGCAGCCCACCGAGAAATCGGTCGCGTGCGAAAGCGCGGCCAGGAGTTCCAGATCATGCCGCGCCCCGGGCGCGGCCATCTCGGCCCGGTACTTCCGTACAAACGCGGTCCATTGCGCCGGGGTCGTCGCGGCGTGCGCGAACTTCATGGTCTCGAGGCTGGGCGCGAGGTTTGGGAACCAGACGTCGTACCAGTTCTGCCTCGCGAACTCCGACTTCGGCACGCCGCGCGGCGGGCGGCGGACGGTTCCGATTCGGATCCCCTCACGGGGACCCCTCGCGGTTCCAAGACGGACGATGCGAACGCTCATGGCGATTCCTGGGGCGAACGTGACGCCCGGCGCCGGGTTGTGTCAAATCGACCCGGACCTCCCCCGTCGGCCCATCCTCACGGCCGCCAGGGAAACTTCCGGGCGTCCGGCCTGCGCTTCTCGCGCTGGGCGCGGTGAAACTCCTTCGCCTCCTCGCTCATGTAGTAGAGGAGCGTGGCATTGCCCGCGAGCTCCTGCAGGCCCGTCTGGCCGTCGATGTCCGCGTTGAACGCGCTCTTGAGGCAGCGGATGGCCAGCGGGCTGTGCTGGAGGATCTCGCGGGCCCAGCTCACGCCCTCCGCCTCCAGGTCCGTCACCGGCACGACCGCGTTGACCAGCCCCATCGCGAGCGCCTCGCGGGCGTTGTACTGGCGGCAGAGATACCAGATCTCGCGCGCCTTCTTCTGGCCGACGATGCGGGCCAGCGTGCTCGAACCGAAGCCGCCGTCGAAGCTCCCCATCCTCGGCCCGGCCTGTCCGAACACGGCGTTGTCCGCCGCGATCGTCAGGTCGCAGACGACATGGAGCACGTGTCCGCCGCCGATCGCGTAGCCCGCGACCAGCGCGATCACGACCTTGGGCAGGGTCCGGATCTGCCGCTGCAGGTCGAGCACGTTCAGCCGCGGCACGCCGGCTTCATCGACGTAGCCGGCCGGACCGCGCACCCCCTGGTCGCCCCCGGAACAGAACGCGTACTTGCCGTCGGTGTGGGGACCCGCGCCCGTCAGCAGGACCACGCCGATCGCCGGATCCTCGCGCACGTCGGCGAACGCGTCGGCCATCTCGGCCACCGTGCGCGGGCGGAAGGCGTTGCGCTTCGCGGGCCGGTTGATCGTGATCTTCGCGATCCCCTCGGCCTTGTGATAGAGAATATCCGTGTAGGTCTTGGCCGTCTGCCACTGGATGCTCATGGGCCGGATGGTGGGGATTTCGGGGCCGTTGTCGATGGGTTCGCGGCCGGCGCCGGAGCGCCGGCGGGCCGGGAATTCGGCCCGGCGTCGCGGCTGGCCCGGCCCCTCCGCCGCCCGGCCCGGCCCAAAAACTGCTTGGACACCCCGGTCACTTCCCTGAAGATGCCCGATTCATGAACCCGCCGGAGCCCAACGAGCCGCGGAATGCGCTGCGGCTGGCCTTGGTGATCGGTGCCCTGGGCGTCGTCTTCGGCGACATCGGCACGAGCCCGCTCTACACCATGCGGGAGTGCCTGGCGCACCTGCCGCCGGTCGACCGCACCGAGGGCGTCCTCGGCGTGCTTTCGCTCATGTTCTGGACGCTGATGGCCGTGGTGACCGTGAAATACCTCCTCGTCGTCATGCGGGCGAACAACCGCGGCGAGGGCGGGATCTTCGCCCTCCTGGCGCTCAGCCGGACGGATCGTCATCCCAGCACCTCCCGCGCCGTCGGCCTGGCCACGCTCATCATCCTGTTCGGGGCGGCGCTGCTCTACGGTGACGGCATCATCACGCCCGCCATCACCGTCCTCAGCGCAGCGGAGGGGTTCTCCAGCCTGAACGCCGGCTTGGCCCCTTATGCCGAGGCCATCGCCTGCGTCATCCTGATCATCCTCTTTTGGTTTCAGCAAAAAGGAACGAAGGCGATCGGCGGCGTGTTTGGCCCGGTGATGCTCGGGTGGTTCGCGGCGCTCGCGCTGCTCGGGGCCTGGCAGATCATTCGGTATCCGGCGGTGCTCGCCGCGCTCGATCCGGTCCGGGGGCTCCGCCTGCTGGCGTCTCATCCGGCCTACATCAATCCCCTGCTGGGCTCGATCGTTCTCACCATAACCGGCACCGAGGCCCTTTACGCGGACATGGGCCATTTCGGCCACCGGGCGATTTCCTACGCGTGGCTCCTGTTCGCCTTTCCCAGCCTCGTCTTGAACTACTTCGGCCAGGGCGCCTATGCCATCGCCCATCCGGAAGACACGGCCAATCCGTTCTTCGCCGTGGCCCCCGCCGGCATGGCCCGGCTCGCCCTGATCGTCCTCTCGATCGTCGCCGCTGTCATCGCCAGCCAGGCGCTCATTTCCGGCACCTTCTCCCTGACGCGCCAGGCCATCCAGCTCGGCTATTTCCCACGTCTGACGGTCCGGCACACCAACCCCGACCTGCGCGGGCAGATCTACCTGCCCTTGGTCAACACGGCGCTGGCGCTCGGTTCCATCGCCATGGTCCTCGGATTCCACTCCAGCTCCAACCTGGCCGGAGCCTACGGCATCGCGGTCACCGGCACGATGGTCGTGACGTCGTTTGCCCTCTATCTGGTCATGGTCCGGAACTGGCGCTGGCCAGTCTGGCAGGCGCTGCCGATCTGCACCGTGTTCGTGGTGATCGACGCGGCCTTCTTCTACTCGAACCTCCACAAGTTCTCGGCCGGGGGCTGGCTGCCGCTGGCCGTGGGCCTGGGCATCCTGGTCATCATGCACACCTGGAAAAGCGGCCGGACCGAGATTCAGGAGAAGGTCTACAGCGGCGCGATCACGGAGCTGCAGCTGGCCGACATCGCGAAGAGCAAATCCATCGTGCGCGTGCCGGGCAGCGCGGTGTTCATGGCCGCATCCCCGCGCGGGGTGCCGCTCGCCCTCCTGCACCACCTCAAGTCGAACAAGTGCCTGCACCAGACGGCGGTGCTCCTGACCATCAGCTTCGAGGAGATCCCCGTGGTGCCGCCCGAGGAGCGCCTGATTCTCACGAACGAAGGCGAAGGCGTGTGGCGGGCCATCTGCTATTACGGCTACATGGAGTCGCCCGATGTGGGTGCGCTTTGCGGGGAGCTCAAG
>CAZKDK010000127.1:0-9503 GCA_964551145.1 uncultured Opitutaceae bacterium | reverse complement strand
ACGACATCTCCGTCATCAAGCTGCTCGACGAGCGCGAGCTCATGGCCAGCAGCCGGCCGCTCACCCGCGGCTACATGGAGTGCCGGGGCATCGGCATCATCAACATCGCCGAGATGTTCGGCATCAAGAGCGTCCGCCTCGAGAAACGCATCGACATGGTCGTGAGCCTCCGGGAATGGACGCCCGACGCCGTCGAGGAGCGCGCGGGCCTCGACGAGAACTACTACGAGATCCTCGGCATCAAGTTGCCGCACATCGAGCTGTTTGTCCGGCCGGGCCGCGACATGGCGCGGCTCGTCGAGGTCGCCGCCATGGTGCAGGCGCTCAAACGGATGGGCCACGATCCGGCCCGGGACTTCAACGAGCGCCTCATCGCCCACATGGCCGAGACGCCGGCCGGCGCCCCGAAGAAGGCGCTCAAGGTCGTCGAGGCCCATTTCCCCCGCGAGGAACCCAGCCGCGGCCCCCTCCTATGACGCCGCCCCCCGCCCCCGCCCTGTCCGGGCCCGCCGCGCCCGCCGCGCCCGCCCGCGCCGACGGCCGCCCGGCCGGACAGCTCCGGCCGATCAGTTTCGAGGCCGACTGCGCGCCCCATGCCGCCGGGTCCGTGCTCGTCCGCTTCGGCGACACTCGGGTCATCTGCGCCGCCACCATCGAGACCCGGGTGCCCGTCTGGATGAAGCAGCAGGGCGTCCCGGGCGGATGGCTCACCGCCGAGTATTCGATGCTTCCCTACAGCACGCTCGAGCGGAAGCCGCGCGACAGCACCCGCGGCAAGGTCGACGGCCGCACGATCGAGATCCAGCGCCTCATCGGGCGCTCGCTGCGCGCCGTCACCGACCTCCGGAAGCTCGGCGAGCACACCCTGTGGATCGACTGCGACGTGCTCCAGGCCGACGGCGGCACCCGCACCGCCGCAATCACCGGCGCCTACCTCGCCGCCCGCCTGGCCCTCCAGCGACTGCTCAACGAGAAGCGCCTCGCGGAGAACCCGCTCACCGACTCCGTCGCCGCCGTCAGCGTGGGGCTGGTCGGGGAGCAGACGCTGCTCGACCTCAACTACGTCGAGGACCGGGACGCCGCGGTCGACTTCAATGTCGTCATGACGGGCCGGGGCCGGTTCGTCGAGGTGCAGGGCACGGGCGAGGAGGCCACCTTTTCCCACGACCAGCTCGACCAGATCCTCGCCCTCGCCCAGCTGGGCCTCCAGCAGCTCGCCGCGCTGCAGGCCGCCTTCCTCGACCAGCGGCTCGGCAAACCCTGAGCCCCGGGGGCGTGCCCCCCGTCAGGCCGGCACCGGGACCTTGACGACCATCTTGCGCACCAGCGCGGGTTCGCCCGCCGCCAGCGACGGCTTGTGCGCGTCATCCGGCCACAATACAGCCACGTCGCCGGCGCGCAGCCGCAGCGTCGACGCCGCCGACGGATCCGCGTGGCGGGTCATGTCCTTCGCCTCGTCATAGGCCTCCATGACGCCCAGCGGGCCGGCCGCGGCGACCTCCATCACCTCCTCGCCGGCCACCATCACCTGCACGTCGATGTACTGCCGGTGCGACTCGAAGAATCCCGCCGCCGCCGGCCCTGTCCGGTAGGCCATCTCGACGGCGCGGGCGCCGCCCGCCAGAGCCACGCGGTGGGTCGCCCCCTCGGCGAGCGCACGCATCCGCGCCTGAACCGGCGAACCCGGCGTCAGCGCCTCCGCCGCGTAGGCCATCGCGTCGCGAAATTCGGGCCAGCGGGCACACCGGGCGCGCACCGTGGCCAAGGGGCCAAAGAGAGCCATGCCCCGAGTTCAGCGGCGCCGTCGGCGGCGGGCAAGGCAATAGCGGCCGCGGGCGCCAATCGCATCTAAAACATTGCCGAAAGACAGGGCTTGGGCTCTGTTAGGCACCCGGTGGCTGTCGAAAACATCCGCATCCTTTCCGACCTGCACTTCGGCGATCCCGCCAGCCGGGTCCGTTCGCTTCCGGCCCTCTGCCCGCTGTTCGTGGGCGCCGACCGGATCGTGTTCAACGGCGACAGCGTCGACACCCGGGTCTGCCCGGAAGGACGGGCTCCGACGGAGTTCCGCGGGCTTTTCCAGGATTTCATCAACGGCGAGGCGCCCCGGTCCTGCGTGCTGACCGGCAACCACGACGCCGACATCTCGACGACGCACCACCTCGACCTGCTGGGCGGCATGGCGCTGGTGACCCACGGCGAGATCCTGTTCGCCAATCTCGTTCCCTGGGGACATGACCAGCCCCTCCTCGGCGAGTATTTCGAGGAGGAGCTCGCCGCCCTGCCCCCGGGCGAACGCGAGGCGATGGAACCGCGCCTGGCGGCCGGGAAACGGGCCTGCGCCCGGCTGCCCCTCCCGCCCGGAGCCTTCCCGCAGACCGCCTGGCAACGCGTCCGGCACACGGCGTGCAAATTCTGGCCTCCCTCGTGCGCCGTCGAGATGGCGCAGGCGTGGCGCCGGCTGCCCTCCCTCGCGGCCCAGTTCACCCGCCGGCATCGCCCGGGCGCACGCTTCGTGGTCGTGGGCCACACGCATCTGCCCGGCGTGTGGTTCCGCCAGGGTCTGGTCATTATCAACACCGGTTCGTTTTGTCCGCCGTTTGGCTCCTACACCGTCGATATCTCGCCCGCGCAGGTGGTCGTCCGGCGCGTGTACCGCGACCGGAACGGCTTCGGCCTGGGCCGGGTCGTCGCGTCGTTCGCCCTCGCCCCCACAGGCGAAGGCCCCGCGCCCGCGGCCGACTCCCTGCCCGAGCTGGCTCCCGCCCCATGACTTTCGAGGTCGGCTGGTGGAGCCGGGATGCCGAAGGACGCCGCTACCAGGTCCGGGCGCAGATCTTCGGCGGTGCCATCTCCTGGTCGCGCAAACAGGGACATCACCAGCCGTGGGAGACCTATGGCCCTCCGACCGGGGAGGACTGGGACATTCTGCTCGAGCAGGCGGCGAACCGCGTCCCGCGGCGTCTCCTGTCGCCGCAACAGTTCGAAGCCCTCAAACGCCTGCGCCCCACGGGCCGGGGGACCGGCGGCGCCGCCCCGACGCCGGCTGGCCCCGCTTAGGAGGCCGGCACGTCGCGCCGCTCCGCCAGTTCCCGCCAGATCAACCGGAACGAGGCGGCGAATGCCTCCGGGTGCTCGGCCACGGCGCGGGCGATGGCCGGGGTAGCCCACCACGCCCCCTCCTCGATCTCGTCGGGATGCAGGGTGAACGGTCCTTCCGCCTCCACCCGGTAGACCCATACGAACTCCTGGCCGGTATCGGCGCAGGCCGGGAGGCGCAGCCAGCGCACCGGCGGCGCCGGGAGCGACAACCCGATCTCCTCGCGCGCCTCCCGCACCGCACAGGCATCGTAGTCCTCGCCGGAATCCACGTGGCCGGATGCCGACGAGTCCCAGGCCCCCGGGGCCGTATCCTTGCTCTGCGACCGTTTCTGCAGGAAGAGCTCGCCGGCACGGTTGAACACCAGCACGTGCACGGCGCGGTGCCGCAACCCCTGCGCATGCACCTCCCGCCGGGTCGACCGCGATACCACGGCATCCCGTTCGTCGACGACGTCCAGCCATTCCTGCGGTGCGGGCGGTTGCGGCATCCACGGTGTTTCGCCGGGCCGCGGCCGCTTGCCAAGCAAAACCGGCGGACCGCGCTACCGTCGCGGGCCGCGGCGAAGACCGGCGCGGCGGCTCTCCTCCACCGCCGCGCCGGCCCGCCCGTCAACCCTCATCCGTCCGACCAGCTCCGCCAGCGCCCGATCGCCTTCATCCGGGAACAGCTTCATGATCTCGCAGAGATGGGTGAGCAGATCCGGAGCTGCCCGCCGGCGCCGGCGGCGGCGGGCCCCCGTCGCGGGCCCCGCACCGGCCGCCCGGGCATCCTCGGCCCGGCGTTCGACCGGCCGCTTCCGGGTGGATTGGCTCGACTTGTGATGCATAGGGGATGCAGGAGCGGCCCCGAGCGACCGGCTCCATTTCATCGTGAAACGAAATATCGCTCTATTGTCAATTTTCTTTTTTCCGGAATCCCGGGCCGGCCCGCACCCCGGGGCCGCGTCGTCCCGGCCTCCGTGGCTCGCCGGCCGCCCGACCGGTCAGTTGTCGCACGCCCGCCTGGCGCGGAGCGCCCGGAACGCGCCGAGCATCTCGTTGGGAAACAAGGCCGCCATCTCCTCGAGATGCGCGACGATTCCGCCGTTCGCCATGCCTTGGTGCGCGGCGAACCGCAGCAACGTGACCACCTCGCCGGAGGATTGCGGAGCACGCAGGAGTTCCAACGCCGATTTGGCGCCGTGAGGCGCGAACCGGCCCCGTTTCTTGTGGGCCATGGGATTTCTGGGGTAAGGGCTTGCAGTTGCCCGCTGGTCAACGCGACCAGTTCTGGGGTTACCCAATCCTCGGTAGTGTCGCCTGTCGTTTACAAGGGTGCCGGACACTCAGTTTTTGGTATGATTGCAGGCTTGACAAATGCCCGGCGACCGTTCTCGCGTGCCCCGCCGGCGGCCGCGAACCGCCCCGCCCTACCGCCGCCGGAGCCGCCGCCTGACCTCCGCCAGCGGGCGCGTGTTGAGCACCTGCTCGGCCGTCAGCCAGCCCTTGCGGGCGGCGTTGATCCCGGCGCGCACGTGGTCGAGGCCCGCGGTGTCGTGCGCGTCCGGATTGATGGCGCACAGCAGGCCCCGCTCCGCGGCCCGCCGCCAGTGCCGCCAGTCCAGGTCGAGCCGCTGCGGGTGGGCGTTGAGCTCGACGACGACGGCGTTCGCCCGCGCGGCATCGAGCACCTTCGCCACGTCGACCGCATACCCCTCGCGCCGCAGCAGCAGCCGGCCGGTGGGATGCCCCAGCATCGTCACGCCCGGATGCTCCAGCGCCCGGATGATCCGCGCCGTCATCTCCGCCTCGCCCTGGGAAAAGGCCGAGTGCACCGAGACCACGACGTAGTCGAGCTCCCGCAGGACCGCATCGTCGAGGTCCAGCCGGCTGTCGGGCAGGATATCGCACTCGACCCCGCTGAACACGTGCACCCGGAAGCGCCGCGCGCGGTTGAGCGCCGCGATCTCGCCGATCTGCCGGCGCAGCCTCGTCTCATCGAGCCCGTGAGCCTGGACGCTCGCCTTCGAGTGGTCGGCGATTCCGAGGTACTCCCAGCCGCGCGCCTCGGCGGCCGCCGCCATCTCCGCGAGCGTGCTGCGTCCGTCGGACGCAGTCGTGTGGTTGTGGAAGGCGCCGCGCAGGTCGGAGGCCTCGATCAGCCGGGGCAGCGCGCGCTGCTCCGCCTCCTCGATCTCGCCCAGCCCCTCGCGCAGCTCCGGGGGGATCGGATGCAGGCCGAGGGCGGCGAACAGCTCGTCCTCGGACTTGACCGCCCGGCGGGGCCCGCGCCGGGCCGAGGCCGCCTGCTCTTTGACCGTCTCCCCGCCTCCGGCCGGCACCAGCCCCCATTCGCTCAGGCTCAACCCCCGGGCCAGCGCCCGCTGCCGCATCTGCACATTGTGATCCTTGGAGCCGGTGAAGTGGTGCAACGCATAGACGAAATCGTCCGGCGGCACGATGCGCAGGTCGGCCTGCAGGCCCCCCTTCAGACGCACGCTCGTCTTGGTCTCGCCCTTGGCCGTGACCGATTCCACCTCGGGTCGGTCCGTGAACCAGGCCGCGATCGGCGCCCATTCCGTCGCCGCCACCAGGAAATCGAGATCGCCCACCGTCTCCAGCCCGCGGCGGAGGCTGCCCGCATGCTCCGCCCGGCCCACCTGCGGCAGCGCCCGCAGTCCCGCCAGGATCGGCTCGGCCACGGCGAAGGCGTCCCACCAGAGGTGCCGCCGGCCGTAGGCCGCGCGGCGCTCAATGCCGGTCAGGATGTTCTCCTGCGTCTTCTCCCCGAATCCCTCAAGCGCCGCCACCCGCCCCTCCCGGCAGGCCCGCGCCAGCTCCTCGACCGTGCTGATGCGGAGCCGGGTGTGCAGCAGCCGGATCTTCTTCGCGCCCAGCCCCGGGACCTCCAGCATCTCGACCAAACCGGGGGCGATGGCCGCCTTCAGCTTCTCGTGGAACTCCAGCCGCCCCGTGGCGTGCAGCTCGGTGATCTTTTTGGCCAGCGCCTCCCCGATGCCCTTGAGGTTCTGCAGCCGGCCCCCGGCCACCACCGCGCCAAGATCCTCCTCCAGCGCCTCCAGCGCCCGCGCGCCGGTGTGGTAGGCGCGGACCTTGAACGGGTTCTCCCCCTGCAGCTCGAGCAGCACGCCGATCTCGTCCAGCACCGCGGCAATCTCGTTCCGGTTCATGAAAACAAGGCTTTTAACCACCAACCGAAGCGCGATAAGCTTTTTTGCAACCCCGGCCCATCGGCCTTCGGCCATGCCCAATAGCCAATAGACGATAGCCGATAGCTTGCCACCCATTGCCGATCGGCTATTGGCGATTGGCTATTGGCCCTTGAAAGACGGATGTACACCTACCAACGCACCATCCACTTCGCCGATACCGACGCCGCCGGCGTGGTCTTCTTCCCCAACTTCCTCGCCATCTGTCACGAGGCCTATGAGGAGTCGCTGTCGGCCGCCGGGATCGAGCTCAACACCTTCTTTGGTGCGCACGACGTGCTCGTGCCCGTCGCCGGGTGCACGGCCGAGTACCTGCGGCCGCTGGCCAGCGGCGACCGGATCAGCGTCGTCCTCACGCCCCGCCCGGCCGGCGCCGACGGCTACGCGATCGACTACGAGATCCGGCGGCTGGGCCCGCCCGAGAAGCTCGCCGCCCGGGTGCGCACCGAACACGTCTGCATCTCCGCCCGCACCCGCGAGCGCCAGGCTCTGCCTGCCCCGCTCGCTGCCTGGCTCGCGCACGACGCCTGAACGCGCCCGGACCGCGCGTCCGGCCCGCCCTGAACTCCGTTGAGGCCGCCAGGGTGCGTTTCCAGCCCCGGGCCGCACCGTCCGCCGCCGCGGCGTGCATCCGGGCCATTCGATCCGATCGGTCGGCGCGGGCGCCCGGGCGGAGAGTTGCGACATTCCCCCGGGTAGGGGTTTTCACCGATTGATAAACCGGGGCAGGCGTGAGTGAATCGCTCGACCCCTGTCCACCCCGGGAAGCAACCATGAAGCGCCTTGCCTTCGTTCTCAGGCGCGCCGTCTGTTGCGGCGCGCTCATCCCCATCTTCGGCAGCCCGGCCGGCCGGGCCGCGGACGCCCCGCCCCCGCCGCCACCGCTGCTCGGCGCAGACGCCGTACTGCGCGAACTGGCCGGGGCCAAGGCCGCGACGGCCGATGACGACGGGACCGGACCGATCGCCGCGTTCGTCGCAGCCGCACGGGAGTTCAGGGCCAGCCAGGCGGCGCTCGATCCGCGGTCGGCGGCCGAGCAGTGGCTGGGCCTGTGGGACCGCAGCGCGCACCTCGGCGATGAGGCGAGCGCGGCGGGCTATCTGAACCGGGAGGCCCTGATGACGGTGTTGGTCTCCGTGCTGCCGCGGCCCGAGTCGTGGCCGGAGATCGAGCGGATCGTGCAGACCCGCGCCGGCGCGCAATCCGGGCAGGCCGCCGGGGCATCCGACCTCGCCAGCCTGCTCTCTTCCGGCGGGCAGCGTTCCCACGCGCAATTCCTCGCCGGCCAGAGGATGCTGGCCCTCCTGCTGCAGGAGAAGTTCGATGAAGCGGTCGCCCTCGCCGATCAGCAGAACCCGGGCCTCGGGGAGCAGGTTCGCCGGATGCAGCAGGCCACCCGGCCACCGCCGTTTGAGACGCGGCTGGAGGCGGCCCTGGCCAAGCCGGAGGATTCCCACGGTTTCCTCGTCATCCCCGACCTCCTTCCGAAGCTCGGCCCGGAGCAAACCCGTGCGATCGCCCGGCGCGTGCTCCTCGCTCCGAAAGTCGGCGACCTGACCGTGCACGGCCGCGACACCCTCGCGGTCTTCCGCGAGGAGGCGCAGAAGCTGGTGAACGAACTGCCCCAGCCGCCGTGGTCCCTGTGCGCCGGCTTGGGCGGCGGCCCGCTGCAGGACACCCTGATGGCGCGCTTCGGCGATCCGCTCGGCCCCAAGGCCACCCCGCCCGCTTCCGATGCCGCGAAGTCCGCCCTGGAGGCGGCGATCACCGCGACCCAATGGCGCGCCCTGGAAGCGCTGCGGGACCACCGCCAGGCGGACGCCCTGCGGCTGCTCACCCTCCTCGCCGACAAGCCTCCGTCGATCTGCATCCTCCGGGAGATCGACGTGGATCCGGCGTTCGCTTTCGAGACGCTGAGCGCGGTCGCCCAGAAGGCGCCGTCACCGGCCCTGTTGTCCCTCATGCTTGAGCTGGCGCCCCGCGCCGGACCGACCGACCGGGTGCTCCCGCTCATCCGCCAGGCGTGGGCCGCCAGCGTTCCCGACCGCCTGCTGCGCGTCGCCCAGCTCGAGATCGCCCTCCGCCTCGCCAACGACGAGATCGATCCGGCCATCGCGGTTCTCCGCGGCGCCCTCCAGGCGTCGCGAAAGGCGGCGGCGGCCGAGGCGGGCGCGGCCGCGCGCGGCGGCGGCGGCGAGGCGCCGGGTGGCGAGGCGTCGGCTGACGCCGCCCCGGTCTGGGTGGAGACGGCATCGCAGGCCGTTCTGCTTGGCCTGGCGGTCGACCGCCCGGAACTCGTCCGCGACGGTTTGTCCGAGCTGGAGGTGGCCATCCAGACGCTGCCCCGCAGCCGGCGCGCCGAGGAGGCGCTTCGCTATGGACCCTGGGAAGTGGCCGAGCGGCTGGAAAAGACCGGGCACCTCGCCGAGGCCGAGCACCTCTGCCTGCTCCAGCTCCGCCGGAATACGAGTGAGGAAGGCCGATACGCCCAGAATCTCGTCCTGGCGACCCTGGCAGGCGTCTACGACCGGGCGGGCCGGCCAGCCGACGTGCTGCGCCTGCTGACCGCGGCGACCCAATGGGAGGGAACGGACCTGGCGCAGTTGCGTTCGGATGGTCTCTGGATGGCGGCCGCCCGCGCGCTCGCGGCGACGGGCCAGCCGGAGCAGGCCATGAGGATCACCCGGGCGCGCCTGGACCGGGATTCCGGCGACGACGAAGCCTACGCGCTGCTCCTGGAGCTCAAGGGCGCCGCCGCGCTGCCGCTGCTGGACGAACTGGCGGCGGCCGACCGCTGGCAGGAACGCCCGCTGATCTGGAAGGCCGAGCAGCTGCGCCGCCTGGGACGCCTGGCCGAAGCCGAGGCCTGCGCGCGCGCCGCCCTCGCCATCGACCCGACCGACGGCGAACAGGTCGCGGGCGCACGGGTGCGGGGCTACGCGGTGCTGGGCGACATCCTGGCCGGCCTCGGGAAAACCGACGAAGCGAAGTTCTTCCGGAATGTGGTGTCCTCCGTGCGGATTGCCGAAGGCGGCGACATCCTGCGCGCCGCCGGCCTGCGCGAAGCCGCGCGCCGGAAATATGAGCAAGCCGAGGTGCTCTTCGCCGACGCCTATTGCGTGCAGTGGCGCCTGGCCGACAGCCTGCCGCGCGCGGGCCGGATCGCGGAGGCGGAGGAGCATTACGAGATCG
>CAZKDK010000126.1:0-9533 GCA_964551145.1 uncultured Opitutaceae bacterium | reverse complement strand
AGCGCGGCCGAAATGAGGATCCAGGTGACGAACGAGGCGAACTTGGCCGCGGTGGCGACGGCGACCGCGCGCTGCAGCGTGCAGGCGTGGGTCGTCTTCATCAGCACGCCGATAAGAACGAAATAGGAGACGGCGACATCGACGTGAAACAGCTGGTTGGTGTGCCAGAGCGCATACACGCCGGCGCTGATGCCGGCCTGCGAGAGCGTGTCGGCCAGCGCCGGGATGATCATCTGGAGCCATTCGGCGTGCACGTCGGACCACTTGAACGCGAACTTCAGCACGGCGACGGTGACGAGCGCCCGAATCAGCAGTCCGGCGGCGAGGGCGGACCAGAACTGCGGGGGGCCCGGAACCAGGGCCAGCAGCTGCCGGTCCCGGTTTTCCTCCATGCGCTTCGTGACCGCGACGAGATCCTGGGTCCCCATGCGCGGGACGTTGACCGCCCGCGCCGGTTCCGCCGCCGTCAGCTCGTCCAGGGTGAAGGTGGCGCTCTGAGGGGTCGTCGTGGTCGGCGTCCCGTCATCCACCGGCACGCCGGAAAGTCTCACGACGACGCCTTTTTCAATCTCGACCGTGCCGTTGCGCGGGTAGCGCAGGATGAGGCGGGGCCCCCGGACAAGCTCGGCGATCGGCTTGCCCAGCGCGGCCTCGACCTGCTCGCGGCTCATGCCGTAGCGGACCCCACCGGCCCACAGGCAGACGGTCAAACCCAGCCAGCACGTCGCGAGCGCCAGCCATCGTCCCATGGCGCGAGCGTAGCGGGGCGGCCGGCGGCGGCAACGCCAGAATCGCGGGCGGGCGCCATTTCAGGCTGGAGGCGGGGGCGGGGAACCGCGAAATGGAGACATGGCAAAGAAGCGTGTGGGCATACTTTTCGGAGGTAAGTCGGTCGAGCACGAGGTGTCGCTGCAGTCGGCGCGCAACGTTTTCGACGCGATCGACCGGTCCCGGTTCGACGTCATCCTGATCGGCATTGACAAGGCCGGCCAGTGGCACGTCTGCGACGAGGCGCTGCTGGCCGCGGCCGCCTCGCCCACCGCGGGGCTGGCGGCGGGCGCGGGCGGCGAATCGCTCGCGCTCGTGCCGGGCGAGACCGAGGGGGCGCTCGTCGGCGCGGGCTCGCACCGCGGCCTGCCGCGGCTCGACGTCGTGTTCCCCGTGCTGCATGGCACCTATGGCGAGGACGGCACCGTGCAGGGGCTGCTCAAGCTCGCGAACGTGCCGTTCGTCGGCGCCGGCGTGCTCGGTTCCGCGGTGGGGATGGACAAGGATGTCGCCAAGCGGCTGCTGCACGAGGCCGGCATCCCCGTCACGCGGTCCCGCACGCTCACGGAGCGGACGGCGGCCGCCGCGACCTTCGAGGAACTCGCCGCCGAATTCGGGGTGCCGTTTTTCGTGAAGCCGGCCAATTCGGGGTCCTCGGTCGGCGTGAGCAAGGTCCGCGACGCGGCGGGCTGGGCGGCGGCGCGGACGGATGCGCTCCGGTACGATCGCAAGCTCCTCGTCGAGGAATTCATCCGCGGCCGGGAGATCGAGGTCGCGGTCCTCGGCAACGACGACCCACAGGCCTCGGTGCCGGGCGAGATCGTGCCGCGGCACGACTTCTACTCCTACGAGGCGAAATACCTCGACGAGAACGGCGCGGCGCTGCGCATCCCGGCGGACCTGCCGGCCGCGACGGCCGCCACGGTGCGCCAGCTCGCCGTACGCACGTTCGAGGCGCTCGAATGCGCGGGCATGGCGCGGGTGGACTTCTTCGTCGACGCCGACGGCCGCGCCTATGTGAACGAGATCAACACGATTCCCGGATTCACCAAGATCAGCATGTATCCGAAACTCTGGGAGGCGACGGGGGTGCCGTACGCCCGGCTGATCGAACGCCTGCTCGATCTCGCGATCGAGCGCCATGCGCGGGAGCAGCGGATCGAGACCTCCTACGGGCCGCCGGTCTGAATGGTTTTGGGTTTTGAGTTGTTGTCCCCAGCCCAAAACCCAAAACAACCTGCCGCCGTCAGCCCTCGAGGCCGATCATCAGACCGGACCACTCGCGCCGGGTCCGGCGCACTAGGCGCTCCGGCTGTCCGGCTCCAGGACCAGCTCGAACAGTTCGCGCCGGGTGGTGCGGGCCGGCGTCTCGGCCGGGTACCCGATCGGGAGGATGACGGCGGCGCGGAGGCCGGCCGGTAGGCCGGCGGCCTGGCCGGCGCCCTTCTCGTCCACCGCGTCGACCCAGCACGTGCCCAGTCCCAGCTCGACGGCGGCAAGCATCGCGTTGCAGACCGCCGCGCAGGCGTCCTGCAGGCAGTAGACCTGCTCGCCCCGCGGCCCGAACTTCTGGCCCGACCGCGCGGGATCGACGGCGAAGACCAGCACGACGGGCGCGGTGGCCAGGAATTTCTGCCCGGCGGCGGCGGTGACCAGCGCCTGCTTTCGGCCCTCGTCGCGCACGACGGCGATCCGGTAGGCCTGCAGGTTGCCGGCGGAGGCAGCCCGGTTCGCGGCGGACAGAACGGCCGTGAGCTTCTCCGGCTCGACGGGCCGGGGCTCGTAGGCGCGGATGGATTGGCGCGCGCGGATGGCTTCGAGGACGTTCATGGGGTTCCTTGGCCAGCCCAGCATGGGCAGAACCCGCGCGAAACCAAGCCCGAGCTCGCGGGCCGCGGCGCGCGACTCCCCCCGACAGGACCGGACAACATGTCAACTATTGGTTGACATGTTGTCCGGATCGGCGGCGGATCGAATCGGACCCGGCCGGGCGGTCAGGGTCCAGGCGGTAACCCCGCGCGTTCGCGGTTCAGCGCGAGGAGACGTGTGAGGATCTCCTCGTCAGCCAGATCGGCGGGCCAGCCGAAGGCGGCGGCCACCGCGGCATCGAGGTCGGAATGCACCTGCTGCAGCCACGAGGGCCGGGCATTGTACAGCGCGGTTAGCGTCCGCCGCGGATCGGAGCGATCCCCGAGCCACTCGTGACGCGCGGCGTCGAGCGCGCGCGCGGCCTGCGCGATGGCGGTGCGCTGCTCTTCCTGCGCGCGGGTGAGCTTGCCCAAGGGCGTGGCGGGCGGCCAGGGGAAGGGAAACGTCTCGAAGCAGGCGGCCGGCGAATAGCGGAAACGGGGCGTCCCGGCGGCGGGACGGGTTCCCTGGCGCAGCGCCCAGACCCGATGAATGTTCGAGTGGAGCACGCCGAACGACCAGTCGTCGTCGCGCCCGAAGACGATCAGGCGGCGTTCCGGCAGCGTCTCGGCCGGCAGCCAGGAGAACACGCGCCGCGGCCCGGCGGCGGGCGTGACGATGAAGCGGGAGCATCTGGCAATGGCGATGCGCATGGCAGGCTGCGGCCCGCCGTGGATCCACCAGGGCCGGCGCCTCCCCTGCGCGGACCCGCCAATCCGACGCCGGACGCACGCGAAAGGCAGCCGGTACAAGGCGGCCTGGCGCTCTTCCAGGTCCGGCGCGAAATCGATCACCCATTGCCGCCGGGGAATCCGGAGGACGTCGGGCACCCCCACCCAGGGGCGGATGACGTCGCGGTTGGGTTTGCCGTGCGGATTGGGGGCCGCGAGCAACCGGAAGGCGTGCGCCTCGGTGAGCTCGAATGGGCCCCGCAGGGCGTCGCCGACGAAGGCGATGCCGGAATTCTCCGGAAGGCGGGCGGGAGGGGCGTCCATGGCTGCGGCGGACCGAAGGCGGCAGGATCGCCGGCCTCCGCCCTACGAGCCTCTGGCAAACGGGTTCCGGGTCACGGCTTCGGTGGTGTCGGGGCCGGCGCGGCCGGAAGGACGGTCACGCAGGTGGCCCGCGCGGGCGCCAGGTATTGCGTGGCCAGGGCGTCGAGCTCGGCCTTGGTGATGCCTTCGAAGTCGCGGTAGCGCGTGCGGCTCCAGTCGAGCCGCTGCGGGAACTCCTGGCAGGAGCTGACGACGGCGCCCAGCCAGTAGGGATTCGTCCGGGCGGTCTCCCGCAGCGAGGTGAGGACCGGCTGCTTGGCGCGCTGCAGCTCGTCCGGGGTGACGCCGTGCTTCTGGAGATCGTCCGCGATGGCGAGGACGGCGTCGGCAACCTTGGGCGCCTGCGCGGGGTCGACGGAGATCTGGGCCAGCGTGAATCCGTAATGGGTGAACGTGTCGCTCGGCAGGCTGACGGCCTCGGGGCTGTACGCGTCGCCCATCTGCTCGCGGATCTTCACCCGCAACCGGTCTGACAGGATCTCGCCGAGCAGGGTGAGCCGGCGGGCGACGCCGATGTCGCGGTCGTCGGTGGTGGGCCAGTAGATCGTCACGAGCCCCTTGGGGATCTCGGTCACGACGGTGTAGGCCTTGGCGAACGGCGCCGGAAACGAAACCTCCCGCTCCCGGGTCAGCGGCGGCTTGGACGCGCGCGGCGGCAGCGCGCCGAGGGTCTGGGCCACGGCGGCGATGGTTGCGCCGACGTCGAGGTCCCCGACGATCCCGATCTCCACGGGGCCGTCGGCGAACTGCGGGACGAGCCAGGCGCGGACTTCGTCGAGGGTGCGCGCTTCGGCGACGGTCTCGGCCGGCAGGCCGAAGCGCGGATCGCCGCTGGCGAGCAGCCGGGGCACCTCGGTCTCCATCGGTCCGTCCGGCGTGTGGGCGAAGCGGGTGTACATCTGGTCGAACGCCTTCCGGGCCTGGCGGAGCGCCTCGGGCCGGAAGCCGGGGTCGACGAGGTAGGCGGTCAGGAGCTGCAGCTGCGCCAGGAGATCTCCGCGGTTGGTGGTGCCGCCAAGCGTGAACGCGTCGTCGTTGACGGTGAACTTCAGGCCGACGGTCTTGCTGGCGAAGATCCGCTGGAGGTCGTCGATGTTGTGCTTCCCCAGGCCGCCGGTGATGAACCCGAGGTTGGCGAGCAGGGCGAGGCCGGGCTCGTCGCGGGGCTCGGTCAGCCGGCCCGCGCCGACGCGGATGTTCACGTGAATCGTGTTGGCCTCGAAGGTGGTCGGCTTGAGGTTGAGGCGGACGCCGTTGGCGAACTGGACCAGTGTGACGCCGAGGTCCTTGACCTCCTCGTTGCGCGCCACGGTGCCGGTCGCCCCGAAGCTCGTGTAGGCGAACGCGTCGTTGGCGGTCCTGGCCGGCGGCTTGACGGCGACGGCCTCGCTGGCGGCGTAGGCCGCGGCGATGGCCTTTTCCGGCGGGACGGCCTCGTGGGAAAGGTCCGCGTTGCCGGTGACGAACAGGTCGCGCTGCCTGGCCGCCCAGGCCTCGCGAAACGCGCGCAGGCAGTCGTCGGGAGTCACCCGCGCCAGCGCCGGCCGCAGCAGGTCAAGGTCCCCGGCGGGCGTGGTGAACACCTCGTTGCGCAGGAGGCAGTCGACGAGTTCGCGGGAGAGGTCGTCCGACCGCCGGGTGGCCGCGCTCCGGTCCGCCTGCTCGAGGGAGGTGCGGTAGGTGGCGACGGCCTCCGCCAGCTCGCCCGGCTCGAAGCCATACTGCAGGGCGCGGCGAAGCTCCTGTTCGGCGGTGTCGACCATGGCCCGCCAGCGCTCGGGCTTGCCGTTGAGTTCGATGGTGGTGTTGCGGAAGAAATGGTAATCGTCGCTGATGCTTGCCGAGGCGGTCGCGAACGGCGCATCCTCCCGTTTGCTGAGGATGGACAGGCGCCGGTTGAGAATCGCGAAGGCGAGATCGCGGGGCAGGTCCCGGAGACGGTTGGCGGAGGTGTCGGCCTCGCCGGGGAAGGGGATCATCGTCTCGAGGGCGACGGTGGTGCGGGGCGCTTCGAGCACGGGGGTATACCGGACGCGGAGGCCGGCGGCGTCTTCGATGCGGCCCAGATCCGGCTGGGGTCGGGTGGGCGCGCGGGCCTTGAGGGGACCGAGTGTCCGCTCGATCTGGGCGACGACCGCGGCCGGATCGAAATCGCCGACGACGACGACCGCAATGTTGTCCGGGCGGTACCAGGCGTCGTAGAAGTCCTCGAACCGGGGGCGCTGGGATTTCTCGATGACGTCCGCGAGTCCGATCGGCATCCGCCGGGAAATCAGGGAATCGCCCAGCAGGAATTGGTTCTCCGCCACGTACTCGCGGTAGGCGACGGAGTCGCGGGTGCGCTTTTCGGCGAGGATGATGGGGCGTTCCTTCTCGATCTGCTTCGGGTCGATCAGCAGGCCGCCCGCATAGTCGGCGAACACCTCCAGGCCCTCCGCGACCGTCGCTGGCTTGGTGTCGGGCAGCTCGAGCATGTATACGGTGCTGTCGAAGGACGTGTAGGCGTTCGTGTCGTTGCCAAACCCCATTCCCAGGCGCTGGAAGTACTCGATCAGGGTGCCGGACGGGTAATGGGTGCTGCCGTTGAACGCCATGTGCTCGAGAAAGTGGGCGAGGCCCTGCTGGGAGTCGGTTTCATACAGCGAACCGGAGCCCACCACCAGGCGCAGGCTGGCGCGCCCCTGCGGCTCCTTGTTGGGCAGCACGACGTAGCGCAGGCCGTTGGGCAGGCGGCCCCAGATCGCCGCGGGGTCGGGCTTGAGATCGCTCGCCTCCTGGGCGAAGGCCGGCGGCGCGGCCGGGGCCGGACGAAGCGCAACGAGGAGCAGGACAGACAGGACCAGCAGTGACCGGGGACGGCAGCGCAGCGGTGACATGATGGCGACCAAGGTGGAAGCGGCGCGCCGGATTGGCAAGGCCGACCTGACGGGCGGTCGGGACGGCCCCATGGGCGGAAGGATTTGCCTGCGAGCGACATAGGCGCTCCGCAGCGAAGGCGTTTTTTGTGGCCACGGAACCGGGCGGGCACTATTTTGCGCCGCCATGAAAGCCCGCCGCAACCCCGCGCGACCCGAGGACGTCAGCGCGGCGCTGGCGAAGGCCAAGGGCCCGGTGTCGCGGTTCATCGCGCGGAACTACCGCCACTTCAACGCCGCCGCGCTGATGGACGCGGCCAGGGCCTACGACACGCACCTGGGGCAGGGCGGCAAGATGCTGGTTGCGCTGGCCGGCGCCATGTCGACCGCCGAACTCGGCATCACCCTGGCCGAGATGATCCGCCGGGACAAGGTGCATGCGGTCGTCTGCACCGGCGCGAACCTCGAGGAGGACATCTTCAACCTGGTGGCGCACGACTATTACGAACGCGTTCCGCACTACCGCAACCTGGCGGCGCGCGAGGAGCAGGCGCTCCTCAACCGGCATATGAACCGCGTGACGGACACGTGCATTCCGGAGGCGGAGGCGATGCGCCGCATCGAGGCCGCGGTGCTCGCCGAGTGGATCAAGGCCGACCGGGCGGACGAGCGCTGCTTCCCGCACGAGTTCCTTTACCGGATCCTGCGCGGGGGGCGCCTGAAGAAGTTCTACCAGATCGATCCGCGCCATTCCTGGATGCTGGCCGCCGCGGAAAAGGACCTGCCGATCTGGGTGCCCGGCTGGGAGGATGCGACGCTCGGCAACATGTATGCCGCCCACTGCATCGCCGGCGACGTACGGCACGTCCACACGGTGCGCACCGGGATCGAGTACATGATGACGCTGGCGGAGTGGTACACGCGGACGGCCCGGCCGCTCGGCCGGCGCGGTCCGGGCTCGATCGGCTTCTTCCAGATCGGCGGGGGCATCGCGGGCGATTTTCCGATCTGCGTGGTGCCCATGCTGCACCAGGACCTGCGACGCACGGGGGTGCCGCTGTGGGGCTATTTCTGCCAGATCAGCGACTCCACGACCAGTTACGGCAGCTATTCCGGCGCGGTGCCGAATGAGAAGATCACCTGGGGCAAGCTGGCGGTGGACACGCCCCGGTTCATCATCGAAAGCGACGCCACGATTGTGGCGCCGCTGATCTTCGCCTGGGTCCTCGGCCAGTAGGCCGCCCCGACGCCCTCGACTCTCGTCGCTCGTCCCCCGACCCAGCATGATCTGGCTATACCGGCTCATCTTCCTGCCCGTGCTGACCCTGGTCACGCCCTACTATCTGTGGCGGATGAGGCGGCGCGGGGGCTACGGCGGGAGCTTCGGCCAGCGTTTCGGGGCGACGCCGCCGCTGCCGCCGAAACGGCCGGGGGTGCGGCGCATCTGGCTGCAGGCGGTCAGCGTGGGCGAGATCCTGGCCGTGGGGCCGCTGCTGGCGGCGTTGAAGGAGGACGCGTCGACGGAGGTCTATCTCACGACGACCACCAGCACGGGTCACCGACTGGCCCGGGAGCGGTACGCGTCGCTCGCCATCGGGCCCGGCTATTTCCCGCTCGATTGGTGGCCGTTCAGCGCGCGCGCCTGGCGGCACGTCTGCCCCGACCTGGCCATCCTGACCGAAGGGGAGCGCTGGCCGGAGCATATCCACCAGGCGGCGCGCCGCGGCGTGCCGGTGCTCGGCATCAACGCCCGCCTGTCCCGCCGCAGCTTCCGCCGGCTGTCGGGGGTGCGACGCTTCGTGCCGGCGCTGCTCGGCGGCATCACGGCCAGCCTCGCCGCGTCCCCCGAGGATGAAGCCCGCCTCCGGGCGGTCGGCTTCCCGCCGGCCCGGATCCGGATGCTGGGCAACCTGAAGCTCGACGTGACGATCCCGCTGCTTTCCGAGGCGCAGAAGGCCGGGCTGCGCCGGGAACTGGGCCTGGGCGACGGCCTGGTGCTGCTCGGCTCATCGACGTGGGAGGGCGAGGAACTGGCCCTCGTCGAGGCCCTGAAGGCCGCCCGCAGCCGCGGGCTGAAGGCCTCGCTGCTCCTCGTCCCGCGCCACGCCGAGCGGCGCGATGCCGTCGCGGCCGCGCTGGCCCGGACCGGCCTGCGCTTTCACCTGCGCTCGCACGGCGCGGCCCCGCACGAGGTGGACATCGCCGTGGGCGACACCACCGGCGAGCTGCGCAACTTCGCCCAGCTCGCCGACCTCGTGTTCTGCGGCAAGAGCCTGCCCCCGCACGAGGGCGGCCAGACGCCCATTGAGGCGGCCGCGCTCGGCAAGCCGCTGCTCTTCGGTCCGCGGATGACCAATTTCCGGGAGATCGCCCGCGCCCTCCGCTCCTGCGGCGGCGCGCGCGAGGTGCTCAACGACAGCGAACTCACCGCCGCCTGCGTGGAACTGCTGGCCGACGCGGCGCAGCGCGACCGCATGAGTGCGGCGGTGCTCGCCTGGCATGCCTGCAACCGCGGCGCCGTCGAGCGGACCCTGGCGGCGATCCGCGAGGCGCTGGCGCGCCTCCCGGGGGACGAGGGCCGAGCGGCGATCCGCGAGGACGGGGCCAGGCTAGAGGGCTGACGCCCGGCTGTTTTTGCTTTTTGCTTTTCGATATTCGATTGGCCTGAAACCCGAAGGGCCGGCTGTTGCGCCACCAGCCGGCGCCCAATCGAAAAGCAATCAATCGAAAGACAAAAATCCCTACGCCGCCTGGAGGTAGGACTTCCCTTTGTACCGGGAGGCCAGCAGGGCGAAGACGGCGGCCGCAGCCGCCATCAGCGCGGCAAAGACCCAGAAGAACGTCGCGAGCGAGAGCTTTTCGAGCGGCGCGAGGAAGGCGACCAGCACGTCCCCGAAGGTCACGCACAGCAGCCAGAAACCCATGATCGTGGATTTCATCGCGCGCG
>CAZKDK010000125.1:0-9567 GCA_964551145.1 uncultured Opitutaceae bacterium | reverse complement strand
GCTCAATACTGAGATCTATTCCGACGGCGTCGGTTGCCCGGTCTTTGACGCGCAGGGGCGGGTGCTCGGCATCTATCTCCGCCTGATGGTCGACGGCCTGTCCAAGGGGGTCTTCGTGGTCCCGTCCATCGAGGTGGCCACCCAGGTGGCGGAACAGGTCGGCAACCAGTGAACCGGATTCGCGCCGGGCGCTACTGCGCCTGGCGGGCCACCTTGAACTTCGCGGGCCGTTCGCCCCGGGGCAGGGCGAGCAGATCGTAGCCGTGGTAACCGGTGATGGTGACCCGCGAAAACCCGCCCACCGGCAGGTCGCGCGAAACATAGACGCGGCCGTCGATATCGGGCGCGTCCGCCTCGCCGCGCGCGACGCCGGGCTCCTCGACGAGGACCTTGAGCGTGCGGCCCACCTGCGTCCGGCCGATGCGGGTGGCGACCGACTGTTGCAGGGCCATCACGCGGCGCCACCGCCGCTCCTGCTCCGCGGCCGGGATCTGGCCGGGCAGTTTCGCCGCGCGGGTCCCCTCCTCCCGCGAGTAGCGGAATGCGCCGAGACGCTCGAATTTCGTCGCGCGGATGAACGCGCACAGCTCATCGACATCGTCCCCGGTTTCGCCGGGAAAGCCGACGATGACGGTCGTGCGCAGGGCGATGCCGGGGATGCCGGCCCGGATCCGGTCGATCAGGTCGCGGATGTGGCGGCCGTCCGTCTCGCGCTGCATCGCCGCGAGCATGCGGTCGCTGATGTGCTGCAGCGGCATGTCGACGTAGCGCGCCACCTTCGGACACGCGGCGATCGTGGCGATGAGTTCGTCGCTCCAATGCGCGGGATGGGTGTAGAGCAGGCGGATCCAGAAGTCGCCCTCGATGGCCTGAAGCTCGCGGAGCAGGGTCGTGAGGGCCTCCCCGCGCCCGGAATCCACCGGGCTGCGCGGATTCGGCCGCTGCGCCCAGGTGTCCATGCCGAAAAAGGTCGTGTCCTGGGAAATCAGATTCAGCTCCCGGACGCCCTCGCGCACCAGCGCGCGGGCCTCGGCGACGACGCTCGCGACCGTGCGGCTGCGGTGGCGTCCGCGGATCTGCGGGATGATGCAGAACGTGCAGGGGTGGTTGCAGCCCTCGGCGATCTTGACGTAGGCGAGGTGCCGCGGCGTGAGGCGGAAGCGCGGGGTGTCGTAGTCCGGGATGTAGGTCGAACGCTGAGTGACCAGGTTCTCGGGCGCGGGCGGCCGGGCGTGCCGCCCGCCGCAGAGTCGCTCGATGATCGGGGCGACCTGCGTGACCTGGTCGAGGCCGATGAAGGCGTCGACTTCGGGCAGGGCCCCGGGAAGCTCCGCCGCGAACCGCTGCGCCATGCAGCCGGCCACGATCAATTTCTGCCCGCGGCGCCGCTTGCGCAGCCGGCGGTCCTCGGACACCTCGAGGATGTGCCGGATGGATTCCTCCTTGGAGGAATCGATGAAGGAGCAGGTGTTGACGATGACGACGTCGGCCCCGGCGGCGTCGGGCACGACCTCCATTCCCGCTTGCCGCAGGTGGCCGATCATGATCTCGCTGTCCACCAGGTTCTTGGCGCAGCCGAGGGAGATGAGGCTGACAGTGATCATGACCGGGGGCCCGGAACGCGCGGGCCGAAAAAAAGGCCGCGGCGGTGTGCCGCGGCCGAACGGGGACGCCGGCTCATCAGGCGGTGGCCGGAGTCTTGGCAGCCTTGGCGCCGCGGGCGCGCTCTTTCCGACGCTTGGTGTAGGCTAGGCGACGCCGACGTTTGATGACTTTGTTGGTTTGCTGGCTCATGGTTTGAAGGCGGGAGGAGGCTGGATGTTTCGCACCGTGCCGGGATAGTCAAGCCCGACACACGGAAACGCGCGGGCGGCGCTAAAGGCCGCGACCGGGCTCCGGCCCGGCCAGCCGCGCGCCGGCCTGGATCCGGTCGTCCGCGCGCGTCCAGCGATAGACGAGCGGGCCGACCGGATGCTTGAGTTCGCGGATCAGGGCGGGGGCGTCGCGTTTTTGCACGGTGAGCTCGCGCACCCCGGCGGCGCTGCAGCTCAGCAGCCGGGCGACGCCCTTCTGGAAGCGCGGCTCGCCGATGACGCGGTCGAGGCCGGCCGCCTCCGCGGCCGGCGCGCGGTCGGCGCGCGCCAGCGCGAGGAATGAATAGGGGAGACTGCGCAGATCGATCCCCGCCCTCCGGCCGAACCGGGCCCAGTCGGAGTCGACGAAGATTTCCGGCGGCGGCGCGGCGAAATGGTGGCACCAATGGCGGGCGTTGTCCGGCGCCAGCAGGCCGCAGGCGTTCTGATGCGTGCACGGGGCGACGACCCGGAACCGGCCGCGCAGGCGCTCGCGGATGTCGATGAGCGCCCGGCTGGCGTCGGTCGTGCCGGGCTCGACCCAGAGCACGGCATCCGCGCGGCCGGCGATTTCGAGCAGGGCCGTCCGCTCCGCCGCCGGCAGTTCGGTGAGCACGTGGCTGAAGACGAGAATGCCGATCGGCTCGCTTCCGGCGAAAAAGCCGGGCGTCAGATGCTCCACCCGGAGTCCGGGAAACCGGGTGCGCGCGGCTTCCGCGGCGAAATCGGCCGCCAGCGCCGACTGGTCCCACAGGCGGAGGACGCCGACCCGCTCCGCGCCCAGCCACTGCACGATCCGCCGCCCGGCCACGCCGCTGCCGCAACCCCAGTCCAGAACGCTCCACGCCCCGGCCGAACCCCGGCCCGAACCATGCTCAAGCTTGAGCACGGTTTGGGCGGGCGGTTTCCAGCCGCGCTGGTCGAGTTCCTGGACGACCGCATCCCATTTCCAGGCGATGCGGGCGCCATAGGTGAAATCGTAGCTGGCCAGATCCGCCCGCGACCGCCAGTAGGACGAACCCGCGGTGGCGCCGGAAAGGAACAATCCGCGCAGCCGCTCCAGCGCCTCCCAGTCGATCTCGTCCCAGGTCATGCGGCGGCGGCGCGGGCGAGTCAGTCGAGCGCGAAGCCCAGGCGCTCCGCGAGATGCTGGCGGCGGATGCCATAGGCGGCCGCGAGGGCCCGGACGCGCGCCGCGGCGGGCTCCCGGTCCGGCGGCGCGGCGCGGCGCACGGCGGCGATCATGAGGTTCTTGGGCGTGTGTTCGGTCGGCACGAATTCGAACGCGCTCGGCTCGTAGCCCGCCCATTCGAGCAGCAGGGTTCGGAGGGCGTCCGTGACAAACTCCGCCTGCCGCTCGTGAAAGATGCCGTGCCGGAGGACCGGTTGGAGCGCGGGCGGCGCCGTGAGATGCGGACTCAGCTCCTTGTGGCAGCAGGGCGCCACCACGATGACCGCGGCGCCGGCGACGACGCCGCGGGCGATGGCGTCGTCGGTGGCGGTGTCGCAGGCATGCAGGGCAATCAGGACGTCGACCGGATCGCTGACGGCGTCGGCGATGGTGCCGGCCGTGAATTCAAGGCCCTCGCAACCGGCCTCGAGTGCGGCCTGGCGGCACAGCTCGACGAGTTCCGGCCGCACCTCGATGCCGCGGACGTGCACCGGCACCCGCGCGGTGTCGTGGAAGTACTGCCACGTGGCGAAGGTCAGGTAGCCCTTGCCGCAGCCCATGTCCGCGACCTCGACCGGGCGGCCGGCGGGCAGCGGGGCCCCGGCCACCAGCGGGGCCAGCAGCTCGACGAACCGGTTGATCTGGCGAAACTTCGCGGCCATGCTGGCGCGCACGGCTCCGTCGGGGTTGGTGACGCCCAGGCGGGCCAGCCATGGCGCCGTGGGGGGAACGGGCCGGTCCTTGCGGTGATCGTGCTCCCCCGAGGGCGGGGCGACCGCGGCATGCGGGATGACCTTCATCCGGCCGGGGGCGTCGACGGGGAGTTCCAGCTGGATGTCCTGGAGGGTGGTGAAGAGGTGGGCGCTGCCGAAATCGCCGCCGATCAGCGCGGCGAGCTGCGCGAGGGCCGCGGCCGGCGGGTGATTCTTGGTGATGTCGCGCGTCTCATGGCGCCAGACGAACGAGAGGTGGGGACCCGCGCGCAGGGTGACGGGTCGAATGTGGAGGTTGCGCAACGAGGGATCGCCGCCGCGGTAGGCGCCCAGCGTGAGCTTGACCAGGGTGCCCGCCGCCACGCTCTCGTTCAGCCGGCGAATAAACCCGTCCTTCGGTTCGTCCATGCCAAAAGCGAGCGCCATTGGCGGCCCGGGGGCGAGAAAAATGAGCCGGCGGAATCCGCCGGGACCCGCGGCGGGGGCGCGCGCCGGCTCAGTTCACCGCAGCGCCATCGGCGGCACATAGAAGTCGACCGGCGAGCGGTCCCACCAGCGGCCGGTCGCGGCCCGGGTGACGCGGTCGGTGAAGGTGTAGTCGTAGAGCACGGCCCGGACCTGCCGCGGCGGTCCCGCGGGAAACGGATTGGCGGCGAACAGCGCCGTGACGTCGGGTGCGCCCTGCAGCAGGCGGACGCAGAGGGCGGTGACCCACGGCGAGCGTTGCGGATAGTCGAGCGCCGCAAACCACAGCTGCCAGTCCAGCCGTGGCTGGTAGGGGGCGACAAATCCCGGCCGCCGCTTCAAGTCGCCCGGCTTGGCGGCGAACCCGTACGGCAGCCAGGTGTGGCCGTCGTCGCTTCCCTCGATGATGATTTCCGGGCGCTCGCGGGTCATGACGGCGAAAAGTCCGTAGCTGTTGACGCTGCGCAGCGGCGCGACGGCGTCGACAGGCGCGGCCAGCCATGCGAACCGGCCCAGCGCCGGGCGCAAGGTGAGCGCGGTGACCAGTCCCGTCAGGGTGAACCCGACCATGGCCGCGGGCACGAGCAGGAGCTGGGGACACGCGCGCGCGCGCGGCTCCGGCGCGCCGGCCGGCACCCGCGGCCACGACCGGCCCAGGCGGCGGGCACATCCCCGCCAGAACGGGTCGTCAAGGAAGAGGACGCAGAGCGCGGCGGTGAGCAGGTTGAAGAACGTGTAGTTGCCCGTCAGCGCGATCAGCGCCTGGAAGCCGATCTGCAACCCCGCGCCGGCATGGCGGGCCCGGCGCGGCAGGAGGAGCAGGAACGGACCGCCGAGCTCGACGGCGAACATCAGGGCACAGGCGGCCGCTTTCGCACCGGCGGGCAGTTGATGGGCGTACCATCCGATCCAGGTCGGGAGCGGCTGGGTCTCGAAATGATAGTTCAGCGCGCTGAGGTTATGCCAGCTGTCGTCGCCGCTGAGCCACTTGGCGGCTCCGGAGAGCAGCATCAGCCGGATGAGCAGCCACCAGAGGAGCCAGCGGGCGGGCCGCGGCGGATCGGGGCGCGCCCGCCAGGTCCAGGCCGACCACGGGGCGAGGAGGACGGCGAGCAGCGTCGCCTCCAGCAGCAGCCCGTCCCACTGGAAACCCCAGAATTCCTGGCCTGCGGCGCAGAGCGAAAGATAGGCGGCCCAGAGCAGGGCGAGTCCGGCGGCGGGGGCAACGCCCGCCATCACCGCCAGGGACAGGACCACGCCCGCGGCGCAAAGGACCGCGAGGAACCGCCCGGCGCCGAACCACCAGCAGAGCGTGGGCAGCTCCCAGAAGCGCGCCGCGCCCGCTGAATCGCGCACCGCGTCGAAATACGACTGGGCGGGCAGGATGCCGTCCGGACCGACCAGGCCGCGGTACTGGATCCAGAACGACACGAAGGCGATCAGGTGGACGGCGCCGAGCAGACGCAGGAAGAGGCAGGTGGAGATGCCGAACGTGGGTCGCCGCACCTCCGGGCCCCAGAAGAGCCGCGTGAGGCCCGAGAACAGAGGACGGTGGCCGGCCACGAACCGATAGACGATCCCGGCGGCCGGCGCGAAGCCGGGTATCCGCTCATAGGCTGCGAGCAGCCAGGACCGGCGCGCCGCGACGGCGCGTGCGCGCAGGACCGCTTCCGCCCCCGAAAAGACCTCGCCCCCGGGCTCGACGAGTTGCACGGCGCGCGCGAATTCGGCCGGCGGGATCTCAGGGAACCGCGGGCCGGCGCTCTGCGAGGTCTCGAGATCCAGCTGGTCGCCGGCCGCAGCGCGCCAGCGCTCGACCCAGAGGCGGCAGAATCCGCATTCGCCGTCGAAGAGCAGGACCGGCCGCCCGGGGGGCGGGTGGGCAACGCGGAGTCCGGGGGCGGCGGTCGGCGGCATGGGGAAAGATGCCCGGACTCTGGACATCGGCAAGGAGGCGCACGCCAGCGCCTGTCGGGCGGTACATTGTCAGGCATCCAGGTGGGGACGGACCGCGAAGGCTGCTGCACTTCGCGCCGCTGGGCCGTCCGTTTCGTTTCTCGGCGCGCCCGGCGGTCGCGCCCTACCAATTGCGAATCCCGCCGACGTCAGGCACACCTCACCAGGAAGACCCGGATCACTTCACCCGCGCCATCGCCTCGACGAGCTGCGGCTGGGTCGGATTGAGCTTGAGGGCGGCCGCATACTCGTCGCGGGCGGCGTCGCGCCGGCCCTGCCGCTCATGGATCTGACCCAATCGCCAGTGGGCCGCCCACAGCGGGGCGTCCTCCTCGCCCGGGGAGCCCTGGAGATATTCCATCAGGGCGGCCTCGCCTTGGTCGAGTTCGAGCCCGCTCATCGCCGCGGTCCGTCCGATCTGGTAGGCGACCGTTGCCGCCTCCGGGTGGCTGCGGCGCAGGGCGGCCAGCGCGGTGAAGGCCTCGCCGTAGTTCTTCTCAGCGACGTCCAGCTCGACCAGCGCGAGCGTGCCGCGGACGACGTCGAGTCTCCGGATCTCGACCGCCTGGGCGCGCGCCTTTTCGAAGCCGCCCCCGGCGATCGACGGCGCCTGCCGGTAGAAGGTGAACAGGGCGTGGCGCGCGGAGATGCTGGAGGGCTCCAGCGCGACGGCCTGTTCGTAGGCGGCGCCGCAGCGCCGGGCCAGGCCCAGCTTCGCGAAGAGCCCCGCGCTCTCGGCGGAGACTCCGTAGGCATCGCCGAGGGCCTGGAAATACGCCGCCTGGCGGGGGGCGAGTTGCGCGGCGCGCTCCAAACGCCGGACGGCCTCGTCCGGATCGTCGCGCTTGAGTGCGAGCAGGCCGAGGCGGTAGGCGGCCTCGGCGTTGTCCGGCTCGGCGGCGGCGATCTGCTCAAAGGCCGCCTGCGCCTCGGCATAGCGCCGGGCCTGGAACAGCGCCTGCGCCTCGGCCGGGGTGGCGGCCCCGCCGGGGGCGGCGGCGCCGGCCAGGCAGGCGAGGGCGGCGAGAACGCGCAGGCGGGTCTTCATGGCGGCCATGGATCCGCGCCGACCGTGAATGGTTCCGCCGGGCATGTCGAGCCGCCGGGCGGCGCCGGTGCAATCCGGTCAAAAAACGCAGGCCGGCCGCGAACGGCCGGCCTGCGACAGAAAGTCCGCGCGGGCGACGGATCAGCTCCGGGCGGCCTTGGCGCCGGCCTTGCTCTCGAAGAACTCGCGCAGGACCTCCATGCGCTTGCGCAGGCGCTCGTCCTGCTCGATCTCCTCGACCGATCGCTGGGCCTCGTTCTTGGCCATCAGCCGCCGCACCTTTTGCAGGGCGAGATTCTGGAGCTGCCGGACCCGCTCGCGGGTGACCTTGAATTTCCGGCCGACCTCCTCGAGCGTCAGTTCGTCGTGCCCGTCGAGCCCGAAGCGCATCCGGAGGATGTCAGCCTCGCGGCGGTCGAGCGATTCGATCATGCTGTTGAGGTCCGAGCGGAGGTTGCGCTCGCGCACGTTCTCGTAGGGCGTGACCGCGTTCTCGTCGCCGACGATCTCGCCGAAGGTGGCGGAATCGCCGTCCTCGCCGATGGGCGCGTCGAGTGAGGTCGGGCGGACGCTGACGGACTTGAGGTGCGCGACCTTGTTGACGGGGATGTCGAGCTCGAATGCGACCTCCTCGTCGGTCGGCTCGCGGCCCAGCTTCTCGGCGAGGGACATCGCCATGCGGCGCATCTTGGAGATCTTGTCGACGAGGTGGACGGGCAGGCGGATGGTCTTGGACTGGTTGGCGAGCGCGCGCTTGATGGACTGTTTGATCCACCAGGCGGCGTAGGTGCTGAGCTTGCCGCCCTTGCGCGGGTCGAAGCGCTCGACGGCCTTGATCAGGCCGATGTTGCCCTCGCTGATGAGGTCGAGGAGGGGAAGGCCGAAATCCTTGTAGTCGTGCGCGATCTTCACCACGAGGCGGAGGTTGGCCTTGATCATGTGGTCGCGGGCGGCGCGGTCTCCGCGCCGGATGCGCCGCGCGAGAACGATCTCCTCCGCGATGGTCAGGAGCGGCGTCTTGGCGATCTCCTGCAGATACAGCTGCAGTCCGCTGCGCTCGAGCGGCTCGGGCTCGGCCACCGGCATTTCCGGCCGCTCGAGAAACGAAGGCGAGGCCTGCAGCGATGGCGCGGGCGCGCGCAGGACTTCGGCCTGTGCATTCGCGGATTCGCCGGAGGCGGCGGCATCCGGCGTGCGATTGAATCTACGGTACGGTGCCATGGGATGGATGATTTCAATACTTAGACGCTTAAACAAGCCATGTGAGACACTCTAATCATAAGTATGAAAGATGCTAATGGTTGGAACTCCCAACATGGCAAAGCGTAATGCGTGCCAGTCGTGTCACGGGGCGCTGCCGAGGCGGCCGGGCTGCGGCTCTCGAGGTGACAGCGAAAAACTGGCGCGGTTTCATGCGCGCGCGCAGGACGGATCGACGCAGTGCAAAGACGATGCATCCTCGCCGCCAGGCGCGATCCCGGGCCGGGTCCCGGCGCCCCTGCGGCCCAGGTGGCGGCCGGTCGGCGGCGATGGGTAATTCGGCGGGCACCCGCCGTCGCCCAAGCGCTACGGCGCGGCAAGCTGTCCCTCTGTCGCTTGAAGGGCCTGGCGCTGTTCGGGCCGGATGATGCCGGGCAGCTCAGGCTTCCGACCTGGGATGGCGCGTCACCATCCCGACCAGCTCACAGGGCCTCGGCGATGGCGACGGCCTTCAGCAGAGCGGACGCCTTGTTGACGCTCTCCTGGTATTCCTCCGCCGGCACGGAGTCGGCCACGATGCCGCCGCCGGCCTGGATGAACACCCGGCCGTCCTTGACCAGGGCGGTGCGCAGCGTGATGCACGAATCGAGGTTGCCGTCGTAGCTGAAATAGCCGAGCGCGCCCGCGTAGAAGCTCCGCTGCAGCCCCTCCTGCTCGGCGATGATCTGCATGGCGCGGATCTTCGGCGCGCCGCTGACGGTGCCGGCCGGGAAGGTGGCCCGCATCAGATCGAAGGCCGTCTTGCCGGGGGCGATGCGGCCTTCCACCTGGGAGACGATGTGCATGACGTGCGAGTAACGCTCGACGATCATGAACTCCGGCACGGTCACCGTGCCGAAGCTGCAGACCCGGCCGATGTCGTTGCGGGCGAGGTCGACGAGCATGAGGTGCTCGGCGCGCTCCTTGGCGTCGGCGAGGAGTTCTTTCTCGAGCGCGGCATCCTCGGCGGCGGTGGCGCCGCGCTTGCGCGTGCCGGCGATCGGGCGGATCTCGACCCGTCCGTCGGTCAGCCGTACGTGGACTTCCGGCGAAGCGCCGACGATCGAAAAATCGCCGGCCTCCAAAATGAACATATAGGGCGACGGGTTGACCGTCCGGAGC
>CAZKDK010000124.1:0-9640 GCA_964551145.1 uncultured Opitutaceae bacterium | reverse complement strand
CCGAGGAATCTGGAATTGGAGATTCGGCGCGTGCAAGACACGCGCCCTACAATCACGGATCCTGTGGGGCCGGCGACTTGCCGAAGGCCCCGAGCTTGCCGAGGGGCGCCGGCCGAGGAATCTGGAATTGGAGATTCGGCGCGTGCAAGACACGCGCCCTACAATCACGGATCCTGTGGGGCCGGCGACTTGCCGAAGGCCCCGAGCTTGCCGAGGGGCGCCGGCCGAGGAATCTGGAATTGGAGATTCGGCGCGTGCAAGACACGCGCCCTACAATCAATCCTATAGGGCCGGTGTCTCGCGCCGGCCGAGGGGATTTCGAACTACAAGGCAGCGCGTGCAAGACACGCGCCCTACAATCACGGATCCTGTGGGGCCGGCGACTTGCCGAAGGCCCCGAGCTTGTCGAGGGGCACCGGCCGGCCTCTGGCCCTGCACCTTAAACCTTAGGCCTTACACCTGAACCCTCGGCGGAAGCCGAAGACGGCTGCCGCAGGCCGAGGAAGACGCGCGCGAGCATGCGGCGGCGCTGCCACGGGCTCTTCTTCCGCGCCGCGATCTCGTCGAGGAGGGCCTCGTCATCGGCCGGCGGCATGGTCTCCGGCGCGCGCCGGACGAGGCGGATGGCGGCGGGCTTGCAGGTCGGCACGCACAGGCCGCAGCCGATGCACCGGTCGGGATTGATCCGCGCCGTCCCGCGCCGCGGGCGCGTGGCCGCGTTGACCTGGCAGCGCGTCACGCATTTGCCGCAGCGGGCGCAGCGGGAGGCGTCGACTTCCGCGCGGAAGGTGCTGGTCCAGAAATCGACCGGATGCGGCAAGCGCTTCTGCAGCGAGAGCATGCCGCAGCAGCAGCCGCAGCAGGAGCAGACGAATCCCGGACGGCGCGCGTTGGCCGGCTGCAGCACCAGGCCGTCGGCCTCGTTCTGCTGGAGGATGGCCCAGGCCTCGTCGCGGCTCACCTCGCGCCCGTGCCCGCGCCGGCGCACGATGGCGGCCATGTCGCCGAAGCCGAAGCAGGTCTCCGTGCGCGTGGTCCGCTTGCACGCCTGGTGCTTGAGGGCCATCCGCTGGCGGCAGATGCACGGGAGCACGACGATCGGGCCGGACGATTCGCGGACGATCGTCTGGATCTGGTCGTAGGTGGCGACGGCGTGCTCGACCGGGATGGCGCGGTTGACCGGGATCGTGCGCATCTGCGGCGGGCTCACGGCGAGCAGGGAGGCGCCGTAGCCGAGCGTCTTCAGATAGGGGTCGACGGCGGCGAGGAATTCCGGGGTCAGGTTGCCGTCCTGCGACTCATACATGCCGACGACCATCGGCAGGAGCCACCAGTGGCCGACGCCGTCCTTCTCCTTCCAGGCGATCGCGCCCTTCTGGAACATCCGCTCGAGCATCCGGCCGGTCGCCCCGGCGGTGAGCGCGGGAGCGGCGCGGGCGGCAATCGCGGCCAGCGGCTCGGGCTGATAGGAGAGGTGCAGGGCCAGTTCCGCCTCGTCCGGGGTGAACATCTTGCGGAGAAAGCGCTGGTCGGCGCGCGACCAGACGGCCGGAAAGCCGACCGGCTGGCGGTCGAGGTGCTGCTGCAGCAGGCGATAGATTCGACGCTGATTGCTCATCGCAGGGGTGCCGTTCGGGGAAGCCGGCGTTTGCCGGACGCGATGGCAGGTTTCGGGACGCGTGGCGATGCGTTTCCGGCGGTGGTCGGGGGCACAGCGCGGCAGAGCCGCAGTCAAAAGTGGAGGGCGAGGCTCCCGCCGAGCCGGAATTCGGAACCGGCTCGGCGGGAGCCTCGCCCTCCAACGATTCGGTCACGGATGACGATGGACTTTCTGGACTGAATTACGGCAGACGGAGTTACGAGGGACAGGGGGCACAGACGGCGGCCGGCCTGACGGTTAACCTGAATGTAACACGTTGGCCCGGTGAAAAATGGCGGGGTCGTTTGAGTTTCGAGACTCCCGGGCTAGCTTCCGAGGCAAAGTAGACGAGTTCATCAACTGTCACCTGCCTGCATGCTGGCGGCCGGACGGATCCTGCGAGGGACGCAGTGCCGGTGGCGAACTCCATAAAACGATGGAATCTGCACGCGACCGACTGTCGGCAAAGCCGACCTCTGAAACGGATGGGCTGCCCCGCTGGAAGCGGGCGCTCGATCTCGCACTCGGCTTGGCGGCCATGCCGCTGCTGGGAGTCTGCGCCCTGGGGATCGCGACGGTGATGGCCCTGGTTTCACCCGGGCCCCTCCTGTACCGGCAGGAGCGCGTCGGCCGCCGGGGCCGGCGGTTCATGTGCTACCGGTTCCGCACCATGCACGTCGTGGCGGGCCGGCGGAACGACGAGGTGCTGGGCCGGCGGCCGGACGAGCGGTTCATTCCGGGCGGCTGGCTGCTTCGGGCCACGGGTTTGGACGAACTGCCCCAGATCTTCAACGTGCTGCGGGGCGAGATGAGCCTGGTCGGCCCGCGCCCGTGCCTCCCCGGCGAGTTCACGCAGCTGACGTGGAAACAGCGGAGCCGCTGCCGCGTGCTGCCGGGGATCACCGGCCTCTGGCAGGTTTCCGACCGGGATGGGGCCACGTTCGACGACATGATCCAGGTCGATCTTCTCTACGTCGAGACCCGCTCCCCGGGGGCGGATCTCAAGATCCTGGCCCGGACTTTCCCGGCCGTGCTCCGCCAGTTGCGCAACGCCGGCGACCGGCGCCGGGCGCTGCGGAAGACGGCGAGCTCGGCGGAAGCCTAGGCATCGCCGCGCCGGATGACCATTTGCGTCCCCTAACCCCACTGCCGCTTCCCGCCTATCGACGAGACCATCCCAAATTCGACGATGCCGTCATCGCGCCGGCGCGCTCCGCCGGAGGAAATGAGCGACAATGATCGTGGTATCCGTAATTGTCGTTTCCCTGGTTGTCCTGGGAATCGTCGTCGTGCTGGTGATGGTGGCGCGTTCCCCCGAGGGGTTTGAGGACCCGGTCGGGTACCATCCCGGCAGGGATCAGCTCGAGCATGCGTCGTTGAGCGATGGAACGGAGTGAGGGAGTCGCCCGAGGGCGGCGCGTGCAAAAGACACGCGCCCTACAATCACGGATCCTGTAGGGCCGGTGTCTCGCACCGGCCGGAGAATATCGGGCGACGAGGCGGCGCCCGCAAGACGGGCGCCCTACAGCCGACAATCCTATGGGGCCGGCGACTTGCCGAAGGCCGAGGGGATTTCGGACTAAGGAGCGGCGCCCGCAAGACGGGCGCCCTACAGCCGGCGATCCTACGCGGCCGGCGGGACACCGGCGCTGCCCCGGCGTCGCCTTACACCTTACACCTTAAACTTTACACCTAAGGTCGGCCCGAGGGCGGCGGCATGGCGCCGCGCGAGGCCTGACTATTTGACCGGGCTGAGGCCGCCCCAGGGCGAAATCTTGTTCAACGCGGGAACGATCACCCGGCGCAGTTCTAGGAAATCCACGTCGCCCGTGTGCCGGTAGAGCACGGTGCCGTCCGGGCCGACGACGAGCGTGTGGGGCAGGGGACCCGTCCACTCCGGATCCAGCGCGGCCATCAGCTTGTATTTGTCGGTGTCGCCGAAGATCAGGTTGCGCGTGCCCGCGTGGTGCTGCTGCAGGAACTTGAGCACCTTGGCCTGCTGGTCGGGGAACTCCGCGGCCAAGGTGACCATCTCGAAGTCGCGATAGTGGAAGATGAGGCTCGTCTCGATCAGCTGGTCGAACTCGGCCACGCACGGGCCGCACCAGGTGGCCCAGACGTTGATCACCCGGACCCTGCCGGTTCCCCGGTTCGCGCGCAGCTCCGCCAGGACCGCGGCGTCCGCCGGCGCCAGCGTCACCGGCAGCGCGTGCATCTGCTCCAGCCAGCGGCGGTTGGCCTCGCCCTTCTCCGCCCACTTGGTCGAACAGCCGAAAACCATGGTCTGCGTCACGGGCGGTTCGCGGCCGGCCAGCAGCGCCTCGATCGCGTTGCGCGTGTCGTGGTTCTTCACGAGTTCCTCGCGCTCGGAGTCGTCGATCCGACCCTGGAAACGCAGCCGGCGCTGCGCATCGAAGATGAACACGTGCGGAGTCGCCTGCGGTCCGTATTGCCGCGCCGCGACCTCGGGTCCGTCATCGAGGAACGGGAAGTTGAAGTGCCGGTCGGCGGCGCGGATCTTCATGGACTCGAACGAGTCGTCGAGATCGCTGTAGCCCAGCTCGTCGAGGCGGACGCCGGCGGAATTGTTCGGGTTGATCGCGACGATCGCCACGCCGCGCGCGGTGTAGTCCGTCACGAGCTTCTTGATGCGCTCCTCGTAGGCCTGGGCCGTCGGGCAGTGGACGGCGGTGAAGATGATCACGAGCACCTTCGCGTCAGCGAAATCCTTCAGCGCATAGGTCCGCCCGTCGACGCCGGGCAGGCTGAAGTCGGGCGCCGGGGAGCCCAGCTTCAGGATGGGATGTTCGGTCGCCTCGACGGCCTGGGCTGCGGGGGCGAGGGCGAGCAGGACGGAGAGCAGCACGGTGAGGCGCATGGGACGATGCAAGCACGCGCCGGGCCGCGGACGCAACGGTTTTGGGGCAACCCGGGCCATGAGACTCTTCGCCGCCAGGCGGCACGGCGCGTAGCGCGGAGCTTTGGCCCGCGCATCGCCGGCCCGCGCAGGCTGAAGCCCTGCGCTACGCTGACCTAACCCGGCAGCCCGGCTCAGAGCTTCTCCGGATACGCGCCCGACGTGATCAGCCGCCCGATGGCCACGCGCGTGGCCGGCACGTCCTTGCGGTAGGTCACGCCGAACCACGCGCCCTCGCTCTTGAGGAGGCGCATCTCGGCCTGGCCCGCCCGCAGAAGCTGGCCGACCGCAGCCGGCAGGTAGAACTCAGCCGTCTCGCTGCCGCCGTTCTGCCCGAGAAACTCCGCAAAGTGCCCGCGCAGCTGGCCGAACAGCTCCGGCGTGAAACCGAAGAACGTCATCGACACGATCTCGTCGCCGGTCAGCGCCCGCCAGCCGCCCGCCGCGAGCGGCGCGCGCACCCGGCCGTCCGCGGTCCGCTCGATCTTCAGGATCTCCTCGATGCCGGCCAGCCGGCCGGCGGCGTCCGCCGTGCACACCCCGCGGTTGACGGCGCCGTGCTCCGAGAGCGTTTGCCGCAGGGGATAGCCGACCAGCGCGTAGACGGGCCGGCCGCCACCCGCCGCCGCGTCGAGCGCGCGAAAATGCCCGACGAGCGCCCGGTAGGCCGCGGCGCCGTAGAAGTCGTCGGCATTGATGACCGCGAACGGCCCGCGCACGGCCAGCTCCGCCACAAGGACGGCCTGCCCGGTGCCCCAGGGCTTGACGCGGCCCGGCGGGGACCGGTGCGGCGGCGGCAGCTCGGCGGGGTCTTGGAAGACGTAGGCCACATCCATCCGCGCCTCGAGGCGGCGGCCGATCGCCGCGCGGAAGTCGCTCTCGATGTCGCGCCGGATCACGCAGACCGCGCGCCCAAAGCCGGCGCGGCCGGCGTCGTAGGCCGAGTATTCGAGGATGAGCTCGCCGTTCGGGCCGACCGGCTCGACCTGCTTCAGGCCCCCGAACCGGCTGCCCAGGCCCGCCGCCAGCACCACGAGGTCGTAGGAGATCGTCGACACCGAAGGCACTGTGACACACGCGCCCGCTCGGCGTCGAGCCAGGTTTGGGTCGGCAATCCGGTTAAAGTGTAAGGTTTAAGGGGTAAGGTTTTTCCGGCGCCGACGGATTCCGGGCAGAGCGGAGGTGTTAGGACCGGGCGCCCATTACACCCACGCTTCGGGCCGGGCCACCCCGGGCACGCGGAAACGCGACGGGGGCGTCGCGTTTCCAGGAATTCAGGGTCGTGGAGCGGCGACGCCATCGTCGCCGGCCGGAATCCGGCACTACGGCGTGAAGATCAAGGCGGGCATTAAGCCCGCCCCACCAAGTGTCCCGGAGTCGGGCGGGACGGTGGGGCGGGGTTCATCCCCGCCGAGTTGTGGAGTCCGTATCGAACGGCGGAGCGGCGCGTGCAAGACAAGCGCCCTGCAATCGTGAGTCCTGTAGGGCCGGTGACTTGCACCGGCCGAGGATAAGGGAATCACGGAGCCGGCTCAGGCGGGCTTCAATCCGCGGAACGTCCGCTTCGCCACCCAGTCGAGCACGACGCAACCGAGGTAGCCGCTGAACGCCGCCAGCACGAAGGCGCCGAATGGCGTGCTGAGAATGCCGCCGCTGACATCGACCGTGACCAGCCCGGCCCAGGCCGCGCCCACGAACAGCACGCCGACCAGCATGCCCTCGGTCAGACGGTGCGCGAGGAGGCCGGTCCGCCGGTGCTTGTTGCGCAGGTAGCGCGCAGCGCCGCCCAGTGCGCCGCCGGCCAGCGTCGCCAGCAGCGCCGCCATCGGGAAGACCACATGGACCGGATAGGGGACCGACTTGAGCGCGCCGATCTCCGCCTGGATCGTGTCGTCGCCGTAGCCCAGCGAGCGGACCTCGGCGTTCACCGTGGACCGGCCGGCGGGCAGCGTCACGACCGCCGGCAGCCGCAGGCGGCCGCTGGCGAGATGAACGTCCAGCGGCGCGGCAGCCGGGAGCGGGAACCCGTCGAGGGCGAGCAGCGTGATGGTCAGGGTGCCGGTCCCGAGTCCGAACGCATCGAGCTGGCCGGAGGGCAGCGAGACCTCAAGGCTGCCGGGCTCGCGGTCGATGGTCGCGCTCGACTTGAGTTCGTCCACCGCGCCGGCCCGGGCGGTGAACAGGGTGTCGCCCGCGAGCTGGTTGGTGGCGAGCACGACGCGCTGATAGCCGGCGGTCCCGCTGTGGGTGATGACCACGGTCTCCGCCTGGATGCGGGCGCTGGAGCCGTCGGCGAAAAAGGTCACCGTCTTGGGCGCGGCCAGCGGCCCCTCGTGTCCGTCGGTGAAATCGTAGCCCACGACCAGGTCGGTCGCGTACGCGCGCGCCTGGGCATCCCAGACCAGCGGGCTGCGGGCGGGCCGCAGGAACAGGCCGCCCTCGTTCGCGGGCTGGCCCCGCTGGTCGAAGGTCAGGTACCGCGCGGGGAATTCGACTTTGGACGCCGCCAGCGCGCGGCGCTCGTTGGTAGTCGGCACGTAGACGTAGGGTTCGCCGGGCTTGACGTCCGCCTCGATCGCGGTAGCGGCGCCGGCGGCGGACGCGATCTCCCGGCCGGACTGGTCGAGGAGCCGGTGCTTGGTGGCGGCATTCGACTTGCGCGGGACCGCCAGCCGCACGTGGCGAAGCGCGATGGGCGATACGACGATCGCCGACGCCGGCGGTCGGGCGACCGCGGCGGCCGCAGGCGCCGACTCCGCCGGCTTCACCTCGGTCGCAAGATGCGACGCCGCGGCGGGCGAACTCGTCTGGGCGAAGGCGACCAGACTGCCCGCGAACGCCGCGAGGAGCAGGAGGGAAGGCTTCACAACGGTCGCGCCAAAAATGGGGGAGGATGGGGAGCGCCGCATCGGGGGAGCGATACGGTCCGCCTGAAGCTCCGGGAAATCAAGGGGCCGGGCGAAAATTTCTCGATCCCGCGTATGCTTGCCCCGGATTGATGGGTCTGGAGCGGCGACGCCATCGTCGCCGGCTGAGGGGCCGAGATGCCGGGAACGCGACGGGGGCGTCGCGTCCCCAAGATCGGATTCCTGGAGCGGCGACGCCCACGTCGCCGGCCCGGATATTGAAAACCCCGACGAGCCTCCTTCGCAAGGCCTACGGAGCCCAGGGGGCGTCGCGTCCCTAGGAAGGCGCGTGGCGCGGAAGCTGTGGCGCCGGCGTCCCGCGGGCAAATTCCGAAAGAGCCGGCCGGAGGTCGGCGCTACAGCGAATACCAAGGCGGGCTTCGTGCCTGCTGCTCGCGATCTCGGATTCCGCAAGTTGGCGGGCGTAAAGCCCGCCCCACCGAAGAGTCGGAATCTGGATCGGCCGGTGGGGCGGGCTTTACGCCCGCCGCTTTCGAACGCCGGTCAGAGCTCGTCGACGAAGACCAGCACCCCGGTCGCGTTGTCGTGCCCGCCGCGGGCGTTGGCGGCGGTCACGAGCTCGCCGAGACCGTCCGCCGGCTCGGTCGCCTTCGCGACGGCCTGGCCGATCTCCTCCTCCGACAGGTAGCGCGTGACGCCGTCGCTGCTGAGCAGCAGGCGGTCGCCCGGCTCGAGCATGCGCACCAGGAGCTCGGCCCGGGGGGTGACGGGCTGCCCGATGCAGCGGGTGAGGGCATTCCGGGTGCGGGGATTCAGGAAGACGAGGGAGTGGCCGCTGCGGGCGCGCATCTCGTTTTCCATCGTGTGGTCGTGCGTCAGCTTCTCCAGCCGGTCGGCGCGGCGCAGGTGCGCGCTCGAATCGCCCACGTGCGCGAGCTGGAGGCGGTGCCCCCACAGGCGGATGACGGTCAGGGTCGTGCCGATGCCGAAGGTCGTGTCGATGGTCCGGCCGACCGTGGCGACCCGGTGGTTGATCTCGGAGAAGAGCGCCTGGAAATCCCATTCGCGATCGTCGGGCATCCCGCTGGTGAGGGCCGTGAGCTGGGCAATGGCCTCCTCGGCGGCCTCGCCGCCGCCCGCCAGTCCGCCGATGCCGTCGGCCACGGCATAGAGCTGCCGGACGTCGTCGCAAAGAAAACGGTCCTCGTTTTCCTCGCGAATCTTACCGATGTCAGTGAGGGCGGCGGAGCGCAGTCGCATGGGCAGGATGCTCAAGCTATCGAAACCGCTTTCAAACAAAAGGCCTAAATCGCTCTTCGCGGTTTTCCCGGGTAATGCGCTCGAAGTCGTGCTTGGGCAGGCATTGGAGGAACAGCCGGCCGTAGGTCTTGGCCAGCACCCGCGCGTCGAGGATGGTGAGGAGGCCGCGGTCCGTGCGGGTCCGGATCAGCCGGCCGATGCCCTGGCGGAACTTCACCAGCGCGTCGGGCAGGGTGAGCTCGTTGAAGGGGTTGCCCCCGCGGTCGCGGATCCACTCCGCGCGCGCCTCGGCGACGGGATGGGTGGGCACGTCGAACGGCAGGCGCGTGATGATCACCTGGGACAGGGCGTCGCCGGGGACGTCCACGCCCGCCCAGAAGCTGTCGGTGCCGAAGAGGATGGCGTTGCCGGCCGCGTGCATGCGCCGCGTGAGCTCGGTGCGGGAGGCGTCCTCGCCCTGCCGGAAAAACGGCCGGCGGTGGCGGGTGTACACCGGCTCCAGGGCATCGGCGCACCGGCGCAGGTCCTGGTAGCTGGTGAAGAGCACGAGCGAGCCGCCGGCGACGCGCAGGGTGCAGAACTCGAGGTAGTCGATCAGCGCGTCGAGGGCGAGGCGGGCGCCGGCGGGCGAGGGCAGGGGCACGTCCGCGGCGACGTAGATGCGCACGTGGCGCTCATAGTCGAAGGGCGAGGCGACGACGACGGCGCGGACCTCCTCCGCGCCCACCCGCTGCTGGAACGGCTCGATCTGCCCGCCCATCGCGAGGGTGGCGCTGGTGAAGACCACCGCGGTCCGCCGGCGCAGGAGGTGCTCGCGCAGATAGGGTGCGACGTCGATCGGCGCGGTGCGCAGCGTCACGATCTGGCCCTTGCGGCCGGACCGCTCGAGCCAGTACACGTGGTCCTCGTCGCTCAGGCCCAGGAAGCGGTTGAGGCCCGTGCGGACCGTGACGAGGC
>CAZKDK010000123.1:0-9669 GCA_964551145.1 uncultured Opitutaceae bacterium | reverse complement strand
ACCGCGTGGTACGGAATGCCCGCCATCGGCGCATCCTGCCGCTTGGTCAGCGTCAGACCGAGCAGGCGCGAGCCGGCCTCGGCATCCTCGTAGAACATCTCGAAAAAGTCTCCCAGCCGGAAGAGCAGGAGGGTGCCCGGCGGCAGGCCGCGCTTGACCTCGAAGTACTGCTGCATCATCGGCGTCTGGCGCTCGGGGGGCATGGCGGAGTAGCGAGTAGCGGGTAGTGAGTAGCGAGTAGCCGGCAGACGGCGGACGGGAAAATGCGGACGGCGGGTAGCGCGTAGCGAGTAGTGAGCGGCTGCGGATAACGAGCGGCAGGGAGCAGTGAGTAGCGCGCGCGCGGAGCAGTGCAAGCGCGGGGTTTCCGCCGCGCGGGGCGCGCGGCGAGCGTGCATGGATTTCTACTCGCTACCCGCTACTCTCTACCCACTACTTTCCGGATGCTTTTCCACCGCGATCTCGGCGGCGCGGGCCGCCCGCCGCTGATCATCTTGCACGGGTTTCTCGGGTCGTCGCGGAACTGGCAGACCGCCGGCGGCGCGCTCGCGTCCCGGTACCACGTCTGCGCGCTCGACCTGCGCAACCACGGCCGTTCGCCGCACGCGCCGGAGATGACGCACGACATTCTCGCCACTGACGTGTTCGCCTGGATGGACGCGCAGAGCTTCGCCCGGGCGACCGTGCTCGGGCACAGTCTCGGCGGGAAGGTCGCCATGCGGATGGCCTGCCGCGAGCCCGGGCGCGTGGACGGGCTGATCGTCGTCGACATCGCGCCGAAGGCGTACCCCGAGTACGCGCAACGCGTTGAGGTCAAGGCGATGATCGATCTCCGTCTCGACGACCTGTCGTCGCGCGCCGAGGCCGAACAGCGACTGGAAGGATCGGTCAAGGAATGGGCGATGCGAAAGTTCCTGATGACCAATCTGGACCACGACACCGAGGGACACTGGCGGTGGATCGTCAATCTGCCGGTGCTGGCGTCTTCGCTCCGTGGTCTGGTGCAGGATCCGCTCGGGGCCGATGATCGCTACGACGGACCGGCGCTGTTCATCCTCGGCGGTCGATCGTCGTTCGTGCAGCCGGAGGATCACGCGAATATCCGCCGACACTTTCCCGAGGCCCGCATCGAGGTCCTGCCCGAATCCGGCCACAATCCCCATCTGGAGGCCCGCGAGAAGTTCGTGGCACTGGTGCTGCAGGAATGAGGACGCAGCCGGTCTGTTCTACTGCGCGCCGAAAGTGGTGGGGAGAGGTCTACCCCGCGGGATCGTCACCCACGAAGACGGCGCGCGGCGGGCGTAAAGCCCGCCCCACCGCCGCGAACGCAATCCGACGGGCCGCGGTCACCGGCGGGACTTTTCCGTCAGCGTGGTTTTGATGGTGTAGCGATCGATATCGTAGAGCACCTTGCTGCGGTCATCCGGATCGCAGGTGGCGTAGCGCTGCAGCCCACGCACGAAGGCGTCGAGGAAGGCTTGCGCATCCGGATTCGCGTCGGCCCGATCGCCGGTGATGACAGCGGCCTGCACCTGGTCGGGGCCCGTGCGCTGCAGGATCCACCAGGCCTGATCGTAGTCCTTGGCCTTCCGCGTGGCGTCGCTCACGAAAACATTCCGGGCGAGTTTGATCGCCAGCGCCTGCTCGAGGCGGGTCGCGCTCGGCGCGTCAAGAGGCGCCACCGCCCTGACCGGGGCCTGCGACGCCGGCGTCCCCTGTTCCGGCGCCAGGGTGAGAAAGGCGACCTCGAAATCCATCTCCGGATTCCGGGTGACCGTCAGGGCGTAGGCCGGATGACCCTGCTCGGTGCAGATGATCGCGATGGAGGCGCCTTTCGCGAGCGGCCCGGGCAGGTCCGCTTCAACGGCGGAGAAGTCGGCCGGCTGGATCCGCTCGACGAAAGGCATCGGCGCGTCCGCCGAGAGCGCGGCGGCCTGCGCCACTCCGCGGTTGGCCGGCACGACGACCAGGGCGACGAGCGCCGCGGCCGAAAGGTGGGAGCGGAGGTTCATGGATCGGCGCGTCATCGTTGGGTCCACAATCGCAGGGAGGTCAGCAGGAACTCCTCGAGCGCCGCGGACTCGTTGAGGTTGAGCCGGAGCAGGCCCGAGCAGCGTTCGAGCTCGGCCACCGCGGCGGTCAGGGCGCGGCGCACGGCGCCGTCGCCGGTCGCCAGGCGCGGCCGGGCAAACGCGACCGTGGCCTGTTCGATCTCGCCAAACAGCTTCTGCCGGACGCCATTGGCGATGCCCGTCTCGATGGCGACCTCTTCCTCCTCGGGCAGCTCGGGGGGCAGCTTCTCCTTCTGGACCTTCCAGATCTCCTCCGTCGCGCCCGCAAGGATGGCATTGAAGCGCACGATCAGGCCGTAGAGCGTGAAGATCCGGTCGGCGACGTCCCGGGGCGCGGTGACGCCGTCGACCAGCCGGCCGAGCCAGGCCTGGTAGTCCGTCGTCCACCCCGCGATGTCCGGATGCGCCAGCGGCGCCGCCGACGCCGGGAAACGAAAGTGCAGGCAGCGGCTGCGGATTGTCGGCAGCAGCGCGTAGGGGCGGGTCGTGAGCAGGAGCAGCGTGGTCAGCCCCGGAGGTTCCTCGAGCGTCTTGAGGAAGATGTTGGCGGCGGCGGCGTTCATGCGGTCGGCCTCGTAGATGACGGCCACCTTGCGGCGGCCGACCGTGGCCGAGACCTGCGTGCGGCCAATCAGTTCCCGGGTGGCCTCGGCCGTGATCTGGCGCATCTTGCCCACCGGGCGCAAGGGGAAGAAGTCGGGATGCCGCTCGGCCGGGAAGCGGGGCGGCGGGTTGCCGCCGGCCTCCAGGGCCCGGTCGCCGTTGAGGAGACGATCGGCGATCGCGTGGGCGACGAGCACGAGCGTGTCGAGATCGTCCCCGTGCAGCAGCAGACTGTGGCCGAGGCGTTCGCGTGCGAGGGCCTTGTCGATCACAGCCACCGACGGGGAGCCGGCGAGCGACTCGGGCCAGGGGACGGAATCGGTCATCGGGATCAGTCGGGAAAGGTCATGCCGGGCGTCGCGGCCACGAGCCGGCCGGGTTTCCGTGCGGCGGCGATCCGGTTCGTCACCCGATGCCCAGCCGTTTCTTCACCTCGCCCCAGATCAGCTCGCGGACCTTTTCCTCGGGCAGCGTGCCGTCGACGACGAAGAACCGCTTGGGCAGCGACCGGGCCAGCACGAGGTAGCCGGCCCGCACCTTCCGGTAGAATTTGATGTTCTCGCGCTCCATGCGGTCGGGCAGGTCGGAGGCGCGCTGGCGGATGCGGGCGAGGCTGACCCGGGTGGGGACGTCGAGCACGACGGTGAGGTCGGGCAGGACGTTGCCGACCGCAAACTGGTTGATCTGCTGCACGGGGTCGAGCGACAGGTTGCGGGCGACCCCCTGGTAGACGGTGCTCGAGTCGATATAGCGGTCGCAGAGGACGACGACGCCCTTGAGCAGGTAGGGCGCGATCACCTCGCGCACGAGCTGCGCGCGCGAGGCGGCGAAGAGTAGCAGTTCCGTCTCGGCGCACATCTCCTCGCCCCGGGAATTGTGGACGATGATGTTCCGGACCTGTTCGCCGATCTCGGTCCCGCCGGGCTCGCGGGTCGAGACGACGCGGCGGCCGATCTTCTGCAGGCGCTCCGCCAGATAGGCGATCTGCGTCGACTTCCCGCTGCCCTCCGAGCCTTCGAACGAGATGAGGATGCCGCGGTGATTGGTGCCGACCGCGCGACCGCGGACCGGGTCTTGGAACCGGGAGGCCGGTCGGGCCGATCTGGTTTTCTTTTTCATTAAGAGTGCGATGCTAACGGTTCATCGCCATTGGGCGAGAAAGGTTTCGAGATCCCCCAGCGTCGGGCTGCGCGCGGTCCGGACGTAAAAGCCCGAGGTGCTCACACCGAGTCCGAGGCAGGACTCGGGGCTGAAACCGAGGAGCTGGCCCATGACGAAGCCTGCGTTGAAATGATCGCCGGCACCCGTGGTGATGAGCGGCTTCTCCGCGTACGGGCCCGGCACCCACCAGGCGTCGCTCTTGGTCGCGCAGGCGGCCGATTTCGTCGGATGGACGACCACGGTGGTGATGTCGAGCACCTGGCGGATCTGGCGCGCCATCGAGCGCAGGCCCTTCTCGTCCTCCGTCTCCTGGCCCAGGCCGAGCACGGCAAACACCTGCTGCGCCTCCTTGAGGTTGAGGCCGAGCGTCACCCGGCCGAACGCCTGGAAGCGGGCGATGACCCGGAGGACGGTCGAGAGATCGGTGGTGGAGCGCTTTTCCGGATCGGCGAGGTCGAAGAAGAACAGGCGTTCGCGGGGCGGCAGCGTCGGAAAGACGCGGTCGGCCAGCGCCTCGAAGATGGCCGTCATGTTCGGGATCATCGTCCAGTTCACGAGCGCGATCAGGTCGGCCCGCGCCAGGCTGTCGTGGAGCGCCCCCTCGCCGGCGACCTCCACGAGGCGGGCGAAGGTCACCTCGTCGAGGCTCTTCATCAGACCGAGCATGACTTTGCCGTCGGAGAACTCGAGGGCGGTGGTGAGGCCGGGTTCGCACAGCGAAACGACGGTGGCGCGGCGGGCGAGGTCCTGGAAAACGGGGTGGATGGCCGGGGCTCCGAGCGCGCCGATGTACTTCAGCTGCAGCCCGCCGGCGAGCAGGGCGTTGGCCATGATCGGGCCGTTGCCGCCGAGCTTCTCGATCACGGGGTAGAGCTCGATGTTGGTGCTCTTGCCCGCGGCCGCCATGATCCGCCGGCCGAATTCCTCGATCGTCTCCATGGGCGTGAAGGCCTCGCCCTGGCCGTGGCGGGTGGCGACGGGGTGGACGATCTTGTCGACGAACCCGTCGAAGCCGACCAGGGCGAACTTCTGGGAGACCGAGCCGCGCCCGGCGCGGAGTTCATCGAGGGTATGGGCTTGGAAGTTCATGGCGACGGGTCACCAGCAGAAATCGGACGCGGGGAAGCGGCAATCAGATTCGCGCGCGCGGGCGCGCCGCATTTGCGCGAGGCCCCCGCATTTTCATTGCGGGAATTTGGCGATCACGCCAACACTCGACTTCATGTTTCCGACCGTCTTTTGGACGCCGTTCCTCGCGACCACCAATCCCTGGCTGCTTTTCGTTCGCTGCGATCCGGTCGGCCAGGTCATCACCGTGCTGCTGGCGGTGTTCAGCCTCGTCGCCTGGACGATCATGTTCGGCAAGCACATGGAGTTGAAGAGCCTCAGCGGCCTGAACCACAGCTTCGAGAGCCGCCTGAAGGAGCAGCGCACGCTGCTCGACCTGCCGGAGTCGTTCCGCAGCCGCCGGTCGATCCCCTATGCCGAGCTGTTTGCCGACGCCATCGAGGCGTACTGGCGGGCCGCCGCGATCGGCAAGGAGAAGGGCGAGGACACGCTGCGCGCCCGCCTCGAGCACGCGGAGAACGCGCTCCAGCGCGGGCTCGCGCGCCAGGTGCTCCGCTACGAATCGAGCATGATTTTCCTCGCGAGCATCGTGTCCGGGGCGCCGTTTCTCGGGCTGCTCGGCACGCTCTGGGGCGTGATGGAGGCGTTCAGTTCGGTATCGGTGCAGCAGACGGCCAGCATCCAGACCCTCGCCCCCGGCGTCTAGGCCGCGCTCCTCACCGCCATTGCGGGTCTGATCGTGGCCATCCCCTCGGTGTTCGGCTATAACATCCTCCTCGGACGAAGCCGCGTCCTGGTCACCGAGACGGAGAATTATGCCAGCAGCCTGGCGGACCGCATCGAGCTCGAGATGCAGATGTAGGCGGCGCGCGCAGCGTGCCGCCGAGCCAACAGCCCACAGGCAACAACCAACCAGCGATTCCCGATGGCCCGGACCTTTCGCCGTCAGCGCACCGCCAATCCGATCGCGGATTTGAACATCACGAACCTGGTGGATCTGGGGTTCACGCTGCTGATCATCTTCATGATCGCGACCCCGCTGATCCAGCAGGAGCAGACGATCCCGGTCAACCTGCCCGTTGAGGCGCGGCGCGGCCAGCCCAAGCCGCCGGCGGAAACCGAATTCCAGCCGATCACCATCGACCGCAACGGCCAGTACTACTTCGGGCAGCATCCGGTGAGCTTCAAGGAGCTGGAGGGTCTCGTCGCCGGACTGGGCGCCCGCGAAAAGCAGCCGGTAATCCGCATTCGCGCCGACCAGACCCTGCAATACCAGCAGGTCATCCGCCTGATGAACCTGCTGATGAAGAACAACCTCGCGAAGATCACCTTCGACACCGACACGCAGTCGAACTGATCATGCAGGCGCGGACGCCCAGTGCGTTCTTTTTCTCGGTGACGCTGCACGGCGCCGTCATTGCGGCGATCGCCGCGCTGGCGTATTTCGTGCAGCAACATACGCGGCCTCCCATGCACGTGTTCGAACTGGTGGCGGGTCCGGGCAACGACCTGACGGCCACGGCGGCGCCCGCCCTGGGCACTCCGGAGGGGACGGTGGAAGTGAAAGTTCCCCAGCTGCCGGCGCGGCGGGAGCCGATCGCGCCGGTGCCGGCCCCGCCGGCTCCCGTGACGACGCCGGTCGCGCCAGCAGTGCCGGCCGCGGCTCCGGCCACCGCCGAGGTCAAGACGACGGTGCACGCGCCCTCGCGGGGGGAGCTGAAGCGGTTGACCTACGAACAATATGTCCGGAAGTACGGCAAGCCGTCGCCCGCGCAGCCGTCGTCGAAACCGGGCACCGGACGAACGACCGCCGTCCCGAGAATCAACGCCAAGGGCATCGCCGACGGCGTTCGCGGCGGGTCGTCCAATTCCCGGGCCGGCGCGGGCGGGACGGCCCTGACGACGGCCGAGCATTCGGCCATGGAGGGATACTTTTCGCGGCTCGTCGTGGCGCTGCGCCAGAATCACGAGAAGCCGCCCGGTCTTTCCGACCTGCTCTCGGCCGACATCGAGTTTTTCATCGCCGCCGACGGCACGATCTCGCGCGTGCGCGTCGCACGCTCGTCCGGCAACGATGCCTTCGACCAGTCCTGCATTGACGCCTTCCGTCAAGTGGGGTCGGTCGGGCCGAGACCGGACGGCAGATCCGACACCAACATCATTGAATTCCGGATGAAGGACGAGTGAGGGCTGGGCGGCGGGCCGCAGGCGCATGGCCATCGGGCGTCGCGTCCCCATTCAATTGGGCAATATGGAGCGGCGACGCCCGCGTCGCCGGTCCATGATCGGGGCGGCGAGGGCCCGGACCGGAGAGCGAACCGAGAGTAAGATCAAGAGTAAGAGTAAGATTAGGCGGACGCGCGGGCGGTCGACAGTCCCGTCAGCCAGAAAGTCCTTGCCAAAGATGGGGGTTTTTCGATCTTAGGCGTCCTCGGCTTGGATGGGCTCGTAGCTCAGTTGGAAGAGCGCCGCAATGGCATTGCGGAGGTCGTCAGTTCGAACCTGATCGGGTCCACCATTTTTCGCCGCAGGCGAAAAATGCCCTCCGTAGCCCGGCGAAGGAGGGCGCTACCCGTTTCAGATTACGCAAATCTCAACCGCCGCAGGCGAAAGATGCCCGCCGAACCGCGAAGCCTTGAAGCGGTTCCCTGAGTCCGCCCGATCATAAATCCGCAGCGCAATTGCGCGACGGTTTCTTCGCGCGTCGTGATCCGGCGGGCGGCGTCTAGTTGGCCGGCGGCAGGGGCGTGGCGCCCTCGGCCTGCATCTCCTTCAGCAGGCTGGTGAGGTAGGGAACGAGCTGCTTCTTCCGGCTGACGATGCCGTTCAGTTCGAAGATCTCGTCCTGCTCGATATGCGGATAGGAAATCCGGCCGATGATCTCGGCGTCGCCGCGCGCCAGGAGCAGCGAATTCTGGGTGTTGATGTCGGTGACGAGCAGGCCCGCGAACGCCAGGCGGTCCTCGCGGCAGAGCGCCTCGAGGGCCTCCGACAGCGCCTTGGCGTGTCCCCAGAAGTTGCCGAAACCGAGCTCCTCCACCTGGGAAACGGCGAAGCGGACACCGGCCTCGTCGTAGACCTTGAGGTCGGACCGCAGGACCTTCGCGGGCGGGCTCGCGAGAATGACGGACCCGGAATTGAAGATGGTCTCCGCCAGCTCGCCCGGATCGATTCCCGCGGTCTCGGCCAGCCAGCGGAGGACGGCCCCGTCCTTCCCGGTCGTGGTCGGGCTGTTCAGGTTGAGCGTGTCGGAGACGATTCCGGCCATCATGATGCCCGCGAGATCGGCCGCGGGCCGGCGGTTCTCCCGGCGGTAGAGGTCCGCGATGATCGTGCAGGTGGAGCCGACCGGCTCGTTGATGAAGAGGATCGGCTGGGCGGTCGTGAGCGAGCCCAGGCGGTGGTGATCGATGACCTCGGTGATGGTGACCTCGCCGGCGCCGGTGACGGCCTGGGTCATCTCGTTGTGGTCCACCAGGACCAGCCGGGTGCTCACGGGTTTGAGAATGTCGGTCTTGGTCAGGATGCCCTGCAGGCGACCTTCGTCAGTCGTGACCATGAAGGCGGCGGCCGGTGATGTCGCAACCTTGCGGCGCACATCGGCGATGCGGGTGTCGGCGTCGAGCGTCACGAACTTGCGGTCGACGAGCCGCTCGATCGCCGTGGCGGTGCGGATGACCCAGGCGGTGGTGGCGGAATCGTAGGGGCTGACGATCAGGCTGACGCCGCGCTGGCGGGCGAGCCGGAGGACGGCGTCGTCCACCGGAAGATTGCCGGTAACGACGAGCAGGCGCACCCCGAGCTCGATGGAGCGCTGCTGGATGTCGGTGCGGTCGCCGACGATGATGATCGACTGCTGCGGCTGGATGCCCTCCCGTTCGGCGAACCGTCCGAAGGAGCGGAGATCCATGGCGCCAATGCGCACATAGAGTTCCTCGAGCGTCTGCTCACCGGCCAGATGGAGGGTCTGCGCCTTGAGGGCGCGGGCCAGGTCGGCGACCCGGGCATGGACCTGCCGCATGAGCCGCGGCTCCCGGACCGTGGGCGTGAAGAAGCGGCCGAGCTGGAGGATCGAGATCGTGCCGATGACCCGCCGGTCGCCGTCGACGACCGGCAGGACGCGGATGCCATGCTCCTCGAGGAGCTCGAGCGCCTCCGCGCAAGTCGCTTCCGCGGACACGGCGATGACGCGGGTGACCATGAGATCGCGGACGCGGGGGGTGACATCGCTGATGTAGACCGGGAGCGGCTGGTGAAACTGGCGGAGGATGGTGTCGATGCGGACGTTGGAGTTGCCGCAACGGGCCGCGATGTGGCCGGCCTCGCCGCGCGCCTCCTTGAGGGCCGCGTAGGCAATGGCGGAGCAAATGGCGTCGGCGTCCGGATTCCTGTGGCCGATGACGTAGGTGATTCCGTCGGCGGGCGGCGAAGCGGGTGCGGTCATTGTGGCGGAAGGATGGCGCCAACTGACCACACTGTCGCGCGCGACGCAAAGAGGAACTTATTGAGCGCCGAGATTGCGCCGGGCGGCGCGAGGTGCGCAGCCTTCGCAGTCCCGCCCTGCCGGACGCGGCGGGCCCAGCGGTCCCGCCCTACTAAAGGCGCCGGGCCCAGCAGCGCAGCTATGCCGCAATGGCGCCGCTTTGCCGGCCAGCAGCGTGCGACCGGCGGGATTGCGTACACCTGGCCGCCAGGTGGCGATTGGCGCCGCGAGCGGGTTCGGCAGGCTCACCGCAGGCCGCGCTCAGGGCGGTTCCTCGGAGGG
>CAZKDK010000122.1:0-9694 GCA_964551145.1 uncultured Opitutaceae bacterium | reverse complement strand
ACAGCACCTTGCCGATTCCGATGCGGCCGACGTAGTCGCTCCAGTCGATATTGGAAACCAGCATGCGGAACGGATCGCCGGGCTTGGCAAAGGGGGGCGGGATGTGGTCCAGGATCGTCTCGAAGAGCGCGGTCATGTCGGTGCCCTTGTCGCCGGGATTCCGGACCATGTAGCCGTCGCGGCCGCTGCCGTAGACGACCGGGGCGTTGAACTGCTCCTCGTTGGCGTTCAGCTCGAGCAGCAGTTCGAGCACCTTGTCGTAGGTGCCGTGGGGATCCGAATTCTCGCGATCGATCTTGTTGACGACGATGATGACCTTCAGCCCGTGCTGGAGGGCCTTGCGCAGCACGAAGCGGGTTTGCGCCTGCGGTCCATCGTAGGCGTCGACCAGCAGCAGCACGCCGTCGACCATCTTGAGGGAGCGTTCGACCTCGCCGCCGAAATCGGCGTGTCCGGGGGTGTCGACCAGGTTGATGGTCTTGCCCTTCCAGTGGATCGAGGCGTTCTTGGCGCGGATGGTGATGCCCTTTTCCTTCTCGAGGTCCATGGAATCCATGGCGCGCTCGGCGACCTGCTGGTTGGCGCGATAGACGCCGCCCTCCTTGAGGAGTTCGTCGACCAGGGTGGTCTTCCCGTGGTCAACGTGGGCGATAATGGCGATGTTGCGGATGTTGTGGTTCATGCCTGGTCCTGCGAAAAAAGGAACAACGGTGCCCCGGCGTCCGGTCCGACGCAAGACCGAAGGCCCCGGCGAAGGCCGGATTCAATGCGCTGGCGTGCATGTGGTTGGTGGTGCAACGCCGGTGAGGAGCAGATTCGGGAGGCGGGCACCAAGCCCGCCCCACCAATCGATCCACCGTTTCCATCCTTGGCGGGGCGGGCTTCGCGCCCGCCACATCCCGCCACATCGATGGCCGCGATCTGTGCAAAAACAAGAAGGCCCCGGAACCGTGAGGTTCCGGGGCCAAACTTGGGGGTGGGAGCTCGCCACGCTCTCTTCCCGGTCGCACACATTGGGCGCTCTCGCTTTCGCGGGCCGTGTGCTCCCCGACGCCACTCTTCGCGGCATGCGAAGGTTTCAGTCTCATGGCGGGACCGTCCCGGCCGTTGCCAGCCGGAATCTATCGAGTGAGGCCTCTACGCCCGGTTCGGCCACCGCTTGCCAGCAGCGGTCACGCCGGACGGGGTGCAGACACGCCTGCAACTTGCGTCGCTCGCGTCGGCACCGTTACCACAGGGTCGGCCCCGGCTTTTGGCCGGGCGTTAGCCCCGTGCTACGGGTCTGACCTCTTAACTCTCAGGTTGCATTTCGCATTGCAGTTGGGTGACCCCGCTTTACGGGACCGCCCCACGGAAGGAGGTTTTCCGAGCTTTGCCAGGCCCGGTCGCTCCCCGAAGCTTCGTGCCCTTTGCGCGCCCTGTCCATGCCGGACAAGGCCTTTTTGGCGAGGTGGTCTCGCCAGAACACGCTGCTCCGCGTTGGTCTACACAGTAGCAACCATATCCCCCTGGGGAAACTGCGTGGGCGCACGGATCGAAACTCCCCGTGCGTCTCACTCGGCTCATGCGCGGTTTCTAATCGCGCCTTGCCGCACAGCTCCTGAGTCGTATTACTGAACGGTTACGACACCGCTCAGAGGAGCTGGTGATATATGCCTGTCGGTCCGCGATTGCTCGCAGTCGGAGGGGAAGGCTGAACCAGCTTCAGCCACCCTTTCCCCGGTCGCCCGGGATTATCCCAGCCGTGCTCTCCGCGGATTTTTCATGCCCGCGACGCCTCGACTGTTCCATCAAAGAACGGGACGGAACGTGGGCCGTGCGTCCCGCAATGTCACGGTTTTGTTTTGCACAAGTTATTAACACACGGGCCCCTGGGAATAGAATGGGAGCAAGCTTGTCCACGCGATGTTCACCCGCTCCTAAGAAACGGATTTGACACGACTTGCGAAGAGCGGCGAGGTGCCGGAATTGCCCGCGCCCGCCGCCATGCCCTCCCGCGACCTCCCCATCTACGAACTCGAGCCCGCGCTCCTGGCGGCGCTGCGCGGGCCCGGGCGTGTGATCGTGCAGGCGCCGACCGGCTCCGGCAAGTCGACCCAGGTGCCCCGGATGCTGCTGGGTCATGGGATGTTGGATACGGGGCAGGTCGTGGTGCTGCAGCCGCGCCGGCTGGCCGCCCGGCTGCTGGCGGCGCGCGTCGCCGCGGAGGTCGGCGCCCCGCTCGGCGGGACGGTCGGCTACCAGATCCGCCTCGACGCGCGGGTGTCGGATGCGACGCGCATCCGCTTCGTGACGGAGGGGGTGCTGCTGCGGCAGATGACGTTCGACCCGGCGCTGCGCGGTGTGAACGTGCTCATCTTCGACGAATTCCACGAGCGCCATCTCTACGGCGACCTGAGCCTGGCGCGGGCGCGCCAGCTCCAGGAGACGGTGCGGCCCGACCTCAAGCTCATCGTCATGTCGGCCACGCTCGACGCCGGCGCCCTGCGCGACTACCTGGCGCCGTGCGCCGTGCTGGCCTCGGCGGGCCGCCAGCATCCGGTCGCGATCGAGTACCTGTCGCGGGCCGTCGACTTCGAGGCGGAGCCGGTCTGGGTGACGGCGGCGCGCGCCTGCGCCGACGTCGCGGCGCGCACGCCCGGCGACCTGCTCGTCTTCATGCCGGGGGCGTACGAGATCGGCCGCACGGTCCAGGCGCTCCAGAGCGAGCGGGCGCTGCGGGGCTGGGTCGTGCTGCCGCTCCACGGCGAACTGCCGCCGGAGGCGCAGGATCGCGCGGTGGCGCGCGCCGACACCCGCAAGGTCGTGGTGTCGACCAACGTGGCGGAGACCTCGCTGACCATCGACGGCGTGACCGCGGTCGTCGACAGCGGGCTGGCGCGGATGGCGCGCTACGACCCGCATCGCGGCATCAACACGCTGCTGATCGAGAAGATCAGCGCGGCCTCGGCCGACCAGCGGGCCGGGCGCGCCGGCCGGACGGCGCCGGGCCTCTGCGTGCGCCTCTGGACCGAGCGGGAACACGCCCGGCGGCCGGCCCAGGAACTGCCGGAGGTGAGGCGCCTCGACCTCTCCGAGGTCGTGCTGACCCTCAAGGCGGCGGGAATCGACGACGTGGCCGGCTTCCCCTGGTTCGAGAAACCCGATCCGCGTTCGCTCGAGCGGGCCGAGGCGCTGCTCGGGGACCTCGGCGCGGTCGCGCCGGCGCATCCCGGGGACGCGACGCCCGCGCCGCGTCAATCCGGCGGGCCCGGCGGTCCCGCCCTACCGATGGCCGGATCCCGCATCACCGGGCTCGGGCGCAAGATGCTCCGGTTCCCGGTGCATCCGCGCTATGCCCGCATGCTGCTCGCGGCGCAGGACCTGGGCTGCGTGCGCCCGGTGGCGCTGATCGCCGCGCTGACGCAGGGCCGCGGCTTTCTGCTGCGCGGCGCCGGCCGGGAGGTGGGGGAGCGCCGGGCGGAGCTTTTCGGCGACGAGCACGAGTCGGATTTCTTCATGCTCATGCGCGCGTGGCGCTTCGCCGACCAGGCGCGGTACGAGGTCGACGCGTGCCGCCGCCTGGGCGTCCACGCGCAGGCCGCGCGCCAGGTCGGGCCGCTCTTCCGCCAATTCCTGGAAATCGCGGCGGCGGAGGGGCTCGACGTCGGCGAGCGGCGGGTGGACGGCGCGGCCGTCCGGCGCTGCGTGCTGCTGGGGTTCTCGGACCACCTGGCTCGCCGGCTGGACGCGGGCACCCTGCGCTGCGAGCTCACGCACGGCCGGCGCGGCGTGCTGGCGCGCGAAAGCGCCATCCAGCGCGCGCCGCTCCTCGTCGCCACGGAGGTGAACGAGATCGAGGCGCGGGGCGAGGTGACCGTGGTGCTCGGCCTGGCCACCGCGGTGGAGGAGCCGTGGCTGGCGGAGCATTTCCCGGACGACTACCGCGACGCCACGGGCGTCGTCTACGACCCGTCGGCCCGGCGGGTGGTGACGCGCCGCGAACGGCGCTTCCGCGACCTCGTGCTGGAGGCGCGGCCTACGGCCGAGCCGCCGCCGGCGGACGAGGCCGCCGCGCTGCTCGCGCGGGAGGTGCTGGCCGGGCGGATCCGGCTGACGGAGTGGACCGACGCGGTGGAGCAGTGGATCGTCCGGGTGAACTGCCTGGCAAAATGGTTCCCGGAGCACGGAGTGGCATCCATCGGCGAGACGGGCCGGGCGACCCTGATCGAACAGGTCTGCCAGGGCGCGCTCGGCGCGCGGGAGCTGAAGGACCGGCCGGTGATGCCGGTGCTGCGCACCTGGCTCACGGTCGCGCAGCTGGCGGCGCTCGAGGACAATCTGCCCGAGCGCATCGTGATGGCAAACGGCCGCCGGGCGCACGTGACCTACGGCCCCGACGGCCCGCCGGTCCTGGCGGCCCGCATCCAGGAGCTTTACGGGGTGGGCGGCCGGTTTGCGCTCGGCCGGGGCCGGGTGCCCGTGCGCATCGAGGTCCTCGCGCCCAACCAGCGCCCGATCCAGGTGACGGACGACCTGGGGGCCTTCTGGCGCGACATGTATCCGAAGATCAAGGCGGAGCTGTCGCGGAAATACCCGCGGCACGAGTGGCGATAGGACGGGAGGCCCGCCTCCGGGCGGCCGTGCCGCGGGGCGATGCAGGCAAGAATTCTAAAAAATGGAAATTATCCTTGACGCGGTACCAGGGGCGCTTCAGCCTCCACGACCATGGGACCACCGAAACAGTTTGAAGACTTGGACGTCTGGCAGGCGGCGGAGGGTCTGGCGGTCGAGATCGGCCGGCTGTCGCGGGACGGGCCGCTGGCCAAGGACTACGGGCTCAGGGACCAGTTGCAGACGGCGGCGCTCGACCTCATGGGCGCGATCGCCGGCGGGCACGAGCAGGGCGACCGCAGCGAGTTTCTGCATTCGCTGCGCGTGGCGAAGGGGTTGGCGGCGCGGGTGCGATCGCTGGTCCACGTGGCCAAGGACCTCGGCTATCTTACCGATCCCCAGCGGTCGGGGCTGCTGGAGCGGCTGACCTCGGTTGCCCGGCAGCTGGGCGGCTTCATTCGCTATCTGGAGAAAGGCCCGCCGTCCGGCCCGCCGAAGCCGGACTTTGTCAACGAGCCGGCGGCCCCGCGGCGGGCGGGGCGATAGGGGCGGCACCGGCGTCCATCCGGCGATGGTGGCGCCGGTCGGCGACCGGCGGTGGCGCGAGGACGAATTCGCCAGTCAGGGACTGGCGCTACTCGCTGTTGCCACAAGTGCGGTGTCGCGCGGTGCCGTCTTTACTCAGTTCTCGCCGCCACTTGATCGTAGAACGCCTTCAGGACGGCGAAGGCTTTCTTTTTCTGGCCGTTTTCGCCGATCAGGCCCTTGCGATTCCAGCCGTCCTGGACGTTCGGAAGCATTCGGCGGGGCGAGCGGAAGTCGCAGAGGATCCACGGGGTCATGCCGCGGAGCTGCGGGATGCGCTGCAGCATCGGGAGGGTCTGGCGATAGAGATCCTCTTGGAACTCCTCGCTGAAGCGAGTCAGCGCATCGGCATGGAATCCCTGCAGGGCGTCCGCGCCGAATTCGCTGATCACAACCGGCTTCTGGGCGGGGATCTGCCATTTGATCCGCGCGCATTTGTCCGGCAGTCCGTCGTACCAGCCGACGTATTCATTGAAGCTGATGATATCGGTGTACTGCCCGAAAGGATCGTCGACGATCTTGGTGTCCGGGTCGCTGGCCGGGCTGTGCACTTCCATGGCGGCGGAGACGAGGCGGGTGCTGTCCAGGGAACGCGCCGTGTCCACCAACGTCCGCAGGAAGCGGGTGCGGGCGTCGCCCACCGGCGTTTCGTTGGCCATGGACCAGACGATGACGCTGGCGCGGTTCCGATCGCGGGCGATCAGCTCGGTCAGCTGGCTCTGCGCATTGGCCAGCGTGGCGGGGCTGTCCCACAGGATGTTCCAGTAGACCGGGATTTCCTCCCAGACCATGATGCCCATCTCGTCGGCGAGCCGCGCCATGAATTCGTTGTGCGGGTAGTGGGCGAGCCGCACGAAATTGCAGTTCAATTCCCTGGCCCAGGCCAGGAGCTGGCGGGCGTCCTCGCGCGTGCAGGCCCGGCCGCCGGTCAGCGGGTTCACCTCGTGGATCGAGATGCCGCGCAGGAATACGGGCCGGCCGTTCAGCAGGATGTCGGTCCCCCGCACCTCGATGGTGCGAAATCCGATCTGTTCGGTGACCGAATCGGTGGCGCACGAGACGGTCACGGCGTAGCGGCGGGGAGCCTCGGGGGACCATCGCTCCAGCTTCGGGAGCGGAATCTCGAACTGGGCCCGGCCGTCGGCGCCGGTCGTCGCCGCGACGGCGACGTTCAGCTCGGGGATGGCCACCCGGACGGCCTGCTGTCGGCGCGTCCCGTCGAGCTGGACGCTCGCGGCCAGCGTGTCCGCCGCGCCCGGTTTGAGCTGCACGGTGTAGTCGGCCACGAACGTCTCCGGCGTTTGCACCAGCAGCACGTCGCGGGTGAGCCCGCCGTAGTTCCACCAGTCGGTGTGCAACGTGGGCACGCCGTCAAGATGCCGCTGGTCGTTGACGCGGACCACGAGCGAATTGCCGGTGTCCCTGACCAGTCCGGTGATCTCAAACTCGAAGGGCGTGAACCCGCCGACGTGGCTCCCGAGCTTGCGGCCGTTCAGGTAGACGTCGGCCTCGTAGTTGGCGCCGCCGAAATGGAGAAAGAGGCGCTTGTCGGGCGCGGCGGGCGGGGCGTCGAACCGGCGCCGATACCAGACCGTGCCCTCGTAATAGAGGAGTTTCTCATCCTGCGAGTTCCAATCGCGGGGGACCCACAGGGTGGGACTGCGGTCAAAACTGTATTCGAGCAGCTCAGTCTTGTCGCGCGGTTCGCGGTCGAGGAAGTAGCCGCGCGTCGGCGCGGCGGCCGCGTCGAAGGGCACCTGGCGGTAATCGTAGTAGCCGTTGTCGTACGGATCGACGATGGTGTTCCATTTGCCGTCGAGGCTTTGAATCGACCGGGCATAGACGTTGGTCATCGGAGGGCGGGCTTCGAGGGTCAGGCTGAGCAGCGGAAGGAGGAGGAAGCGCAGGGCGCGGAAGTTCATGGCGGGGTGGGTCGGGCGGACGGCAGTGTGGCAAAAACCGGGGCCGCGGACAGCGGAAAAAGGGGAGGAACGCGGCGGGGCAAAAGTACTCAAGCCCGCCACCGATCCCGGTGACAGATGCCCCGGCGGCCTTCTGGCGCGACACCTATCTGAAGATCAAACCGGACCGATCGTGCCGTCATTCCCGACCTCAATGGCGCTAGTTGGCACCGAAGAAATCCCTGGTGTCCGGGCGCGTGTAAGGCTGCGAAAAAAACCTCTCGACCGTCTGGTTGAAAAGTTCGTGGTCGGCCCACGGAATCATGTGGGTCTGCCCGGGAAAGATGGCGAGATGCGCCCGCGGAATGCCGTGGAAGATCTCCAGCGTGTGGGTATCGCGGATAACGTCCTTGTCGGCGGCCATGACAAGAGTAGGCGCCTCGATCTTCGCGAGATCGGTGAGCGGAATCTGCGGCTGCGTGCCCAACAGGTTCAACCACTGTTTCAGCACCGGCCACGGCTTCGACTCGTCGCCCTGGGCGATCATCTCATCGACCAGCCTCGATTGCCGGTCCACCCAAGCCAGAGCCCAGGGGTAAGCACCCTCGGGATTCAGGTTGGCGCCCATGATCGCGAGCCGGGCGACTTTGTCGGGATGGTGGATTGCCAGCAGAAGTCCGAGAATCCCACCGTCGCTCCAGCCGAGCACATAGACTTTCCTTAAGTGCAGCTTCTCGAGCAGGGCGTTGAGGTCCTCGGATTGTTGGATGTAGGTAAGCGGCCCTCCGCCCATTTCACTCTTGCCATGCCCGCGGCTGTCCGCGGCCAGTACCCGGTAGTGCGCCGAGAAGAAATCGATCTGGTATCCCAGATCGCCGATGCTTCCTCCGTTGCCGTGGATGATCAGCATCGCCGGACCGCTACCGCGGACTTCGTAGTACAGCCTGATCCCGTTGATCTCGGCAAAAGCTCCGGCCGTGGGATCGTCCCCATAGGGAATGGCCAACTTCGGCCGGGCAAGTCCGGCAGAGAAGGCCAGCACCGAGCCCAGAAAGAAGAGGAGAATGGCGAAAGAGCGCCGCATCTTTACTGGCGAAGCTAGCGCTTCTTCCGCCCGAGCTTCGCCTCGATGTTCAGGTAGGTCTTGGCCAGCATCTGCGACTCGTAGAACTCGAGCCAGCGGACGCCCTCGCGGGGCTTGACCATGTCCTTGCGGGTGGCGTGGTCGATCTGCTGCTTCATGCGGCGGCAGAGTTCCTCCTGCTGGTACTGCACGCCCTCGATCACGTCGGCCACCCGGCTGCCGGCGAGGGCCTCCTCGATGTAGAAGCCGTTGGGCTCGTCCTCCTCGAGGAAGACATGGATCTCGTTCACGCGGCCGAAGAGATTGTGCAGGTCGCCCATGATGTCCTGGTAGGCGCCGGTGAAGAAGATGCCCAGGTAGTAGGGCTTGCCGTTGAGGGGATGGAGGGTGACGTATTCCTTGACGTCCTGCAGGTCGATGAAGCTGCCGATCTTGCCGTCGGAGTCGCAGGTGATGTCGACGAGGATGGCGTTGACGGAGGGCCGCTCGTCGAGCCGGTGCAGCGGGGCGATGGGGAAAAGCTGCTTCAGCGCCCAGTGGTCGAGCAGCGACTGGAACACGGAGAAGTTGCAGACATACTGGTCGGCGAGGTGCTTCTTGAGGTCGTGGAGCTCCTCGGGCTGGTAGCCCTTCTTGGTGCCCTCCCGGTCGATCTGCTCGCAGATCTGCCAGAAGATGGCCTCGGCGGCGGCGCGGTTCTCGATGTCGAGGTAGCCGAGGTTGAAGAGCGAGATGGCCTCCTCCTTCTTCTGGATGGCGTCGTGGTAGCGCTCGAGGCGGCCGAGGCGGGCCTTGTTGCGCAGGAGCACATCGAGGTCGGTGACGACCTTGTGCTTGACCTTGGGCTGGTGCTGCTGGCCGAGCGATTCGCGCTTGTTGATGCGTTCGAACACCTCGACGACCAGCATCGAGTGCTGGGCGACCACGGCCCGGCCGCTCTCGCTGACGATGTCCGGCTCGGCCACGCCGGCGCCGCGGCAGATCTCGCGGATGTTGAAGACGACATCGCGCGCGTACTCCTCCAGCGAGTAGTTCATCGACGACTCGAAGTTGGTGCGCGAACCGTCGTAATCGATGCCGAGGCCGCCGCCGACGTCGAGGTACCCCATGGGGAAGCCCATCTTGGCGAGCTGGCAGTAGAACCGGGTGGCCTCGATGACCGCGTTCTTGATCGTGATGATGTTCGGCACCTGCGAGCCGATGTGGAAATGGACCAGGCGCAGGCACTGGGTGAGCTTGGCCTGCCGCAGCTTCTCGACGGCGAAGAGGATTTCCGCGGTGTTCAGGCCGAACTTGGCGTTGTCGCCCGTGGACAGCGCCCACTTGCCCTCGCCGCGGGTCAGGAGCTTGGCCCGCAGACCGATCATCGGCTTGACCCCGGTCTCGGCGGAGATGCGGATGATCTGGTCGAGCTCGGACAGCTGCTCGACGACGGTGATCACGCGCTTGCCGAGCTTGCGGCCGAGCAGGGCGAGGCGGATGTAGTCGTCGTCCTTGTAGCCGTTGCAGATGATCAGGCGCTGGTTGCCCT
>CAZKDK010000121.1:0-9714 GCA_964551145.1 uncultured Opitutaceae bacterium | reverse complement strand
AACACTTTCCACTTCTCCCGCCTAGCGGGAGTTTTGGGGTAACTAAGAAAGCAATAGCGGGCCGGTTAGGGGTAGCCGGCCCGCTTTATTTATGTCGTTTTCCCCCCGGTCTCGCCGGCGCGGAAATCCGAGGCTTGATCGGCGAGCGCTCGGTCCGCAATTTGCCCTTTCCGTGCAAAGAACCTCGGACATCAATGTCATCGAGACCCGGCCGCTGCCCGCGCCCGAGGAGGTTCTCCGCACGCTGCCCAAGACCGACGCGCAGAGCGAGTTCGTGACGCGGGCCCGGCGGGAACTCCGCGACATCATCTTCGGCAACGACCGCCGGCTGCTCCTCATCGTCGGGCCGTGCTCGATCCATGACCTCGAGGCCGGCCGCGAGTACGGCCGCCGCCTCGGCGCCCTCGCGCGCGAGGTTGCCGACCGCATCCTGATCGCGATGCGCGTGTACTTCGAGAAACCGCGCACCTCCACCGGCTGGAAGGGCCTGATCATGGACCCGCTGCTCGACGGGTCGCATGACATCGCCCAGGGCCTCGGCCTCGCGCGCGCCTTCTTGCGCGACGTTCTCGACCTCGGCCTGCCCACCGCGACGGAGATGCTCGACCCGATCACGCCTCAGTACATCGCCGACCTCGTCTGCTGGAGCGCGATCGGCGCCCGCACGACCGAGTCGCAGACGCATCGGCAGATGGCCTCCGGCCTCTCGATGCCGCTCGGATTCAAGAACGGCACCGACGGCAGCCTGCAGGCGGCCGTCAACGCCATCCGGGCGGCAGCGCAGCCCCAGACTTTTCTGGGCATCAGCATGGCCGGAGTCGCCTCGGCGATCGTCACGCGCGGCAATCCCGACTGCCACATCGTGCTGCGGGGCGGGACCGCGGGTCCGAATTACCAGGCTCGGCACGTTCGCGAAACCGAGCGCCTGCTCGAGGAAGCCGGCCTGCCCAGGGCGATCCTCGTCGATTGCAGTCACGGCAACTCGGCCCGGCAGCCGGAGCGCCAGGCGGAGGTGCTTCGGGCCGTGCTCGCGCAGGTGGTCGCCGGAAGCACGTCGATCATCGGCGCCATGCTCGAAAGCAATCTCGAGGCCGGCAGCCAGCCGTTCCCGCAGCCGCGCGAGCGCCTGCGCCATGGCGTCTCGATCACGGATCCGTGCATCGACTGGGCGGCCACGGAAGCGGTCATCCGCGAGGCCCACGCCGCCCTCGGCCCGCGATTCGGCGCGGCATCCGGCGGGCCGCATCCGCGGCGGCGCCCCAGCCCGGCCGGGCCGCCCGGCTGACCGCGGCCCGGCGCCGCCCGCAGCTTTCCGCCGCCCGGTCGCGCCGGCCCGGCGCCACCAAATCGTCATCAATGAAACAACCCATCCGCATCGCAGTCACCGGCGCCGCCGGTCAGCTCGGCTATTCGCTCCTGTTCCGGATCGCCTCTGGCTCGATGTTCGGTCCCGACCAGCCGGTCATCCTCCATCTACTCGAAATCGAGCCGGCGCTCAAGGCCCTCCATGGCGTCGTCATGGAGCTGGACGACTGCGCGTTTCCGCTCCTCGCGGGCGTCGTCCCCACGGCGTCGCTCGACGAGGGCTTCAAGGGCGTCAACTGGGCCCTGCTCGTCGGCTCCGTTCCGCGCAAGGCGGGCATGGAGCGCCGGGACCTCCTCGGGATCAACGGCAAGGTCTTCACGGGCCAGGGCCTGGCGATCGCCCGGAACGCCGCCGACGACGTCCGCGTGCTGGTCATCGGCAATCCCTGCAACACCAACTGCCTGATCGCCATGAACCACGCCCGCTCGGTGCCGGTCGACCGCTGGTTTGCCATGACCATGCTCGACCAGAACCGCGCCCGGGCGCAGCTGGCCCGCAAGGCCGGCGCCGGCGTCTCCGCCGTCACCAACCTCGCCATCTGGGGCAATCACAGCGCCACCATGTACCCCGACTATCTCAACGCGAGGATCGGCGGCCTCCCGGCGCCGGAGGTGATCGCGGACCAGCCGTGGTTTACGGACACCTTCATCCCGCTCATCCAGAAGCGCGGGGCCGCGATCATCGAGGCGCGCGGCGCCAGCTCGGCGGCCTCGGCCGCCAATGCGGTGGTCGACACGGTGCGCGCGCTCACCACGCCCACGCGCCCCGGCGACTGCTTCAGCGCCGCGGTCTGTTCCGACGGCGCCTATGGCGTCGCCCCCGGCCTCGTCTTCTCCCTCCCGCTGCGCAGCAACGGCACGAACTGGTCCGTAATCGCGGACCTGCCCGTGAATGAATCGAGCCGTGCCCGCCTCAACGTCACGGAGGCCGAGCTGAAGGAGGAGCGATCGCTGGTATCGGCGTTGCTGCAACCCTGACCCGCCGCCGGCGGGAACCGGATCCGAGCCGGCGTCGACGCCCGCGAATCAGCGGCTGCCGGCGGATACGAGGGCCGGAAGCGTTTTGTCCCGGCCTGCGGTCAGGGACCCGGTCTGCCGGCCCCGCATGGCCTGCAGAATGATATGGGCCACGGTTTCGGGCGCCATGCGTTCGGTGTTGATGATCAGGTCGAACAGCTGCGCATCGTCGATGTCCCGCCCGAACCGCGTCCGGATGTAACGCCGGCGGGCGAGATCGGTCTTCCGGACGTGCGCCTCGGCGGCGGCCGCACTGCAGTCGAGCAGTTTCATCATGCGCTGGACCCGCACCTCCAGGGAGGCCACCAGCTTGACGTGAAAACCCCCGGGCAGCGATCGCGTGATCAGGTAGGCCGCGCGTCCGGCAATGATCACCCGCCCGACGTGGGCGAGCTGGAGGATGGCCTCGGCCACGCGCTGCTCGAGGTCCCAGAGCGACGGATGGAGCCCCAGCAGTTCGCCGACGATCGCCTTGATCTCGGAGATCTTGTCCTCGGGCAGATGATCGGCGAGGCGCTCGGGCAGGTTGATCCGGGCGAGGGCCCGCGCGAGCAGGTTCTTGTCGAGAAAGACCCAGCCCTGGCCCTCCGCCCCGAACGCCTGGTCGAGCAGCGGCACCAGCAGCTGCCCGACCGTCGTCGCCCCGGCGCCGGTTTCGCGCCCGAGGGTCACGAAGGGCTCGCCGCCCGCCACGGGAATGTGCGCCTGTGCGGGTTGGGAAGCCTGCAGACGGGCCTCGAGAACCGTCAGGCCCCGCTCGAGATAAGTTGGTAGCGTCATGCGATTTCTTTCCTCCAGTCCACTGCAGCATCGAGCTGGGTATCTACGAAACTATTCCAGTCCGGTGCTGAAGCAAAGGGCATGCCGTATCCATTAGCTCATCTCACCCCGCCGGGGGCGGCTAGAAGCGCTCGCGATGGCAGCCGGCCGGGCCGCCTGCAGCCGCCTAAACCCCGTCGCCGCAGGGCGCTCCAGGTGTTTGCCGGCCGGCAGGGCGGCCACGGTCGGACTGCCGACACCGCTCCGTCATCGTGAAACAGTCGCCCGACGCCCGATGACGAATCGAGTGATTTCTTTCATCGGGGGCGCGTTCTCCCGAGGCATCGCCCCGGGACGCGTGACGCACACTCCGGTCAGGGTCTTGCCTGGCTCGCCGGTCCCTACCCCTCGTTTGCCGCCTCGCGGGGGCTTGGCGGCGGCGGGAATCCCGGCGCGCACTCGTACACCACGTAATAGTCGTACCACGCCTTCCCGCGGCAACGATGCTGCCGGAAACGGAACCCGCACGCGGCCAGCGCTGATTCCCAAGCCGCCTGGGTCACGATGCAATTCCTGCCGCCGAAGGTGTAACGCCGGATGGCGGCGTATTCTTCGGCCGTGAGACCGCCGGCGGCCCGCCGTTCGGCGCACGCGGCGAAGACCCGGGCATTGTCGAGCGTGGAAGTCGTCGGGTCGTAACAGGTCGCGTAGTGGCCGACGAGGCGCATGCCGAACCCAAACTCCGCCGCATCGTACTCGCCGGCGCGGAACCGCGAGATGAGCCGGTCGCCGGTGTACGCCGCCGGATCAAATCCATCCGGGATCATCGCCATCCGCGTGATGAACCGCCCTTGGGGGGCGAGCGAGGCGCCGATCACCCGCAGCAGCCGGCGGTGCGCCGCCACGTCCGGCAGGTTTCCGAAGACGCCGTCGCCCAGCACGACTGACACGGGATCGTCGCTGAGTCGCTCTCCCGCCAGCCAGTCGCGCTCGACGATGGTCTCCCGTGCCCTCGCCTCGAGATCCAGCCAGTCCCGGTACAGGGCGATGGCCGCCGGATTCGCTTCGACCGAGATCAAACGCCCGAACCGCTGTGCCGCCATCGCCCGCAGCTCCGGCGTCATGCCCAGGACCAGCGCCGTGCCCTTCGCTTCCGCAGGAATCCCTGCGGCGTAGGCGGCGATTTCCACCGGATCGGGGCTGCCCCCGGGGTGGCGGAGGCGGTGGGCCGGATCGCTGATCCGGGAGCGGAGGGTCGCCGGGTCCCAATCATCGCGGGCCATGGCGCAGTTTCCTCCAGAGCCTGATGACCCGCCCCAGGATCGGGCGATGCACCCAGCGCGTCCGCCGCAGCAGCGCGCGGATGGCCCGAACCGTTTCAGGCGCCATCGGCGGCTGGCAGAAGCGTTCGTAGACCGGAGCCAGCTCCGGCTTGATGGCAAGCAGGCGGTCCACCCGCCGGCTCAGAGGCTCGGGGTCGTCGAAACATGCGAACGCCTCGCGCTTCCCGGCCTGGGCGAGGGCCAGCTCGGTGCGCAGGCATTTCTCGCACCGGCCGCAATTGCCGGTCGCGCGCCGGTTTTCCCAGCAGACGCGAAGATGCCGCCGCACCAGCGGCTCGTCGGCGATCTCGGCGAGTTTCTCCGCCCGCCAGCGGTGGTCGCCAAAATGCGCGATCTCCAGATGACGCGACGACCAGAGCGGGTCGAGTTGCCAGGTGCTGCCCCAGGGGTGCGGATTCGCCCGCGGGTACGAGGCGGACACCACGAGTGTGCTCAGGTGCGACTGGAGCAGGTGGCCCACCGCCGCCAAGGCGCCGCCGTGCGTCACCTCCCACGACGCCGCGCCGAAGGCCTGATGCTCGCGCAGGTTGGTGCGGACGACGACGGGCCGTAGCCCGCGCGCCCGGGCGACATCGACGAGCGAGGCTCGGATCGCCTGCATCCGCACCTCGTCGTTGAGCGGGACATCGTAACCGTGGACGAATACCAGCCAGCGCAGGGCGCCCGGCCAGTGAAAAAGAGAGAAGAACGAGTCCACCCCCAAAGAGAAGCACAGGCCGTCGCCACGCTGCTCCCCAGCCGGAGCCGCCTCCGTCATCCGCACCGCCACCTGGGGCGGCGGCGCGCGATAACCCCACCATTGCTGCGCCAGCGCCAACACCCCTGCCGTCCCGGCCCGCCAGCGTTCGTCCACCGCGCCGTCGAGCGTCAGCGCCTCCCCCCGTGCCGCCGCGGGGAGCAGCAACGCGCTGCCCCAGGCCTCGGGCGCCGGCGTCAGCGCGAGGTCCGGGCTCTCAAACCAAAGCGCCGTGCCGTCCACGTCCGCCGCGACCCGTGAAACGCCGTCGCTATCGGTCAAACTGGGGGTGCCAACGCGCATCGTCTGCTCCGGTTCCGGGGCACCCACGGAGCCCAGCAGAACGAGCCGAATTATGCACTCTGCAATTCCGCCTGCGAATCGCCGGCAGGGCGCCGGATCGTGCTGGCAGGCAGACGCCGGCCGGCTCGAGCGAAACGGGCAGCCTCGGAAATCACCGATAACCTCCTCCGTGACCCAAGTGCTTCTCGGCGTCCTCCGTGGCGAATACTGGAATCACCCGTCCATCTTCGATCTGCCCGCTAGTTGCCCCGGTTGATCACAGCGCGGCTCTCCGCCGGATACTTCAGCCGTACCCTGCGCGCGACGACGCCCACGCCCGCGGCACGACCCGCCGCCGTCCATCACAATGGTTTAGGCCTGACCCCTTGTGCTCGTGTTTCTCGGTCGGCTTGCGGTCTCCCTCCATCAGTGATCGGCAGAACCCACCCACCGTTTCAACCGCAGACCGCCACGCAAGGCGAGAAAACGGATGACCTCACAAGGCGCATCCGGCCAAGCTCGATGTGTGGGATCCAGTCAGGCTTTCTTGAGGAGCAGTCCCTCATACACACCGACTTGAGCCGGAACATAGTCCACAAACGACCTCACCTCTGAAATCAGATGGGCGTTGACCTTCGGGAACTCAGCCGCCGGGTCCCAGAAGTGCTTCGTGTCCCAGTTGTCGAGATACAAATACCCGCCTCGCTTCACCTTTGGGAAGCCACGCTCCAAGCACATTCCGCGCGGACCCCCGTCGATAAACAGGAGATCCAACGAAACGTCGGCTATCCCAGAAAAATCAGCCATCCGCTCAGCCTGCCATTCAAACCGAAGGTCGACATTCGTAATCCCTTCCGAAGCCATGATGGCAGTCAGCCGGTCGAACCATACTTGCGATGATTCGATACTGGTCACCCTGTGCACCCGATCGGCCAGCCAAAGCGTCGAATATCCGGCCCCAACTTCCCAAACGACGCTTTCGCGGGACAAAAGCTGCTCGAGAGCATGGCCGGCAGAAAATGGAATCCACGGCTGACGGGGAATATGGCCGGTGAGCTTTCGGACGACAGACTGGTAAAGTGAAATCGTCGCTTTGGGCAAATTGGCCCATCCAACGAATTGCCCGGCGCCTGTATGTAAACGTGCCATACTATTCCAGCATTCTAGGGGTAAGCCGCGACGAACGGCATCGCGCCGGCTGCGTCCTCAACCGGCACAGAGTTTATTGTTGGTGACTCTGATGATCTGTTGCCCGACGCCACAGACGCGACGACGGGAGCCGAGACGCGGGTCGGAGTGAATACGTTTGGGCATGAAGAAAAGTCGCCCCAAAAGCAAGGGTCGGAACCGCACTTTGTTCGCTTCACGATCAACCTCCGCGAGATTGAGCAGAGGGCGCCGCGGCCGACCGGCCCAGGCCCGGCAGGCCGGTCCGCAGCCGCTGCACGTGCTGCTCCCCGCGGGCGCCGGCCTAGGCCAGCTCCTCGACTGAAACCTGATGGCGCCGGCCCTCGATGGTGAGCGCCAGCCGGCTGACTTTCCCCGGGGCGCCGGCCGCCGCCGGTTGACCTGCCGCCGGGGCCCGGACATCCGCCCGGGGTCTGGCCGCTCCCGCCGCGGCCGCCACCGGGGCCTGGTGGAGTTTCAGCAGCTCGGTCGGGAACATGGCGTAGATCACGCAATGCTCGTCATCGGCGGGCAGGCCCTTCTCGGCCAGCTCGGCGCGGAGCTTGGGCATGCGCGGCTCCAGCGTGTCCGCCGGCCGGCCGGTGAAGCGCGCCTTGCCGCTGAGCTTCTCCGCCAGCGCCAGGACATCGGGATCGATCGGGCCGGGCGTCCGTCCGTAATAGCCGAGCGCGACCTTCATGGCCTCGGGCGAGAAATTTTTCCAGCGGCCGAACTTCACATTGAGCATGGCCTGCACCCCCACGATCTGCGACGTGGGGGTCACGAGCGGGATCCAGCCCAGGCACTGGCGGACATAGGGCATCTCCTGCATGACCTCGGCGAAGCGATCGAGCATCCGCTGCTCCTTGAGCTGATTCCGGAAATTGCTGAGCATGCCGCCGGGCACCTGATAGGTGAGCGCGTCGTTGTCGACCACCTCGTTCCGGGGACTCGTATACGCCCCGAGCTCGGCATAGACGCCCTCGAGCACGTGGCGGAGCCGGCGGAGCCGGGCGGAGTTGTACTCCGGCCGGCGCGGGTGGCCCGGCAAGGCCTGCAGCATGCGCCAGGTGTCGGGCTGGCCGGTGCCGTTCGCAAAGGGCGAGATGGCAGTGTCCACGGCGTCGACGCCCGCCTCGATGGCCGCATAGTAGGCCGCCACGGCGAACCCCGCGGTGTCGTGGGTGTGGACGATCACCGGGACCTTCACGCGCGCCTTGAGGCCGCGGACGATCTCGTAGGCCACGGACGGCGGCAGCAGGCCGGCCATGTCCTTGACGCAGATGGAATCGCAGCCCATCGCCTCGATCTGGGCGCCGAGCTCGACGAACATCTGGGGCGTGTGCACGGGGCTCGTCGTGAAACAGACCGTGCCCTCGGCGTGCCGCCCCGCCTTTTTGACGGCCCGGATGGCCGTCTCGATGTTGCGCAGGTCGTTGAGGGCATCGAACACGCGGAAACGATCCATGCCGTGCCGCGCGGCCGCGGCCACAAACGCCTCGACGACGTCGTCGGGGAAGTTCGTGTACTGGACGATGTTCTGGCCGCGCAGGAGCATCGTGTGCGGCGTCTTCGGCGCCATCCGCTTGAGCGCGTCGAGCCGGTCGAACGGGAATTCGTGCAGATAGCGCAAGCCGGCGTCGATCGTCGCGCCGCCCCAGGTTTCGAGCGATCCGAAGCCCAGGGCGTCGAGATCCGGCGCCACGGCCGCCATCTGCTCCGTCGACATCCGCGTGGCGGCGAGCGACTGGTGGCCGTCGCGCAAGACGGTGTTGTTGAAGATGACCGGTGCCGTGCTCATATTTGTATCCAACCCGGCACCATGCGCGACCTCGCGGGCGTTCTCAACCCCAACCGGGCACCCGGACGGCCGATACAAGCGGCCGTTTTCGGGTCTGTTAGGCCCGCTGCAAGCAGCGGCCTACGCGGCCGGAGCCGCCGGGGTGCGGGTCGATCCCAACCTCTTGACCAGCCAGACGATCCCAAGGACCAGCGCGAGCGGAATCCAAATCGGGGACAGCGCCGCCAGCACTGCGACGGTGGCCACCAGCAGGCCGAACAGGACCGCTGCGCCGGCGATCCCGCCGATCGTCAGCATCAGCGCGCCGACCCCGATGACCAGGGCCAGGACAACGGCCAGCGGCACGGCCACGAAGGGCGCGAAATGGACGAAAATCAGCGCCACGACCACAACCAGGAGGATCTTCAGGCAGGCTTCCAACGCAGTTCTCATGCCCTCAATACCCCGTCGCCGGCAAAAAGTCGCAGGCAGCAGCAGCCCGGAAGGCCACCCGGGGCCGTCCGAAATCCGCCAGGACCTGGAGGGCGGCGCGCCGTCGCCGCCGCCCGGTCTTGGGACAATCCCTGGACTCCGGACCGGGCGCGGAGGCAAGACTCCGCTTGCGCCCGGCCGGGACTGTTCGATGCTGGGGCCCCATCCGCGCCGGTCCGCTTCCGGCGCCGCCCGCCGCCCCATCGAGCCATGCCCTCCCCACCCGTCCCCGTCCCCGTCGTCTGCGCGGTGATCGAGCGCGACGGCCGCGTCCTGCTGGCCCGGCGCCCGGCCCACAAGCGGCCGGCGCTCAAATGGGAGTTCCCGGGCGGCAAGGTGGACGCCGGCGAGACCGCCGAAGCCGCGCTCCGGCGCGAGATCCGGGAGGAGCTGGGCTGCGCCATCGCGATCGCCGGCGCCCTGCCGCGCGTCGTCCACGCGGACGGCCATGTAACCATTGAGCTGATACCGTTCGTGTGCCGCCTGGAGCCGGGGTCCGCCGAACCCGCGGCGCTGGAGCACCGGGAGATCCGGTGGGTCGCGCCCGCCGCATTGGCCCGGCACGACCTCGCCCCGGCCGACCGGCCGGTGGCGCGCGCCTACCTGGGGCGGCGTTAGCGCTCCGCCCTTCCTTTCTCTCTCGCCTTGTCCCTCCCGACGGCTAGCACTGTCGAACCCCCCGGAAAATCCCATGGCCACCCCGGAACTGCCCCGTTTTCGCGAGAAACTCTGCTACGGCTTCGGCGACCTCGCCTCCGTCCTCTACTGGCAGA
>CAZKDK010000120.1:8712-9766 GCA_964551145.1 uncultured Opitutaceae bacterium | reverse complement strand
CTACAAGGCGGGGGTGATTGCGGACCCGTTGCTGCGCACGATCGTGGTCATCCTGTTCGTGCTTTTCGGCAGTTCGATCACGGCCTTCGTGGTCGCGCCGGGGCTGGGAGCGGTCGTGCGGGGGCTGCGGTCCTCGAGCCGCCGGCAGGCCGGCGAACTCGGGGAGGTGATCTTCGTCGTGGCGCTCGGCGTCGTTGTGTTCTGGCTTTACTACCGCCTGAGCCTCCACGGAGCCGTCGCGATCGTCCCGGCGATGTGGCGGAACTGAGGCGATCCGCGGATCCGCGGTCAGAGGTGGGGAGGGCGAGCCTCCCGGCGAGCCGTGCCGGGACCTGGGAGATCGGCTCGGCAGGCGCCTCTCCCTCCAAAGGGAACACCACACTCCGCGAGGAGTTCAACGCGCAGCAGGCACGGCAACGTCGGCGCTCGCGGCTTCACGCGCCGAAATGGCTTTCGAGGTAGCGCGCCACGCCGTCCTCGTCGTTGCTTGCGGTCTGCGCTGCGGCCAGCCGCCGGACGGCCGGGGATGCGTTGGCCATCGCCACCGAGTGGATGCAGGCGGAGAACAGGTCGGCATCGTTGTCGTCGTCGCCGAAGCAGATCACGTCTTCCATCCGCCGCTGCAGCCGGCCCACGATCGCCCGCACGGCCTCCGCCTTGCTCGTGCCGGCCGGCATGATCTGGGCGAGGGTGCCGCCGTCGGTGACCACCATCCGGCAGTCCGCCGGCAGGCCTGCCCGCAGGCGCGCCTCGAGCTGCGGATCCGCGAGGTCGATCACGATCTTGAGGACCCCGGCGTCGGGCAGCGCGGCGATGCCGACTTTCTGTTCCATTGCCGCCGGCCAGTGGCGCGTGAAATGCCGGGTCACGAACAGCCGGTCATTGTGCTCGCATCCGATGGCGGCCGTCGCGGAGGCCTCCCGGGTCGCCGCGACCAGGCGCCGCACGGAGACGGGCGCCAGCGTCCACTCCTGGATCAGGAGCTCCCGGTGCCAGATCTGGCTTCCGTTGTAGAGCACCACCCACTCCTTGAGCAGGGGAGCCGGCAGCAGCG
>CAZKDK010000120.1:0-8702 GCA_964551145.1 uncultured Opitutaceae bacterium | reverse complement strand
GACACACCGCGCGGCGCGGCCGGGCCGTGGCGATCACCAGGGCAACGCCCCGGGTCTGGAGGCGCTGCAGCACCTTCATGCTCGCGGCCGAAACGGTCTTGTCCGAACGCAGCAGGGTGCCGTCGAGATCGAGCACAACCACCGAACACTGGGCCATGGCGTAGTCTGGTGGCCGCCGGCGCCGGCGATCAAGCCGGGAGGTGGCCGGCGGAACCGGCACCGGGGCGCGGGTGCCGAGCGCGGCCTCAACCCTTCGGCCGAAACGCCTTCATCACGGCCTCGTTGGTTTCCAGCCGGGGACCGCCGATCAGGTCCAGGCAATAGGGGATCGCCGGGAACACGGCCTCGAGGTTCTCGCGGATCGCCTTGGGCCGGCCGGGCAGGTTGACGATGAGCGTCCGGCCCCGGATGCCGGCGGTCTGCCGCGAAAGGATCGCCGTCGGGACGTAGGCGAGGGATACCGCGCGCATGCGCTCGCCGAAGCCCGGTAGAATCGTCGAACAGACCGCCGCCGTCGCCTCCGGCGTGAAGTCCCGCGGCGCCGGCCCGGTGCCGCCCGTGGTCACCACGAGGCTGCAACCGGACTCGTCGGCCATCCGGCGGAGTTCGGCTTCGATCGCCGGCTGCTCGTCGGGCAGGACCCGGTAGTCCACCTCGAAAGGCGTCACCAGCCACTCCCGGAGGAGAGCCACCGCCGCCTGTCCCGGCGTGTCGGCATAGATTCCCGCGCTGGCGCGGTCGGAGACGTTGATGACGCCGATCTTCAAGCCCATGGGCACAGGAGGTAGCAGAGAAAGCCGAGCAAGGTCGAGCCGTCGATTTTCCCGCTCTGCGCCCTCGGCGGCCTCCTGTGAAAGAGGAGGGTCAGAAGACCTTGCGCAAATCCTCAGGGGTGCGCCCCTGGGCCCGCAGCGTCCGCAGGCTGAGGGCGTCGTGGCGTTTGGCGAGGCGCGCGCCGTGTGCGTCGGCCAGCAGCGGGCAGTGATGGAAGGCGGGCGGGGTCAGCCCGAGCGCCCGGTAGAGCAGCAGCTGGCGGAACGTCGACAGCAGCAGATCCGCGCCGCGCACGACCTCGGTGATGTTCATGGCCGAGTCGTCGGCGACGCAGGCCAGCTGGTAGGCCGGCGTGTCGTCGCGCCGCCACACGACGAAATCGCCAAAATGCACTCCGGCGGTGGCCGACTGGCGCCCGTAACGGCCGTCGGTGAACGCCAGCGTTTCGCCATCGGGCACGCGGAAGCGCCAGGTGGCGGCAGAGTGGAGAGAAAGAGAACGAGCAAGAGAACGATCGGGCCGGCAGGTGCCGGGATAGATCGGCTCGTCGGGGGTCCAGGCCCCGCCCGGCGGAGCCTCGTGCGGCGCGCCGGCCGATTCCTGCACATCGCGCCGCGAGCAGGTGCACGGATAGACGGCGCCCGCGGTGCGCAGCCGGTCAAAGGCCGCGCGGTAGCCGGCCCGCCGGGCGCTCTGCGCATAGGGCGCGAACGGCCCGCCGACATCCGGGCCCTCCTGCCAGGCCAGGCCGAACCAGCGCAAATCCTCCAGCATCGCGGCGGCAAAATCGGTCCGCGCCCGTGCCGGGTCCAGATCCTCGTTGCGCAGGACGAGGACGCCGCCGGCCGCCCGGGCCCGCTCCTGGGCGGTCCAGAACGTGCGGGCGTGGCCGAGGTGAAGGTGGCCGGTCGGCGAGGGCGCCAGACGGCCGCGGTACGGAGGGGAAATCATCGCGAGCACCCACTAATGGACGCGATCACGGACAAAGCTAAGGCGAAAATTGGTGTGCATTCGGGTCCATTCGTGGTTCAAAAACAGGGCATGGCCGGATTCATCTGCGTCTATTGCTCCTCCAGCGACCACCTCGATCGGAAGTATTACGATGAGGCGGCCCGGCTGGCGCGGCAGCTGGTGGCGCACGGCTGGGGGCTGGTCTACGGCGGCGGCAACCGCGGGGCCATGGGCGTGGTGGGCCGGACCGTCAAGGAGGCCGGCGGCCGGGTCGTCGGCATCATCCCCGAGTTCATGAAGACGCGCGAGCTGGCGCTCGACGCCGCGGACGAGCTCATCACCGTCGCCACCATGCACGAGCGCAAGCACCTGATGGCGCAGCGGGCCGACGCCTTTGTGGCGCTGCCCGGGGGGATCGGCACGCTGGAGGAGTTCGTGGAGGTGATGACGCTGCGCTATCTCAACCAGGTGGACAAGCCGATGATCCTGGTGAACCAGGACGGCTACTATGACGACCTCCTGCGCTTCTTCGACCGGATGACGCGCGAGCGATTCAAGTCGCCCGGCCTGCACGACCTGTTCACCGTGGTCGCCACCGCGGACGATGTCTGGCGCCACCTGGCGGATCCGAAGCCCTTCACGGCGGACGAGCTCTGGCGCGAGCCGCGGACCGCGCCCTGAAGGAGCCCGGCAGGCGGTCGCCCCCTTCGATGCATCCCGGGTCGAGTCAGATCATGAATGCGCCCCACGGACGAGTGGCCCGGCCACAATGTCAACTAATAGTTGACATTGATCGATGGGGGACAGGGCGGCGGACGAAGTGGCGGAGGAGACGGTTGGGAACGACGCCACCCCTCCCGTCGGCGCGGCACCGGCCACGATGTCAACTATTGGTTGACATCGGTCGATGGGCCGCGAAGGAGAGGGGTTGGCCCCGTGGCGGCACGGCGAGTGCGGCCCTGCTGCGGGAGGAGTCGCGATGCACCGCGCCGCCGTCCTGAACCTGCTGCGGGAGCACCGGCCGCGCGCCGCCGATGCCCACGAGGCGGAGATGACCGCCGAGATCATCCGGTTCGTGGAAACGCACCCCGATTGCCTGCGGCGCACCTGCGCGCCGGGGCATCTGACCGGCTCGGCGTGGATCGTCGATCCCGGCCGCCGCCGCGTGCTGCTCGTCCATCACCGCAAGCTCGACAAGTGGCTCCAGCCCGGCGGCCACGCCGACGGCGACCCCGATCTGCCGGCGGTGGCGCAGCGCGAGGCGCACGAGGAGACCGGCCTGACCCGGCTCCGCCTGGTGTCACCCGCCGTCTTCGATGCCGACCGCCACTGGATTCCGCCGCGGGCCGACGCGCCGGGCCACTGGCATCACGACCTGCGCTTCCTGTTCGAAGCCGATCCGGCGGAGCGGCTGGTCGTGAGCGACGAGTCCCACGACGTGCGTTGGGTGGACCTGGCCGGCGTCGCGGCCCTCAATCCCGAGGAGTCGTTGCTCCGGATGGTGCGGAAGACGACCGGCCTTGCGGGCCAGCCGTAACGCATCCGGGCAGGCGCCGCTCCGCCCTGGCATCGGCGTTGACCTTCTCGATGAAGGCGGTCTTGGCGCGGGTGTAGGCGACGCGGTCGGACGGGTGCTCCGCGGCCAGCCGGAGCTTGAGGTCCTGGTAGCGACGTGCGCAGTCGGGGTGGGCGATCAGGTAGTCGCGGAAGATGAGCCGGTCCCAATGCTCGGAGTGCGCCTCGACCATGTGCAGATGATGGGTCCGGGCGCCGCGTGCGTCGCGTTTGATGAACCACGCATAGAAGGGCGGTCCATCCTCGCCATGGGTGGCGCGCCAGAAATAGTCGTAGCCGGCGCTTTCGAGCACGGGGGCGATCCGTTCCCGCGCGGCCGCGAGCGAGGAGACCTCGATCAGAAGATCCACGACGGGTTTGGCCCGGAGGCCGGGGACGGCCGTGCTGCCGAAGTGCTCGACGCGCCGGATCAGGGTGGGGAAGAGCGCGAGCAGGTGCTGCTTCTCCGCTTCGAACAGCGCCGGCCACCGCGGATCATAGGGGACGAGCTCGATCCGGTCGCGGAGCACGCGCTGGAGTTTTTGCGCGGACGTTTCCATGCGGGGCACAGACCCGGTTGCGCCGGCCCCCATCAGCGATCGCGGCCCCGCGGCGTGCTCACCGTTTCCTTCCGGTATGATCGACGTGGTAGTTCCCGACGACCCATTCCGTCCTTGGATTGGTGCTCATGCGGGCGTTCACCTCGACCACGGGCAAGGTGAAGCTGGCGGAGCTGAGGCCGGCCTTTTCCATCCGCTGGTAAAGGGCTTCGGACGCTCCCTGGGCGTCCACATCGACGTAGTGGTAGCGGAGCCCTTTGTTGCGCAGCTCGGTCTGCAGATGCATCGTGTTGCCGCAGGTCTTTCGACCATAGACGACGATGTAGGGCTCGGGGTACAGGGGATCCAGCTTCCCGCTGGGGGCCTCATGGATCGTCAGCACCTTGTATCCGATCACGATGAAGGCGGCGATCACGAGCAGTTTCTTCATGATGGCTGGTTTGTGGTGTTGGAGAACCGGCTGATCGCGCGCCCGGGAAACCGGGCGCCTTCCGGACCGATGGGAGGGTAGAATCCGGAACCGGCATCTTGCCGCATCCGGCGCGGGCGCCCAAGCGAAAAAGGCCGGGGAACCGAAACCTCCGGCGCCGGCCGGGGCGGATCGAGATCGCGGGCTTCGGGCGGCTTCCGCGGCAGCGTCCCGGTCGCGGAAGGAGGCATCCGGACTAGCGGTAGAGCCGCACGATGTCTTCCTGACGCACCCAGCCGGTCTGCCCGTTGGGGAAGCCGAGCTGGACCCAGCCAAGGAAGGTCTTGTTGACGAGGGCGAGCGAGCCGGCGGGCAGCGAGGAGGTCTTCTGCTGCGTGTCGGCCTCGGTGGGGATGGAGCGCAGCAGCACTTGGTGCCAGACGATCGCGGCGCGGGAGTCGGCCGCGTCGCCGTAAAGAACCAGCGACATGATCGCCACGGCCAGGAGCAGGACCGCCGCCGCGCCGGCGCCGAGGGCTGCGTGTTTCATCCAGCGATGGGCGGACCGGCGGTAGGCGCGCAGGAGCAGCAGCAGCACGCTGGCCGCGAGCACGGCGCCGCCCGCGATCAACAGCCACTGCCATTCGGCCGGCGATGCCTGCCAGGCCAGCAGGTGGGGCCCCGACGCCTGCGCGAACTCGCCCAGCCCCGGCTGGGTGTAGCCGGCGCGCTGGTAGCCGAGCGCGAGGTGCCAGCGCACGGACTCGTTGCGGGGATGGAGCAGGAACGCCGACGTCCATTGGGCGGCGGCTTCCGGCCAGTGATCCTGCTGGGCCAGGGCGAGCGCGAGGTTGTGGCGGGCGACCCAGTCGGTCGGGTCCCGCTCAACGGCTGCGCGCCAGGCACCGGCCGCGGCCGCAAAGTCGCCGGCGTCGTAGGCGGCGACGGGACCCGAATAGGTCCCGGCATTGCCGCGCGGCGGGCCGGACGGTTCCCGGCCATCCGCCGCCACCGCGACGCGCGGATGCAGCAGGACGGCCAGCGCGATAACCAGCAGGGCGGTCCCGGCGGCCCCGCCGGCGGGAGTCCGGCCGGTCTTGCCTGACGGCGCCGCAACCCAGGGGAAGAGGTTGCGGACACTGAACAGAGTTGAAGCCTGCCAGCCGGGCACGCGGGTGGCCTCGAGTGCGCTGGTGGCGCGGGCCAGCCAGTTGGCCGGGAGGGCATCGTCAGGTCCATAAAGAACCCGGTCCGCTTCCGACCAGAGGGCAGTCCAGAGAGCAAGGTTTTGGGTTTCGGGTTTTGAGTTTTGAGTTGAGGGCGCAGGGGGCCGGGCGAGGCCCGCCAGGGACGCGGTGGTCGGGGCCGCGTGCGCAATGCCGAGGAGGACGGCGGCGTCCGCCTGCCAGGCGCGCAGGCCTTGGGAACGGGCGGCCCGGCTGGTGGCGCCCTGGAAACAGTCGAGCGTCCGGCCGAGGCGTTCGCGCGCTTCGCGCCGGACCCGCAGTGGGTCGGTCTGCCGCGCGCGAAGCGCGGCCAGGACCAGCCAGGCGGGCAGGAGCCAGGCGATGGAGGCCAGCAGTCCGAGGGACAGCGTGAGGGTGGCGAGCGGGACGGGAGCGAAGCTCCTGCCGGCGAGCGGCTCGCGCGGGATGGAGGCGGGCGCGGCCGGTGAAGCCGGCAGCCGCGGCGCGACTGCGGCGACCGTCGATGGCGGGGCGTTCTGGTCGACCGTCCGCGCCGGAGCAACGAGCGAGGTGCCGGCCGACGACGAGGCCGTCAGCGGGTTGACCGTCACGGTCACCGCCTCGGTCCGGGTCGTCTGGTAGGTGCCGCTGTGCGGGTCGAGATAGGAGTAGCTGACGGGCTCGAGCGTGTAGCTGCCGGGCTTGGTGGGGATGAGCACGGCATCCTCGGTCAGGGTGCCGTCGAAGAGCCTGCCTTCGGCGGGGGTGCGCTTGGCCTGTGGCCGAAGCACTTTGAAGTCCCGCGATACCTCCCGCGCCGGCAGCCCGTGGATGTCCGGCCAATTGCCCGAGCCGGCCAGCTGGAGCGTCCAGGTGACGGGCTCGCCCACCGCCACCGTCGTGGGCACCACCTTGGAAGTGAAGGTGAACTGGCCCACCGCGCCGGCGAAATCCGCGGGCGCGCCGTCGGGCAGCGGCTTGATGGTCAGGATCGGCCGGTTGCTGGTGACCGTGTGCTGCACCATCTGCGGGCTGGAAAATGGAAACGAGAACAGTCCGGCGTTCGAATCGACCACGAGCACGACGTCCTGGGTCGCGGCGGGGACGGTGTAGGTGCCCGGCGCGGCGATGTAGCCGCGGGTCCGGTAATTGAGCCCGATGCGCGGCTCGCCGCCGGCCGCCGATTCGAACTGTTCGGGCTCGCCCCAATCCTCGACGGTCAGGGGCGCGGGGGTCCAGTTGATCGGCCCCGGAGGACGGGGCCGGAAGCGCCGCGCCAGATCGAGGGTGTAGGTGACCGGAAAGACCTCGCCGGCCCAGAAAGCGCCCGTCGCCGGCGTCAGCCGGGCCTGCGCGGCGGTCTCGAGCGGGATCGCGGTCTGGCCGACCGTGGCGTTGCCGATGTCGAAGGCGGCGGCGGCGACGTGGGCCGGGCCCTTGTCGGTCTCGACGTCGAACGCGGGGATGCGCACCTGGGGGCGCTTTGTCGGACGGGCGACATAGGTGAGCATGACCTTGCGGGTGACCCGCATATTCTCCATGGCGAAGCTGGAGCCGGTACCGGCGTAGGTCAGGTCCAGACCGTCCGCGGCCGGGATCTGCGGCGTCCCCTGTGGCGCGCAGTTCTCGAAGATCAGCTGCAGCTGGCTCGCCTGTTCAAAGGCGAGCGAACCGGCGCCGGGTTCCCAATAGACGCGCTGGGCCAGGGCGGGGGCCCGAGCCAGCAACGCCAGCAACACCAGCGTGAGGGTGAGTCGGAACGTGGAAGGGTTCACCAGTCGCGGCCTTTCTTGGGCGGGGGCCTCTGCATCCGGCTGTCGAGCATTTGAAAGAGTTGGGCGGGGGAGTCCTGATTGCGCAACTGATCGAGCTTCTGGATGGGCATGACGAGGGAGGGATCGGCCTTCGATTCGCGGGGCGGTTCGGCCTGGCCGCCGATGCGCTGCGTTTCCCCGGTGTTCGCCTGTTCGGGCGGCGGCGGCGGAGTGTTCTGCTCCTTTTCCTGCGGCGGCGGCGGCTGGCCGGGCGATTCTTGGTTCTGCTGCTGCGATTGGGACTGCTGCTGCTGTTGCTGCTGCTGCTGGTTCTGGGGCTGGGGCGGCGGAGGCGGCTGCTCGACCTTTTTCAGGAGCTCCTCGAGCCGGTTGCGCAGCCCGGGCCAATCGGCCGCTTTCAAGTCGAGCCGCTCGCCGGTGTCGACGCCGAGGAGCGCGTCGCGCACCGGTCCGGGCGGAACCGTCTGCTGCGCCTCCCGCAGGCGCCGGCCCCAGGTTATCGTCTCCTCCGCCAGGGTCCTGCAGTCGGGCGCGGAAAGCGCCGGCTGGGCGCACAGGTGTTCGACCAGGCTGCTGAGCGGCGCGGCATAGACGGAAGTGTCCTCGGCGGCGCGCAGATGGCCAGGGAGCAGGGAGCACGCGCACAGGAGCAGGGTTGCGGCGACGGGCGCGTTGACCGGTTGCCGTCCCTGCTCCGCGCCCCTTGCCCCATTCTCCCCGCGGGCGGCCAGCGGGAGGCTGCGGGCGCGGGGGCGCACGGGGAATTCGCGCCAGAGACTGAGCAGCAGGCAGAGCAGCGCCGGCGCGAGGGCCCACTGGTAGCGTTCGATCTGGCGCAGCTGGATCCTCTCCTTGAACTCGCCGCGGTGCCCCGTCTCCACCGTCTGCTTGAGCAGTGCGCCGAGGTCGACCCAGCTGCTGGCGTCGGTGTAGACCCCGGAGGTGGCGCCGGCAAGTTCCTGCAGGGTCGCGCTGTTGAGCTTCGACAGGACGACGGCGCCCCGCTCGTCCTTCACATAGCCGCCGGACCCGTCGGGAATGAAGGAGCCCTGGGCGGTGCCGACGCCCAGCCCGATCACGCGGATGTCGGCCCGGTGCAGGTCGTCCACCAGGCCCTTCCAGTCGTCGGTCAGGCTCTCGCCGTCGCTCAGGACGATCAGGTAGCGGTCGGCGGAGCTGCCGGCGCTGAACGCGTCGAGCGCCGCGCGCAGCATCGCGCCGTAATCGGTGCCGCCCACCGGCATGTAGGCGGGGTTCAGCGAGGGCAGGAACTCGTCGAGCACCTCGTAGTCCGCGCTGAGGGGCACCTGCAGGAACGCGGTGCCGGCGAAGACGACGAGGCCGACGCGCTCGCCGCGCAGGCTGTCGAGGAGTCCCTGGATGAGCAGGCGGGCGCGTTCGAGGCGCGACGGCGCGACGTCGGTCGCGAGCATGCTGCGGGAAAGATCGAGCGCGATGACGATCTCGCGCGACTGGTCGAACACGGGCTCCT
>CAZKDK010000119.1:0-9787 GCA_964551145.1 uncultured Opitutaceae bacterium | reverse complement strand
TCCAGTTCACCCTCGCCTACTGCTTCGGCCTGCTGGCCTTCTGGTTTCTGGAGATCCAGGGCTTCGTCATCCTGTCGTTCGCCGCGGAGACACTCCTGAGCGGCCAGATCTTCCCCCTCGACCTGCTGCCGCCGGCGCTTTTCCGGATCGCGCAATACCTGCCGTTCTACTACATGATGTACTTCCCTGCCGCCATCTTCACCGGCCGCCTCGGCCTTTCCGCCGCCTTGACGGGTCTGGCCGTGGCCGCGGCCTGGGTGGCGCTGTTTTTCGTCATCGCCCGGGTCCTCTGGCTCGCCGGACTGCGCAAGCACACCGCCGTGGGCGGCTGAACCTCCGCTTTCGACTCGCGGCTCCCATCGACCCTCGCCACTCGACCCGCCTTTCTCGTGAGTCTGCGCCAATACCTCCGCATCTGGCTCGCCTGCCTGCGCTATTCGCTGGTGCGGACCCTCATGTTCCGTTTCGACTTCTTCCTCTGGTCCGCGGTCGAGCTCGCGTGGATGGGTGTCAACGTCCTGCTCGTCGAGGTCATCTACCGCCACACCGACTCCGTGGCGGGCTGGAGCAAGTACGAGATGCTGCTGCTCGTCGGCACCTCGATGCTGATCCAGCGCCTGTTGATGGGCTTTTTCTGGAGCAATCTTTTCGAGATGGGTCGCAACGTCCGCACGGGCTATTTCGACTTCTACCTCGCGCAGCCCGGCAACCCCCTGTTCATGGTGTCGACGCGCAAGCTCGATCCCGACGGACTGGCCAACACCTTTGTCGCCGCCGGCGTCGTGGCATATTCCGCGCACCGGCTCGGACTGCACCCCGGGGTCGGTTCCGTGCTGCTTTATGCCGCCATGGTCGGCTGCGGCCTCGTCATCCACTACAGCCTGTTCCTGATCACGACCTCGACCACCTTCTGGATCATCAAGACCGAGGGGATCGAGGGCAGCTATTTCACGATCGCCGATTTCTCCCGGCTGCCGCGGGAGGCGTTCCGCGGGTTCGCCAGCGTCCTCATGGTCTATCTGCTGCCGGCGGTCGTGGTGAGCAACGTGCCCGCGCAGACCCTGATCCACGGCTTCCAGGCGCGCTATGCCCTCTGGCTCGCGGGAGTCAGTGTCGCCTGGCTGGCGCTGGCGACCCTGGTCTTCAACCGGGGCCTGAAGCGCTACGCCAGCGCCTCGTCATAGCCGGATGCCTGCGCGGCGGCCAACTTCAGGCTTTATTCATTCCTTGGGATTTGGGATTTGGAGTTTGGGATTCTCGGCATGGACGCACCCGACGCAGCCAATCTCGACCGCTTGCAGCATCGTCTCGGCCACACGTTTCGGGACCGGACGCTGCTGCTGCGCGCCCTGACGCACCCCTCGTTCCTCGCGGATCACCCGGAGGCGGGCCCCGGCAACCAGCGGCTGGAATTCCTGGGCGACTCGGTGCTGCAGCTCGTCCTGACCGAATCGCTGTTCCAGCTTTACCCGGACGAGCGGGAGGGCGCGCTGAGCAAGCGCCGGGCCGCGCTCACCCAGGGGCGGTTCCTCAGCCGGCTGGCGCGGGACCTCGGTCTCGACGCCGGGCTGCTCCTGGGCCGGAGCGAGGAACAGACCGGCGGCCGCCAGCGCGCCTCGATTCTCGAGGATGGCCTGGAGGCGCTGATCGGCGCGATCTTCCTGGACAGCGACTGGGCCACGGTCCGCCGCGTTCTCCTGGGCTGGTACGGTCCCCTTCCCGGCCGGCTGGACCGGCTGCTGGACGATGACAATCCCAAGGGGCGGCTGCAGGAGCTGATCCAGCCCGTCCACGGCAACGATGCGCTGCGCTACGAACTGGCCCGAACCGGCGGAGCCGCGCACGAACGCGAGTACGAGGTGCATGTCTATTTGGCGGACCGGCGCCTCGGCGCCGGCCGGGGCAGCTCCAAGAAAAGCGCGGAGGAATCGGCCGCCCGGGCGGCGCTGGAGGCCATGCGCCCGGGGGCGGAGGAGGTTCCGCCATCCTGAGCGCGCGCCGGCCCGGCCGGCCCGCCTTCCGCCCGCCGACGCCCGTCCGCCCGCCGGCCGCCTCCTCCTGACGCTCCGCCCATGCCCGCCACCCGACTCCCGCGCTTCAAGCTGACCGGCGTGTGCCCGGCCGCCCGCGCGGCCGTGCTGGCAACCCTGCTGCGCGACCATCCCGCGCCGGTCTGGCTCGTGATCGCCGAGGAGGCCCGGACGGTGGAGCAGATCGCCGAGGACCTCCTGTTCTTCCACGGCCTCGCGGCCGATCCCGTTCCGCTCGACGTGCGGATCTTTCCCGAGTCGCTCGCCGACAGCCGCGACCTGCGCGAGGCCTTCACGGCCTCCAGCGACCGGCTCACCGTGCTCTCGAAACTCCGGGCGGCGCGCGCCCCCGGAGCCGGGACGCCGGCTCTCGCCGTGGTGACCACGCCGGTCGCGCTCCTGCAGCCCGTGCCGGCGCTGCCCGCCCTCGTGGAGCAGGAGGTCACCGTCGAGCGGGGCCGGCGCCACGGCTTTCAGGCGCTCATCGCGCAGCTGCGCAGGTTCGACTATGATTGCGAGGCCGTCTGCGAGGCGCCGGGCCAGTACGCCGTGCGCGGCGGCATCCTGGACGTCTATCCCGTCACGGCCACCCATCCTTGCCGCCTCGATTTCTTCGGCGACGAAATCGAGGACATCCGCGTGCTCGACCCGGTGACGCAGCGCTCGGGCGAGGCGATCGACCGCCTGACGATCTCCGCATCGCCGCGGCTTCCCCTGGCGCCCTCCGCGACGGGGCTCGCCGACCATCTCCCGGCCGGCAGCCATCTCGCGTGCATCGAACCCGCGGCGCTGGAGGAGGCGTTCAGCCTGCTGGCGCGCGAGGCGGCGGCCGCGCCCGCGCCGGGCGCGCCGGCGCCATCGCTGGATCACCTGCTCGCCCGCTGCGCAGCCGCGTTCGGTCTCGGCGATCTGGATGAGGCCTCGGCGCTGTTTGACGGCGCCGAGACCGAGCAGACCTGGGATACCGAAAGCCTCGCCCACCACCGCCACTATCCCGAGGAATCCCTGATCGCCCAGGAACGGCTCGAGGCCGAGGAGGCGGCCCGCGGCCGGCTCCTGCGCCAGGTCGCCGGATGGCAGCGCGACGGCTGGGAGGTCGTCCTGGCCGTGTCGAGCGAGGGCGAGGAGCAGCGGGTGCGGGAGATCCTCGGAGCAGATCCCGAGCTGCGTTCCCTGCAGGCGCGGGTCTGCCGCGGCACGGTAAACGAGGGTTTCCGCATCACCTGCCGTCCGGGAGCCGCCTGCCCCCGCCCCGCGCCGCCCGCCCCCTGGACGGCGGGCGCCGGCGCCGGGTCGGCGGGCCTGGTCCTGGTGACGGAGACCGAGATCTTCGGCCGCCGGCGCCCGCGCGGACCCGGCTTGCACCGCCGCGCGGTCGCGACGCCCGCCCAGGTCGACCAGCTCCTCGACTTCTCCGAACTCGCCGAGGGCGATTTCGTCGTGCACCTGCAGCACGGCGTGGCCGTCTACCGCGGACTCACGAAGATCGAGACCGGCGACGGGACGCGGGAGGTCATCTCCCTGGAATTCGACGACCAGGTGACGCTGCATGTTCCGCTGCAGGAGTCCCACCTGATCTCCCGCTACGTGGGCCTGGCCCGGACCCGCCCCCAGCTCGGCCGCATCGGCACCGGGCGATGGGAGAAGACGCGCGCCGCCGCCGAGCGCGCCACGCTGGACCTCGCCGCCCAGTTGCTCGAGGTCCAGGCCAAACGCGCGGCCCAGCCGGGGCACGCCTTCGCGACCGACAACGACTGGCAGCGCGAATTCGAGTCGGCGTTCCCCTTCGCGACGACTCCGGACCAGACCCGGGCCATTCTCGACACGAAGCGCGACATGGAGGCGTCGCGACCGATGGACCGGCTGGTCTGCGGCGACGTGGGGTTCGGCAAGACCGAGGTCGCCGTTCGCGCGGCGTTCAAGGCGGTGATGGATGGCCGCCAGGTGGCGGTGCTCGTGCCGACCACCGTGCTCGCCCAGCAGCATCTCAACACGTTTCGCGAGCGGATGGCCGGCTATCCGGTCGCCGTCGAGATGCTGAGCCGCTTCCGCTCGCGTCCGACCCAGCGCAAGATCCTGGCCGCGACCGCGGCGGGCACGGTCGATGTGCTCATCGGCACGCACCGCCTCCTCCAGCGCGACGTCCATTTCAAGGACCTCGGGCTGGTCGTCATCGACGAGGAGCAGCGGTTCGGGGTGAAGCACAAGGAGGTGTTCAAGCAATGGCGCGCCCACGTCGACGTGATGTCGATGAGCGCCACGCCCATTCCCCGGACCCTCTACCTGGCGCTGACCGGTGCGCGCGATCTCAGCGTGATCGAGACGCCGCCCGCCGACCGGCATCCGATCCAGACCCTGGTCAAGACCTACGACGAGCAGCTGGTGGTCGACTGCATCCGCCACGAGGTCCGCCGCGGAGGCCAGGTCTTCTACCTGCACAACCGGGTGCTGACGATCGAGGCGGTCGCGCGCCGGCTCCGCGAGCTGCTGCCCGATCTCCGCGTGGCGGTGGGCCACGGCCGGATGGACGAGCTCGAGCTCGAGCGGGTCATGACCGAATTCGTGGCGGGCCGGCACGACGTGCTGGTCTGCACGACCATCATCGAGAGCGGTCTCGACATCCCCAACTGCAACACGATCCTGATCGAGGGCGCCGACCGGTTCGGCCTCTCGCAGCTCTACCAGCTCCGCGGACGGGTCGGCCGGTTCAAGCACCAGGCGTACGCCTACCTGCTGCTCCACCGGCACACGCGGCTGATGGATCTCGCCCGCCAGCGCCTGCGCGCCATCCGCCAGCACAACCAGCTGGGCGCCGGTTTCCGGATCGCCATGCGCGACCTCGAACTCCGGGGCGCGGGCAACCTGCTCGGCGCGGCGCAGAGCGGCCACATCGCCGGCGTGGGTTTCGAGCTGTACTGCCAGCTGCTGCGCCAGAGCATCGCGCGGCTCAAAGGCGACCGGGCGGCCGCCGCGATCCGCGCCTCGGTCAAGCTCGACTTCGTGTTCGTCGGAGAGGGCGACCCGTCCGCCGGTCGCCGCCGCTACGAGGACGGCTACACGGTGCTGCGCGATGCCGAGCTCGCCGGCGGCGGCTGTCCGAGGATCCAGGCGCGCATCCCCGCCGCCTACATCGGCGAGACCCGCCTGCGCATCGACGCCTACCGCCGGCTTGCCCTCGTCGGGAATCTCGCCGGCCTGCGCGAGCTCGAAGCCGAGCTGCGCGACCGGTTTGGGCGGATCGGCGACGAGGTCCGGGCGCTACTGCTGACCACGGAGATACGCCTGCGGGCGGAACAAAAGGGGGTGTTGTCCGTCGAAACCGAAGGCAATCGCCTCAAATGCCTGCGCCGGACCGGCTCCCAAGATCATTTTCTCATGCTGGGCAAACGGTTTCCCCGCTTGACCGCCCCCGGTCCGATCCTAAGGTTGCGCGAGATCGCCACCCACCTCAAGAACCTGCCGGAACCATGATCCCTCTTCGCGCCGCCGCCAGCGTTTGCCTTTTCTTGGCTGCCGCCGCCGGCTTGGGCGCGCAGGAACGACCGCCCGCGGTCAGCGACGGGCTTGACCTGCGGTTCGCCAACGGGATCGCCGCCATCGTCGAGGAGAAAATCATCACGGTGGACGACATCCGGCGCGAGATCGGCCCGCTGATTCCCGCGCTGCAGAAGGAGTCCCGCAATCAGAAGGAATTCAGCGAAAAGCTCGAGGCGCTGCAGGACGACGTGATCCAGAACCTGATCGACCGCGTCCTGATCGTGAAGGATTTCAACAAGCCCAAGGACGGCGACGAGAAGAACAAGCGCCAGGTTCCGGCGAGCTTCGTCGACAACCAGATTGCCGAGATCCAGATCACCCAGTTCGACGGCGATCGCTCCAAGTTCCTCGCCTACCTCCATTCCCGCGGCATGACCCTCAAGGAGTACCGCCAGGAGGTCGAAGAGGATATCATCTACAACTACATGCGGCAGCAGCAGCGGAAGTCGCAGAGCGTGGTCAGTCCCGTCAAGGTCGAGACCTACTACAAGGAGAACAAGGACCGGTTCTATCAGGAGGATTCGGCGCTGCTGCGCGTGATCCAGTTCACCCGCGCCGACGGCGAGAACGACGAGCTGCTCAGGGCCAAGGCCGAGGCCGTCATCCAGAAGTTCCGCTCGGGCGAACCTTTCTCCGAGCTCGCGCGGCAATACAGCCAGGACTCGCGCCGCAGCAAGGGCGGCGACTGGGGCTGGACCAAGCGCTCGGACATCCGGAAGGAATTCAGCGACATTTTATTCGGCCTGAAGAAGGGCGAGGTCAGCACGCCGATCATCACTCCGGAGGGCTGCTTCCTGCTCTATGTCGAAGACCGCAAGTTTGCCGGGATCCAGCCGATCGACGACGTGCGTGACGAGATCGAGCGCATCCTGGCCCAGCAGATGACGCGGCAATCGCAGGAGCGCTGGCTCGAGCGGCTGCGCCGCAACGCCTACGTGAAGATGTTCTGAGCCCGGCGCCGGGCCGCGCCGGTGGCGGGAGGTCCCGGGAGATCGATTGCGGTGGATTCGTTCCGGGCGTGGCCGGATTAATGGAACAGGAAATATTTTCCTTTTAATCACGGCGGGGCGCAACCACTGTCCGGGGCGTGCAGGCAAGCGATTCCTCCCGGTCCCTCCGACTGCGGGATCTCGCCGTCGGCGAGCGACCCCAGGAGCGGCTGGAGCGCTTCGGCGCCACGGCGCTCAGCGACACCGAGCTCGTCGCGATGCTCCTGCGCAACGGCAGCCGCGACCACGATGTGCTCACGCTGGCTTCACGGCTGATTGCCGAGGCCGGTTCGCTCGGAGGCCTGGTCTCGTGGACTGAGGCGGATTACCGGCGCATGCCCGGCATCGGCCGGATCAAGGCGCTTCAGTTCGTCGCCGTGATGGAGGTCGCCCGCCGCGTGCTCGGCCAGCGCCAGGGCGAGGCACCGCTGCTCAACCGGCCGGAACTCGTTTTCGTATACTTCCAGCCCGTGGTGTCGGGCCTGGCCGTGGAGAAACTCTGGGTCCTCTGCCTCAATCGAAAGAACCGCCTGATCAAACGCGTGGAGGTGACCTCCGGCACCGCCACCGGCAGCCTCGTGCACCCACGCGAGGTTTTCCGTCCTGCCATCCGCGAGGCGGCGACGGCGGTCATCTGCGTGCACAACCACCCCAGCGGCGATCCGGCGCCGAGTTCAGCCGACCTCCAGGTGACCCGGCGCCTGCGCGAGGCGGCCGTGGCCGTCGACATCGAGCTCACCGATCACCTGATCCTCGGCACCCCCGCCGCGGATCCGGCGGGACGCGGCTTTTACAGCTTCCGTGAGGCCGGCCTGCTCTGACTGTCGCTCGCCGCCCCCGGGCGCCGGTCAGCCGGGGTTTTCTCGCTCCACTGCGCCCGTCGTTACCCTCAGCATTGCGAAGCCCTCATGGGTCGGCCAAGATGTCACCGGGATGTAACACATTCCGACAGTACCACTTGCATAGATTTGTCACTATGATCATATAACGCTGTTCATACGCTATTTATGCATCTCCAATGATTGTCTTGTTTTCCTGACACCGTCCAATCGTCCGACACTCCAGCTTCGGTCGCTCCCATGGTCTATGCATCAATCTATTAATTAACATCATGCGCCAATAGTGACCAAAGAAGCCGTCGCAATCCGAGCTTCTAATAATTGGGTTGTTTTCGTCCCTTCGCTAACAGGCGCCTAATTGTGCGTTTTTTTGAGAAGTACCTTCATTGCACCAAAGCCGGGCCCGATTGCAGTCGCTAGGCAGGGCAGTCGGCGGTCGCTAGAGCCGCCAGCAACATCTCTGTTAATGTTCGCCATAAATCGTTTATGACATAACCTTCCAATCCCGTTAACTCCCATGTCGGACCTTGGCTCCGATGCCATGATATGGCCTTCTGACTGCAAAAGTGTCCGATGATGTTAAGACTATCTAATGTTGAAACAACATGATCGATCAAGTTCTTGTGCTTGGCATATCCAATGCTTTCTGTTTTTCCGCACACCACCGCTGACAGAACTCCAAGCGTGTCAAGAATGATACGTCTCCTTACCGATTTCGTCGGTGACGTTAAATTTTTGGCTTGCTGGTAAAAAATCTTGCAAAATGGGGGGCTGCTGGGAAACCTCGGCCCCCCTGTGATAGCTTTTTGCATTAGGGTTCCAACGGCCAGGATTTTCCCCCGATTTCCATGGCGGATCGCGGAGTCGATCATATCCGTGCGTTGCGCTGCCGAAACGTTGCTGGCGACCGCGGCTGGAGGGAGCGAAGCCGTTGCAGGCCCGGGTGACGCGGGCCGCTTGCGCGACTCCTGCAACGGCCGGGCGATTGGCGCGGGATCCCGGGCGGCGGACCCGGCCGAACCAGACTCCCGCGGACGCGGTCAGAGGGGCCGCTTCGAGGCTTGTCTCCCATTTTCGGATACTTTTCGGCGCGTTCCCGGTTGCCGTCGCCTGACCCAACCGGAAACCGCATAGGTCCGCATTCTGGCCCCAACGCCAGAAACACATGTCCCGGCTTCGATTCTGGCCACCAGAAGATCGACGTCGCCCGCTGAAAGGCGGGCAGGCACCGAAATGGCGGCAGCTTGTCCAAACGGCCCTCTGAGCAAGTACGAACGGCCAACATGAACTGGTATTGTGTTCACACACGTCCGCTGAAGGAGGGGCAGGCGGTCGGGTACTATCAGAAGACGCTGGGGTTGGAGACGTACTATCCCCGGTTGAGGCGCCAAAAGACGATCCGGCGCGTCCGCCGGGTCGTGACGGGGCCCTTGTTTCCGCGCTATCTGTTCTGCCGGTTCGACCTGGCGTCGCACTACCGGGCCGTCCGTTATGCCCCCGAGGTGATCGACGTCGTCAGTTTCGGCGGAAAGCCGGCCCTCGTGGAGGACGCCCTCATCGAGGAGCTCCGGGGTTGGGCCGGCGAAGGCGTCGATGTGATCACGCTGCGGCCGACCCTGCGCCCGGGCGACCGGGTGGAGATCACCGACGGGCCCATGCGCGGACTGCAGGCGGTCATCCTGCACGGACGGGACGACCGCGAGCGCGTGACGGTCCTCCTTTCGATTCTGGAGTGTCGGGCCCAGATGATGATCAGCCGCATGCAGCTCGCGCGCATCGAGTGATGCGGGCAACCCGGTCCCTCCCACGCCCTTCGCCTTCGCGCCTCCGCGCACCCATACCGCTTCCCGTCAGCCACCGCAACTTTCGCCCGCCCATGGACTCTTCCTGCAACCGACAGTTGACGACATTCTCGACCCTCAATGACCCGGGCCGCCCGCCGGCCGCGAAACGCCTGCTCGACATTGCGTGCAGTCTCGCGGTCATGCCCGTTCTCGGGTTGTTCACCCTGGCGATGACCGTGGTGACGAAGATGGCCTCGCCGGGCCCGGTCTTCTTCCGGCAGAAGCGCATCGGCCACCGGGGACGGCCTTTCATGTGCTACAAGTTCCGCACCATGATCGCCGGCGCCGACGCCGGCGTTCACCAGACCCACTGCGATTACCTCATCCAGTCCAACGCGCCCATGACCAAGATGGACGCCCAGAGCGACTCGCGACTCATCCCCGGGGCCTGGCTGCTGCGCGCCACCGGCCTGGATGAACTGCCGCAGGTCATCAACGTGCTGCGGGGCGAGATGAGCATTGTCGGGCCGCGTCCCTGCGTGCCCTACGAATACGACCACTACCTTCCCTCGCAGCGCGAGCGCTTCGCCGCAGTGCCGGGCCTGACC
>CAZKDK010000118.1:0-9851 GCA_964551145.1 uncultured Opitutaceae bacterium | reverse complement strand
ACCTGATCCCCAATCTGGTCGAGATCGCCAAGGGCTACCTCAAGCACGAGCGCGAAACCCTCGAGAACGTGATCAAGGCGCGCAACATCGCCCTGGCCGCCTCGCAGGCCGCGGCCGCCAACCCCGCCGACGCCTCCGCAGTCAAGAGCCTCGGCGGCGCCGAGACCGGCCTCGCAGGCGCGCTCTCGCGCCTGATGGTCGTCGCCGAGCAGTATCCCGACCTCAAGGCGAACCAGAACATGATGCAGCTCAGCGAGGAGCTCACCTCGACCGAGAACAAGGTGTCGTTCGCGCGGCAGGCCTTCAACGACGCCGTCATGATCTACAACACCTCGCGGGAGACCTTCCCCAGCGTCATCTTCGCCGGCATGTTCGGCTTCCTTCCCGCCGAGCTCTTCCAGATCGAGAACGCCGCCCAGCGCGAGGCGCCCGCCGTCAAGTTCACCTAGCAGCGCGAAGCGGCAGGGAGCAGAAGCGGCCCCGCGCCGGCCCTTCCCACTCGCCCCTTGCCCCCTCCCTCCATGGACAACACCACCGCCTTCACCCTCGCCGGCCGGCGCATCGCTCGTGAGCTTGGCACCGTGCGCGGCATCGTCGTCCGCTCTCGCTCGGTCGTCGGCAACATCGGCGCCGGAATCCAGACGCTCTTCGGCGGCGACATCACGATCTACACCGACCTTTGCGAGCGGGCGCGCCACGATGCCTTCGAGCGCATGTGCGCCCAGGCCCAGCAGCTCGGCGCCAACGCCGTCATCGGCGTCCGCTACGACGCCACCGACATCTCCCCCGGCGTGACCGAGGTCCTTTGTTACGGCACCGCGGTCGTCGTCGAGCCGGCCGCCGGCAATTGACTCCCGATCCCGACCAGCGCGTTGAGGTCAACACGCTCCACCTGACCTCTGACCTCTGATCATGGACTTCTTCGAGGCCCAGCAACACGCCCGCCGCCGCACCACCCGGCTGATCGTGCTGTTCGCCCTCGCTGTTCTCGGCACCGTCGCCCTTACCTACGCGGCCGCCATGGCGTTCGTGAATTTCGAGCGCGCGCGCGACGTCTTCGGGCCGCAGGAGCTGGTGTGGTTTGACCCGCGGATTCTGGCCGCCGTCGCCGCCGGCACCGTCACGATCGTCGGATTTGCCTCGCTCTACAAGTGGTCGTCGTTCCGGGGCGGAGGCGCCGTGGTCGCCGCGGGCGTCGGCGGGCGGCGGCTGGATCCGAACACCACCGACCTGGCCGAGCGCCGCCTGCTCAACGTGGTCGAGGAGATGGCCATCGCCTCGGGCGTCCCCGTGCCCGCGGTCTATGTGCTCGACGATGAGGCCGGGCTCAACGCCTTCGCCGCCGGCCTCACCGCCAGCGACGCCGTCGTCGCCGTCACGCGCGGGACGATGGAGAAGCTCAGCCGCGACGAATTGCAGGGCGTCGTCGCCCACGAGTTCAGCCACATCCTCAACGGCGACATGCGCATGAACGTGCGCATCGCCGCCATCGTGTTCGGCATCCTGGTCATGGGCTTGATCGGCCGCGGCATCCTGCGCGGACTCGGCCGCGGCCGCGTGCGGACCAGCGGGAAAGGCGGGGGTGGCGCCATCCTCGTCATCCTCGCTGCCGGCCTGGCGCTCATGATCATCGGCTACATCGGCTATTTCTTCGGCCGGCTCATCCAGGCCGCCGTCTCGCGGCAGCGCGAATTCCTCGCCGATGCCTCGGCCGTCCAGTTCACGCGCAACCCCGGCGGCATCGAGGGCGCCCTGCGCAAGATCGGCGGCTACGCCCTGGGCTCCGAGCTCGCCACCCACAAGGCCGCCGAGATCGGCCACTTCTTCTTCGCCCAGGGTTTCCACGCGGATCTGTTCGGCGACCTTTGGGCCACCCACCCGCCGCTCGACGTGCGCATCCGCGCCATCGACCCGCAATGGGACGGCAAGTATTACCAGCCGCCCAAGACGGTCGATGTCGCCCGCGAGTCGTTCGTCGAGGCCGGCATGACCAAGCCGCACCCCGAGGTGTTCGGGCGCATCTTCGCGCCGGCGGCCGCCGGCGCCGTGCCGCCGCGGCTGACCGCCCTGTCGGCCCTGGCCGCGGTCGCCGCCGTGGGCACGGTGACGTCCCGCCACGTCGACTACGCCCGCGACCTTATTGACCGCCTCCCGCCGCGTCTCCTCGAAGCCGCCCGGTCCTCCCGCGAGGCCCCGGCGCTCGTCTACGGGCTCCTGGCGGGGTCCGAAGGTGGACTCGGCGACGCCTCCGCCGCCGTGCTCGCCCGCCACGCCGGCGACGATGCGGTCCGTCTGGTCCGCGAGCTGCTCCCCCTGTGCTCGGCCCTGCCGGTCGACTCCCGGCTGCCCCTGGCCCAGCTTGCACTGCCCGCCCTGCGCCAGCTGCCCGCCGCGGACCGCACCGCCTTCGCCGCGTCGTGCCAGGCGCTGATCGAGGCGGACCGCGAGCTGTCCTATTTCGAGTATGCCGTGCAGAAGGTGATCCTCGGCCACCTCCTGCAGGCGGACGCGCCGGCGGCCACCGCGGTCCAGATCTACTCGTTCAACGCGGTCGTCGACCCGATCGCCGTGCTGCTTTCGGCGCTCGCCTGGGCCGGCGCCGTCCAGGGCGCCGAACAGGCGGACGGCACCGCCGAGGCCGACGCGGCGGCCGCGGACGCCGCCTTTCGCGACGGGGCCGGGCAGCTCAAGCTCATCGAGGCGAGGCTCGCGCTCCTCCCGCCCGGGGCCTGCGATTTCCCGCGGCTCGACGCCGCGCTGGACCGCCTGGCGGGCTCCTCGTTTCCGATCAAGCAGCGCCTGCTCCTGGCCTGCGCGCACACCGTCAGCCACGACGGCGTCATCCGACCCGAGGAGGGCGAGCTGCTCCGCGCCTTCGCCGACACCCTCGGCTGCCCGATGCCGCCGCTTCTGGACGGGCTTGCCTGATTTTCGGTTTTTGAGCTTCGCTTTTCGATCGGCCGCCGGCCGAAACCGCCCCGCGGCCCAACGGCTGCCTTCACCGGGCGCATCCGCAACCCAGGCGAAAATCAGAAAGCGAAAACCGAAACGCTTCCTGCCTCCCCGCGCCAATGCGCGGCCGCGCGCGGCGTCGCGGGGCGACAGCCGGCGCTGATGACGCCGAGATCCTGGCGAACCTCAGTCGACCTTGCGGTACTTCTCCGGCGGGATCTTGAAGCGATGGCCGGAGTCGAGGTCGGTGAATATGTGCCAGGGCTCGCTGCTCGCCCGGTGGACCGCGACCTCCAGCACCTGACCACGATCGTAGTGGTACTCCTCCGATTCGATCAAATGATCAGCATGCTCGACCGCCTCACCGATTTCCCCGCTGTGATTCTCCAGGATCTCAATTTTCCAGTGCATGGGAGTGAAGGGGTTTAACCTACGCTGCGGCGCGGGCCGCAAACGCACCGCCCATGTTGCTCCCGGCCCGGTCGGGGTCAAGTCCCGGGGCTCAGAAAAGGACTCCAGCCGCGACAGAACGGCTTCGACATCCGTACCCCGGCGCTTTATATTATAGCCAGTCGCTCTTCTCCCGGCCCCTTTTCCCATGCACGTCATCCACGTCCATGTTCACGTAAAGCCCGAGTGCGTCGATGCTTTCAGGACCGCCACCCTCGCCAATGCCGGCCAGAGCGTCCGCGAGCCGGGCGTGGCGCGGTTCGACGTGGTCCAGCAGGCCGACGATCCCACGCGCTTCGTCCTCGTCGAGGCCTACCGGACGCCCGCGGCGCACGCGGCCCACCGGGAGACGCCGCATTACCGGGCCTGGCGCGACGCCGTCGAGCCCATGATGGCCGGACCCCGCACGAGCGTGAAGTTCGCCGTCGTCTTTCCGGGCGACGCCGCCTGGTAGCCCGCCCCCATGCACTTCGAGATCGCCACCGCCTCCCGCATCGTCTTCGGGCCGGGGGCGCTGCGCGACGCCGGCGGCGCGGCCAGCGAATTCGGCCGCCACGCGTTCGTCGTCACCGGCCGCGACGGGCGCCGGGCCGCGGTCCTGCTCGAGCTCCTCGGGGCGGCGCGCGTCGCCACCACGGTGCATTCCGTCGCGGGCGAACCCACCGTCGACGTCGTGGTCGCCGCCACGGCGCAGGCCCGCGCGGCCGCCTGCGACTGCGTCATCGGCCTGGGCGGCGGCAGCGTCCTCGACACCGCCAAGGCGGTCGCCGTCCTCCTGGCCAATCCGGGCGACGTCCTCGACTACCTCGAGGTGATCGGCAAGGGGCGCCCGCTGGCGCGGCCGGGCCTGCCTTGTATTGCAATTCCGACTACAGCTGGCACCGGCGCCGAGGTCACGCGCAACGCCGTCCTGGGCTCGCCGGCCAACCAGCTCAAGGTCAGCCTGCGCAGCCCGTACCTGCTACCCCGGCTGGCGCTGGTCGACCCCGACCTGACCCGCGGCCTTCCGCCGCCCCTCACCGCCGCCACCGGCCTCGACGCCCTCACCCAGCTCATCGAGGCCTACGTTTCCCTCCGGGCCAATCCCTTCTCCGACGGGCTCTGCGTCGAGGGCCTGCGGCGCGCGGCCCGCTCCCTGCGGCCGGCGTTCCGCAACGGCGCCAACGACGCCGCGCGCAGCGACCTGGCCCTGGCCAGCCTGTTCAGCGGCCTGGCGCTGACCAGCGCCGGCCTCGGGGCGGTCCACGGGCTGGCCGCGCCGATCGGCGGCCGGTTCCCCGCGCCGCACGGCGCCGTCTGCGCCGCGCTGCTGCCGGCGGTCATGGAGGTCAACCTCCGCGCCGCCGCGGCGCGGGCACCCGCGAGCGGGACCGCGGAGCGGTACGCCGAGGTGGCGCGCCTCGTCACCGGCAACCCCGCGGCCCAGGCGGACGCGGGGGTGGAGTGGGTGCGCGCGCTGGTCGCCGACCTGCACATACCCGGACTGGGCACCTACGGCGTCGAGCGCGACCATCTGCCCGCAATCGCGGCCCAGGCGGCCGCGAGCAGCAGCATGAAGGCCAATCCCCTGCCGCTCCCGCCGGAGGAACTGACGGAGATCCTGGACCGGGCGCTCTAGCCGCCCGGCCCGGCCGGGCCGCCTACGAACCCGGCTCGACCTTCTGGCCCGATTGCTTCCAGCCGCTGATGCCTGGCGCGAAATGCCGGACGTTCATGTAGCCCAGCTTGATCGCCGCGTCAGCCGCCGCCTGGTAGGCGGTGCATTTCTCGCCGCCGCAATAGGCCACCACCAGCTGGTATTTGTCGGCCGGCAGCAGGCTGGCGAGGTGTTCCTTGTTGGCGGCGAAATCGATCGCCCCGGGAATGTGGCCCGCCTGGTAACTGGCCGTGCCGTTCGCGTCCAGGAGCACCACGGATTTCGAGGCGATTGCGTCCTTCAACTCGTCCTCCGAGATGCTCGGATACGTGTTGGCCGCGCGAGCGGCGACGGCCGCAAGGAGAAAAACAGTGAGGAATCCAAGGAGTCTTTTCATGACAGGTTACCGCTAGCCACTACCGGGTGTTTTTCAAACGCCGGGCCGGCTTTGTCCCCCGCGCCCGCCTACTTGGCGATGACCCCCTCCTGCTGGAGCTTGGCCACTTTGGGATGGATCACGAGGCGGCAGTACGCCTGGGAGGGATTCTTCGCGAAGTAGTGCTGATGGTGCTCCTCGGCGCGGTAGAACGCCTGCAGGGGCACGATCTGCGTGACGATCGGGGCGTCGAACCCCGCTTGCGCGGCCGCCTTGCTCCGGGCGGCCTCGGCCCGCTGCGCGTCGCTGGCGGTGAGGATGATCGACCGGTACTGCGTGCCCTCGTCGCCGCCCTGCCGGTCCGGCGTCGTCGGGTCGTGCGACCTCCAGAAGATGTCGAGCAGCTTCGCGTAGCTGATCACCGCCGGATCGTACTCGATCCGCACCACCTCCGCGTGCCCCGTCGTGTCGGAGCACACCTGCTCATACGTGGGATCGGCGGTGTGGCCGCCCGCGTAGCCGCAGACCACCGACTGCACCCCGGGCACGTGGTCGAAGACGGCCTCCATGCACCAGAAGCATCCACCGCCCAGCACCGCGAACTCCGTCGAGGTCTTCATGGATTCCTTTCCCCGGGCCGGGACGAGGATCGCGCCCGCGAGCGCCCCGGTGGCCACCAGCCAAAACATCGGTTTCATGACAGTAGGAGACGAAAGCCGGCTTTCCCATTCCCGCAAGATAGGCGCCCGGGATTTTCGCTTTTCGCGTTTTGCTTTTCGCTGGACGCCCGGCGGGCGGGCACTCGCGGGGCGGCTGCGGTGTTCCCGGGCGTCAGGCCGGAACGCCATCCCGGAGCCTGGCGCGACCGGCGGCCGTCCGACGCTGACCCGGATTTTCCGCCTCCCGCCAATCGAAAACCAAAACGCGAAACGCGAAAATCGCCTACCCGGCTGCCTCCAATGCGCGCTGACAGAGGTGGAGTTCCCGCTCGCAAAAACAGACAAACAGCACGCGCTCCGGGCAGGCGTGCGCCGCGAGGAACTCCCGCGTGGTGCGCACGGCGATGCGGCAGGCCTCCGCGAAAGGATAGCCGTAGGCCCCCGTGCTGATCGACGGAAACGCCACCGTCGCCAGGCCGTGGTCGGCGGCAAGCTGCAGCGAGCGGCGATAGCACGAGGCAAGCACCGCCGCCTCGCCCGCCGCCCCTCCGTGCCAGACCGGCCCGACCGTGTGGATGACGTGCCGGGCGGGCAGACCGTGGCCGCGCGTCAGGCGCGCCTCGCCCGGCGGGCATCCGCCCAGCCCCCGGCATTCCGCCAGCAGCCCCGGCCCCGCCGCGCAGTGGATCGCCCCGTCGACCCCGCCGCCGCCGAGCAGCGACGCGTTGGCGGCGTTGACGATCGCATCCACCGCCAGCGTGGTGATGTCGCCCCCGATCGCGGCCATCCGGTCGTCCATGCGCGGGAGCCTGACCGGTCCGCGCGCGGCGGCAACCCCGTGATCGGTCCCCGGGCGGCCGGGATTCATCCCCGCGTCAGCGGGCGGTATTTGATCCGGTGGGGGCGGTCGGCGTCATGGCCCTTGCGCCGCCGGAAGTCCTCCAGATAGGCGGAGTAGTTCCCCGGAAACCAATGGACCTGGCTGTCGCCCTCGAAGGCGAGGATGTGCGTGGCGACCCGGTCGAGAAACCAGCGGTCGTGGGCCACGATGAGCGCGCAGCCGGCGAAATTCTCCAGGCCCTCCTCGAGCGCCCGGATCGAGTTCACGTCCAAGTCGTTCGTCGGCTCGTCCAACAGGATCACATTGGCCCCGGCCTTGAGGACCCGCGCGAGATGGACGCGGTTGCGCTCCCCGCCGGAAAGCACGCCGACCTTCTTTTGCTGGTCGGCGCCGGTGAACCCGAACTGCGCGCAATAGGCGCGGGAATTGACCGGCCGACCGCCGAGATCCAGCAGCTCCTGCCCGCCGCTGATCGCCTCCCAGATCGTGGCGCCGTCGGGCAGGCTGTCGCGGGACTGGTCGACGTACGCCAGCTTGACCGTATCCCCGATGCGCAGCGTGCCGGCGTCGGGCGTGTCCGCGCCCACGATCAACCGGAACAGCGTCGTCTTGCCCGCGCCGTTGGGGCCGATGACCCCGACAATGCCTCCCGGCGGCAGCGAGAAGCCCAGGCCCTCGAACAGCAGTTTGTCGCCGAAGGCCTTGGCGACGCCGGCCGCCTCGACCACGAGGCGGCCCAGCCTCGGCCCGGGCGGGATGAGGATTTCGAACTCGCTCTCCTTTTCCGCCACATTCTCCTGCAGCATCCGTTCATAGGCGTTGAGCCGCGCCTGGCCCTTGGCCTGGCGGGCCCGGGCGGACGAATGGATCCAGTCGAGTTCGCGCGCCATCGCCTTCTGGCGCCGGTCCTCCGTGCGCTGCTCGGTGGCCAGCCGGCGCTGCTTTTGTTCCAGCCAGGAGGAGTAGTTGCCCCGCCAGGGCAGCCCGTGGCCGTGATCGAGCTCGAGGATCCAGCCGGCCACGTTGTCCAGAAAGTACCGGTCGTGCGTGACGGCGATGACGGTGCCGGCGTAGCGCTGCAGGTGCTGCTCGAGCCACTGCACCGTCTCGGCGTCGAGGTGATTCGTCGGCTCGTCGAGCAGCAGGATGTCGGGCTTCTGCAGCAGCAGGCGGGCCAGCGCGACCCGCCGCCGCTCGCCGCCCGAGATGGCGTCCACGGACAGGTCGGGGGGCGGGCAGCGGAGCGCGTCCATCGCCTGCTCCACCTGCGCGTCGATGTCCCACGCGCCGAGGCGGTCGATCTGTTCCTGCAACTCGCCCTGGCGCTGCTGCAGCCGGTCCCGCGCCGCGTCGTCGGCCGCCGCGCCGGGCTCATCCCAGGTCGCGTTGTACGCCGCGACGAGATCGGTCAGCGCCCGCACGCCCTCCTCGACGCACTGGCGCACGGTCTTGCCGGCGTCGAGCTGCGGCTCCTGCGCGAGCAGGCCCACCGTGTAGCCCGGCTCGATGTGGACGCGCCCGTCGAACTCCCGTTCGACGCCGGCGAGGATCCGCAGAAGCGTGCTCTTGCCCGAGCCGTTGAGACCGAGCACGCCGATCTTCGCGCCGTAATAGAACGACAGGCTGATGTCGCGGAGGATCGGCTTCCGCTCGATCGTCTTCGAGACGCCGATCATCGAGAAGATGACTGTGGGTTCCTCCGGCTTGGGCATGCGTGCGCCAAGCCATACGCACCCCGGCCGGCCGCGCAAGCCGTCCTGGTCGCTCGACACCGCCGCCGGATGACCTAGCATGCGCGCCAGTCCCCCCTCCCATGAAGAAATACCTCGTTGAGTTCATCGGCACGTTCTTCCTCGTGCTCACCGTCGGCGCCGCCGTGCGCTCCGGCGCCCCCCTCGCGCCGGTCGCCATCGGCGCCGTCCTGATGGTCATGATCTTCGCGGGCGGCCACGTCTCGGGCGGCCATTTCAACCCCGCGGTGACGCTCGCGGTCTGGCTGCGCGGCAAATGTCCGCCCCGGGATGTCGTCCCGTACTGGATCGCACAGCTCGCCGCCGGCGCGATCGCGGCCCTGCTGGTGGTGGCCCTGAAGGGCCGGCCGCCGCTCGGTCCCACCCTGTTCCCGACCAATGCCTCGCTCGCGGTCGAGTTCCTCTACACCTTCGCGCTTTGCTGGGTGGTGCTGAACACGGCCACGGCCAAGGGAACCTCCGGCAACTCGTTCTACGGGCTGGCCATCGGCTTCACGGTGCTCGCCGGCGCCGTTTCGGTGGGCGGCATCTCGGGTGGGGCGTTCAACCCGGCCGTCGGCCTGGGCGTGTATCTCGCCGGTCTCGCCAACGTCCATCAGCTCGGCGTCTATGTTGTGGCCGAGCTGCTCGGCGGCGCCGTCGCCGCCCTCGCGTTCAAGGCCACCCACGACGCCGGGGAGTAGCCGCCGGCGCGCGCCGCCCTTGCTGTCGCCGGGTTCCCGATACGGCACCCGTTTCCGGCCTTGACACCCGGCCGCCCATCGCCCTTGCTCGCCCCCCGCACATGAAACCTTCCGGCCTGACGTCGCAGTCAACCCTCGGCCTCGCCCTCGTGGTGGTCGTCGTCGTTGCGCTCGCCCGCGCGCCGCGAGGGTTCTGATCGATCATCAGACTTTGCCCCCTCCGGTGTCGCGCCGGAGGGGGCTTTTTTTTGGCCCCGGCCGGCCGCGCCAGCGGAGTGGGCTCCGACCCCCACCCACATGAAGATCACCGGAGCCACCATCCTGCGCACCCTCCTCGAGCGGCAGGGCGTCCGCACCCTCGCCGGCATCCCCGGCGGGGCCAACCTGCCGTTCTACGACGCGCTGCACGCCGCCGGCCAGCCGAGCCCCATCCGCCACATCCTTGCCCGCCACGAACAGGGCGCCGGCTTCATCGCCCAGGGCATGGCCCGCGTCACCGGCCG
>CAZKDK010000117.1:0-9871 GCA_964551145.1 uncultured Opitutaceae bacterium | reverse complement strand
AGCGCGCTGCCGACCGGGATCGCCATGTAGAACCACGCGAGCACCTGCCCGCGGATCCTCACCGGATAGAAGTCCGAGATGATCGCCGGCGCCACGGGTCCGTAGGCGGCCTCACCGATGCCGACGAAGCAGCGCGTCAGGAGCAGGGCGAAAAACGTTCCGGCCAGGCCGGAGGCGCCGCTGGCGAGGCTCCAGAGAATCACGCCGATCCCGACCAGCATCCAGCGCGACCGCCGCTCGGCGAGGCGGCCGAAGACCGGCGCGCCGAGGGTGTACACGACCATGAAGGCGGTCCCCAGGATGCCGATCAGGGCGTTCTCCGGCTTGAATCCCAGGTGCCGCTGCGACCACTCGAGGATGCCCGCGAGCATCGGGGTGCCGGCGGCCGGATTCGCGCCCGCCCCGAAAAACTCGCCGCGGATCCACGGCACGACCGCGGCGAGCACGTTGCGGTCGATGTAGTTGAACAGGTTGATCAGGAGGAGCAGGGCGAGCGCGCCGCGGGCGCCCGGGAATGCACGGTCGCGGGGAGACGGTGGCTGGCCCGATCCCGTGTCAGCGGTGCTCATTGGAGGAAGGTCGGCGGCGCCGGCTCCGACCGTGGCCGCGCCGGGAGCCGGTGAAAAGGCAAAACACGGAGGCACGAACCGGCCCGGCCTTCACCTTTCCCATCCTGCCGGGAGCCGGCGCTACTTGCCGGCTGTTCGCGGCGCCTGGCGGGGAGAGTTCGCGAACACTCCGCCGCGGAGCCCCGTTTGCAGACCGCGCGCCGCGGCGAGCGCCGCCAGCAGGCCGAAAAACCAGGTGCTCATCGCTCCGCCGCCGCCACTGGCGGCCGGCCCCGGCGCCGACGTTGCCGTCGAGGCCGGAGAGACGGTGAGCGTGGCCGCATTGCTGGCCACGCTGCCGAGGGCGTTGGAAACGACGACGGTGTACTGTCCGGCGTTGGCCGGTTGCGCGTTGGGGATGCCGAGCGTGAAGCCGGTGGCGCCACCGATCGCCGCGCCGTTGAAGTACCATTGGCAGGTCGGTGCAGGGGCACCGCTGGCGCTCACGGAGAACTGGACGTCGGTCCCGGCCGTGACGGTCACGCTCTGCGGCTGCGCCGTGATCGCCGGCGGCCCGGGGAGCTGGCCCTTGCGAATCGTCGGGCTGCGGTCCCCGCCGTCGCTCACATAGATATTGTCCTGCGCGTCCACCGCGATGGCGAGGGGCTTCACAAACCGCGCGGCCGTGCCGAGCCCGTCGGCGCTGTCCGCCTGCAGCGTGGCTCCGCCGATCACCGCCGTTTCACCCTGCGCCGTGATGCGCCAGACCGTGCAGTCGGAGGGTTCGGTCAGGTAGAATGAGCCGTGGCTGTCGACGGCGATGCCGGGCCGATACCCTGCAGCCAATCCTTCCAGACCCGGTATTCCCAGCAGGTTTTCCGTCACGGTCGACACCGCGCCGCCCGGGGTGATCCGGCGGATGACGATGGAATCCAGCGTTGTGCCCGCATACTGCGCGTCCACGACATAGAAATTGCCGCTGCGATCGCTGGTGATGGCGCCGACGTAACCGAACCGGGCGCGGTCGCCGGTCCCGTCGTCCGGGCCGGACATCCCCGGCTGGCCGGCGAGTGCGGACCACTGGTCATCGGGCGTCCGTTTCCAGATGACGTGATTGTCGCTGTCGGGGACGATGAGATCGCCGGCCGGATCCGTGACGAAGGCGCCCAATCCCTGGTTGCCGTCGCCGTACGGGGATTCCGGCAGCGAGAGGGCGGCCGAGGTGATGACACCCCCCGGTGCGATCTTGGCGAGCAGCGGCGGGTGCAGCGCGTAGACGCCGGCGAAATAGACGTTGTCGGATCGGTCGACGGCGGCAGCCAGATAGGTGACCGGAAATGAGAGAACAAAGCCCGGCCGGATCGGCGTGCTGACGGTCCCGTCGGCCGACCTTTCCAGCAGCATCGGCGCGGTGGCGACCTCGTTTTCTATCACGTAGAGTTGGTCGGAGAATCCGACCTCTGTGGCCGTGGCCCAGACGTTGCCGGCCGAATCGACCGCGATCGAGGAGATGTCTCTCAACGTTCCCATCGGGGTGCCGGCCAGCACGACCTGCGTTCCATCCGGCGCCATCTTCACAATGACGTTGTCGTCGCGGGAGTAGACGAGTTCCCCGGTCGGACTCACGGCCAGGCCCAGGGCGCCATGCTCCTCGGCCCCGGCCGCGTCGCGGATCACGCCGATGTTGTCCGTTGATCCATCGGGGTGAAATCTCATGACCCTTTCCCGCGAGCCGTGGATCTTCCAGTCGAATTTGGTCCCCCAAAGGTTGCCGCCCGGATCGGTGGCCAGCAGCCCTTCATTCGCGCCCCAGGGGAGTTGAGGGAGGATGGACACGACGGACACGGTTCCGCCGGCGGTCATTTTCAGGACAGCATAGGAAGGGAAGTTATACGGCGGGGTCTGTACCTCGCCGTCGAAATAGATCTGCCCTCCGGCATCCACGGCTAGCGCCGAGTCAAAGAGCCTGACCGGCCCGGCATACGCCGAACCCGTCGGTATCGCCGACACGCTGCCGACGATCGTCCGCACGGATCCGCCGGAGATCCGGCGGATGCCGACGTCGACGTCAAGGACGTAGACCGCGCCCGCGCCGTCGACGGCAATCTTGCGCGGGGAAGTGAAGAGCGCAGAGGCCACGCCGCCATCGGCCGTGCCTGGGTGGCCCGCCTGCCCGGCGAGCGTGGTCACGACGCCGGCTGGTGTAATCAGGCGGATGGTGGCGTTCCCGGTGTCGGCGACGTAGACGTTTCCCATCGCGTCGACCGCCACGCCCTCGGGCCCGTTGAACCGGGCGGCGGAGCCGATGCCGTCGAGGCTGCCCGGCTGCCGCGGAGATCCGGCCAGGGTTGAAACGACACCGCCCGGCGTGAGCTTCCGGATCGTGTGGTTGTCGGTATCGGCAATGTAGCAATTGCCGGCCGGATCGAACGCGAGCCCCGAGGGATGATCGAACCGGGCGGCCGCCCCGGGGCCGTCCTCCAGGCCGATGCTGGCCCGCCCGGCGATGGTGGTCCATTGGAGTGTCGGCGGTGGGCCCTGTCCGAACGCGCCGGCACTGGCGAGCAGGGTGAACGCGGCGGTGCGGAGGGCGGCGACAATCGGGTGCGCTGAGTTCATGGTCACGCCTGTCCCTGATGACAACCGAGCACGTGATTTCCGCTATCGGCTGAAGATGGGAACATCGCGGCCGGGCGGACGCCCGCCCAGCCCGGCACGAGGCCGGGGCCAGTTGCGCCCTGGCGCAGTTGGGATACGTTTCTTCTTATGTCTGAACACCAAGCGACGATCGCCTGGAAGCGGTCCGGCCCGGATTTCCGGTCCGGCCGGTATTCGCGCGAGCACACCTGGCGGTTCGACGGCGGCGCGGAAGTGCCGGCCTCGGCATCGCCGTCGAACGTGCCGGCGCCGTGGTCCAACGCCGCGGGCGTCGACCCGGAGGAGGCGTTTGTCGCGTCCATCGCCAGCTGCCACATGCTCTGGTGGCTCGCGCTCGCCGCGAAGGAGGGCTTCGACGTGGAGGACTACGCCGACGAGGCGGTCGGGACGATGACGCCGGACGAGGCCGGCGTTCCGTGGGTGAGCACGGTGGTCCTGAATCCGCGGATCCGCTACGGCGCGCATGCCGCGACCTCCGCCGACGAAGCCCGGCTGCACGAATTCGCGCACGCCCGGTGCTTCATCGCCAACTCGATCAAGTCGAAGATCATCGTGCCGGGCGCGGGCGGCCGCTCCCCGGTTTAGAGCGAGACTGCTTTCACCATGTCCACTGCCATCGAATCCGCCTATACGAATCCGGCCGGCGCCGCGGCGGGCGCCGTGAACTACCGCGCGCCGGATCTCACCCGGCATCCGCCGCGCAGCCCGCGCACGCGCCTCGGCGGCTACGTGCACCTGCCGCGCATGATCGACAAGGCCCGCGCGTTCGCCGCGGGCCGCCACGGCGACTATCACTACGACTGCCCGTTCGACCAGCGATTCCTCGCGTTCACCGGCCTGGAGGCCGGCGCTTTCCTCGCCGAGGTGAAGACCGGCAAGACCGACAGCGAGCTGCTGGCCTACGTGCAGGAGCACGGGCGCCCGAAACGCCATCCCGCCGAGATCGCGGCGTGGTCGGTCTGGATGGAGCAGCTCACGGTCACCGCCCCCGACAGCCGCGAGTTCTTCAACGAGGTGCACCGCAAGAACGCGCCGCACCGCGCGGACATCGCCACCTGGTTCGACTGGCTGGAACTCGACGACTTCGTGACCTTCGGCGGCCAGCCCTGACCGCGACGGCGGACCGGACGCGAACGACCGGCCGGATCAGCGCGGCGGTCCGGAATTCCGATCGGACGATGCCGCGCTGACGCGGGCCCGGCTCAGCTCCCGAGGGGCACGACGAGGGTGTTGTCGGCCGGCGGCGGATCGATCCAGAGCGTGCCGAGCAACTGCCCGAGCTGCTGTTCGGCCGGATCGGGCGAACCCAGCAGCGATTGCAGCATCGCCAGCGTTGCGTCCGATGGCGCCTCGTCACCGGCATAGTTGGCGATGATCGCGTCGGTCACCAACGGTTCGAGGTACGCGGCGGTGCCGGCATCGAGGTCAAACGGATCGGACTCCAATGCGAAGATCACCGAGTAGGGCAGGAGGGTGCGGAGGTAGGCATCGGCGTAGGCCGGGAACGGCACCCCGCCGAGATCCGCCGCGATGCGGGTGATGCGGCGGCTGGTGACGCGGAGCTGGCCGGTGCGGTCGAGTTCGGCGATGCGGTAGGCGCAGGGCTCCATGACGAGCGAACCGGTCTCGATATCGCACAAGGTGCCGGGCAGGGGCGTTCCGTTGGCATCGACCAGCCAGGCGGCATCCTGGGAGTGGTAGTGACCCGTGAAGATCACTTTCAAGCCCGCGCCGGCCAGAGTCGGCCCGACGCTCCACCAATTGTCGACCAGATAGTCGGGAAAGACGACCGGTTCGGCGCCGAAGTGCATATTCACGCCGTGATGCACGAAGGCGATGACCATCTTCCCGCGGGTTTTCGCCTGCTGCAGCTTGTGCACGGCCCACGCCAGGGTGGCGTCGGTCAGCCGGCCGCTGACCACCGGGTGCTCGGCGAGCGCGCTTTCCGCCGCCTTGACCGAATCAAGGGCGAGCAGCCACAGTCCCGGGACGGGCTCGGCCACGTAGCTAAGCGAATCGGGCGCGTGGTCGATGGCCTGGCCATAGCCGAAGGGTTGATAGAGCAGGCGGAACATCATTGGGGTGATTGAGGGCACCGGCGTGGCGGTGTCGCCGGAGTAGCGCGCGGCATCGTGATTGTTGAGGTCGTGATTGCCGGGCACCACGAACACCTGGATGCCCGCCCGCCTGAGTCTCTCGAGATTCCGCACCATGAGGAGGTGATCGACGAATTCGCCGTCCTTGGTGAGGTCGCCGGAAATGATCACGAAGCGGACCTGGCTTTTGATGATGTCGCCGAGCGCGGCGTCGAGAATGGGCTGACTCAGGGCCTGCAGGTCGGGATTCACGATGAGATTCATTTCGAACGCGCTGCCGCTGGTCCCCAGGCGCGCATCGTACAGGTGCGTGTCGGAAAGGACGGCGAAACGGATCGGCTTGTCCGGCCGGCAGCCGGGCAGGGCGGGTGAGGCGTGGGTGGACATCGTGCCGGCCAGGGAAGCCACGGCACAGGCGACGAGGATGAGCGCGCGCGTGGCGATCGCTGGAATACCGAGCGTGACGCGCGCATGCAGACGCGCGCGGCGGTCGGTGAGGGGTTGGTTTTTGTTCATGGGATTGCTGGATTCGAGCGGTTGTGACGGAGATTCCAATCGCCGGGCCGGTGCCGTCGCGGGCCGGGCGGAGCGGAGAAGTGGGCGCTGGCCGGCTGCGGCGGCGATGCGCCGGGAATGGGGACAGTCGCGAGAGGTCGCATCTTCATCGGGAAGGGCTGGCCTCCGGAGAGGGCGGCGCCGGGGTCGAGGATGGTGGGCCCGGGGGCGCGGGCGCCGCGGCACGGGCCGGCGGGGCCATGTGGAGCCCATGCAGCGATTCGAGCCCGATCGACAGCTCACCCGACGCCGCGCCGCCGGACCAGGCAAGGCTGAGCGAGCGGGGATTGGGCACCATGGGGAAGAAGAGGCTGCCGGTGCGCGTCTCGCCGGGCGCGAGGGTCAGCGGCAGGGCCAGCCGGCGGCGCTTGAACTCGGCCACGATGGCGGCTTTGCGGTCGTGATTGATCATGATGACGCTGGTGTAATAGACCGGCAATGCGACGAGGAAGATCGTCGCGGCACCGGCTGCGCCGGCGGACATCAAGCTGGCCTCGGCCAGGCCGACTCCCGTTCCGGCGAGTATCACGCCCGGAGCGGTGTAGCGCACGAAGGCCACGCCGGCCTCACGGTACTTTCGCTCAAGGGTCTTGCTCTCGCTTTCCAATGTCCACGGATTGTCGCCGGGGGCCCGCCTGACGCCGGCGAAATCCGCCAGTGTGGCGGAGGTGATGGTCAACGGCTGGTCGCCCTGATTGTGGAGGGTGACCACATACTCGTCCCAGAATGCCTCCCGTTTCCACGATCCCGGGCCTTGGTAAACGATCACCGTGTCCACGACCGCGGCAACCGGTGGTTGCGTGACCGCGAGATGGAGCGGCACAGGCGGCGGAGTGTCCTTTTGCGCCATCCGGTATTTGGCGGCGACGCAGCCAGAAAGCAGCACGCTGACGGTCGCTAGCGTCACCAGCGCCAACCGAGGATCGGATGGGAGCGCGGCGACGGCGAACGGACGGGGGGTAGGCATGTCAATTCTCCGGGTCGCCGACGGTTGACCGGCCGGACCAGGATCCGCGCGGGTGGCGGCGGGGCGGGAAGGGGTAGCCCACCGCAGAGTCGGCGGCGACGAGCAGAGTGAGCAGGGAGAGGACCCTGACGCAAGCGATCACGGCGAGACGGAGAGGGGGCATTTCATACATGCGGAATTTCCCATCCAAACGGATCATTGTTTCATTGCGCCCGATTCACGCCGCCCGCCCGGTCCGGGCTCGGTGGCGACCAGCAGGGTGATCGAGGCGAGGACGATGACGCAGGCAATCATGACGGGGTGGGTTTCAGGAGGCGATGGGGTGAGTCGTTCGATGCCCATTCGGGCGGCGCATGCGCAGCGTATCCGACACGGGGCCTGGCGCGTTAATAGATAATTCCAATGTCCGCCATTGCCTGGGGCGATGGCGCCTGCCGGGGCGCGCCGGCTCCGTTTTAGGACATTGCCCCCGGCTGATGGCCCCGCTACCATCGCCGCCCGTGCTGAACGTCCACCATCTGGAGCTGTTCTACCATGTGGCGCGGCACGGCGGCATCAGCCGGGCGGTGAAGCGGATGCCCTACGGCATCCAGCAGCCCGCCATCAGCAGCCAGATTTCACTCCTCGAAGAAGGCCTGGGGACGAAATTGTTTCAGCGCAGCCCGTTCCGGCTGACCGCGGAAGGCGCGGAGCTTTTCGCCTTTGTCCGGCCCTTCTTTGAGAATCTCGACGCCATCGAGGCGCGGCTGGGAAAGCGGGGCGCGCCCCAGATCCGCATCGGGGCCTCCGAACTTGTCCTGCGCGAATACCTCCCGGCCGTGATGAATCTGGTGCGCCGGCGCCATCCCGAGATCCGGCTCAGCCTGCAGTCCGGCTTCTCGCAGGAACTCGAGGAATGGCTGCTGGACGGCCGGATCGACCTCGCCGTGGATCCGCTGGAGAACCGGCCCGCCCGCCTGCATTCCCTGCGCTTGATGCGCCTCCCCATGGTTCTGCTCGTGCCCCGGAGATCCCGGGTCAAATCAAGCGCCGAGCTTTGGGCGCGGGGCCGCGTGGAGGAACCGCTCATCAGCCTGCCCGCCACGGAGATCATCAGCAGGCTCTTCCAAAAGGGCCTGAAGCGCCGTGGCGTCGAATGGCCGCTGGCCATCGAGGCGAGTTCCCTGGAGGTGATCACCCGGTATGTCGCCAACGGCGATGGCATCGGCGTGACCGTCAACCTGCCCGGGGCCGTCAGGCGCCCCGGGGTGCGCATCCTGCCGCTGGAGGGATTCGAATCGCTTGATGTCAGAGCCTATTGGCACGGGCAGCTGACGCCGTTGATCCGCGCGGTCCTGGAGGAAGGCCAGCGGTTCGTGCGGCAGTCGTGGCCCGAATGGCAGGTCGACGACACGCTTCCGGAGCCGGTGGGATGACGGACGATCGGATGGCCTTCGGCCGTCCATCCCAAGCTCCGGACCGGCGAAGCTGCGAAACCCGGTGCGGTCAGTCGCGCTGCGATGCGCCTGCGTTCGAATCGGTGGCGACGACCAGGGTGAGGAGGGCGAGGATGGTGACGCAGGCGATCATGACGGGGTCGGATGGGGGGTCTGTCCATCAATGCGAGATCCGCCGGCGAAAACGATCATCCTCCCCTGGCCGGTGGCGGATGCCGGCATTTGACGGAGCTCGCGAGAGGGTTCCAGCCCGCCCCGGCGGGACGGGACGGGCTGCGCCCGTTCAATCCCGATCATTCGACCGGGCGCTCATCAACCGGCGTTCGGCTCGGTGGCGACGAGCAGGCTGAGCAGGGACAAAATACAGACGAAGGCGATCATTGAGCAGTTCCGTTGGTGCCGGTGGTGTGTTGGTCGGACCCGAATCTAACCGATTTGTGGCCGAAGCGTTAGCCAATCGGGCGGATGACGATCATAGGCCGAACCTATGGATTCAGCCGGAAGCAGCGCGACCGGCGCAAGCGCTTCCCGGCCAATGATCAACCGGCGCCGCCGGCCGGCGCATCCGCTCGCGGTCATCCCGCGGGCGCCAAGTTCAGAATTCCCGCATTTCCGCCTGGACGGCGGCATCGTCGCCGGGGTCCTCGGGGATGCGCATGGCGTAGAAGCTGCGGTGGACGAACCAGAGGGCGACGAGCAGGAGGCCGGCGCCGACGAGGTATTTGAGGTCGCTGTCGGCCATCTTGACCGCGATCTGCACCGCGAGCAGGCCGAACAGGGTGGTGAACTTGATGACGGGATTGAGGGACACGGCCGAGGTGTCCTTGAAGGGATCGCCGACGGTGTCGCCCACCACGGTGGCCGCGTGCAGCGGGGTGTTCTTCTGGCGCAGGTCGACCTCGACGATCTTCTTGGCGTTGTCCCAGGCGCCGCCGGCGTTGGCCATGAAGATGGCCTGGAAGAGGCCGAAGAAGGCCAGGCCCACCAGGTATCCGATGAAGAAATACGGATCGAAGAAGGGCAGGGCGAGGGCGAGGCAGAAGATCACGACGAAGATGTTGATCATGCCGCGCTGGGCGTACTGGGTGCAGATCCGGACGATCTCCTTGGAATCGCGGGCCGACGCGGTGGCCGCGTCGAGGCGCAGGTGGCCCTTGATGTAGACGACCGCCCGGTAGGCGCCGGTGACGACCGCCTGGGTCGAGGCCCCGGTGAACCAATAGATGACCGCGCCCCCCGCGAGCAGGCCCAGCAGGGCCGAGGGGTGGACGAGGCTGAGCTTGTCGGCGACGCCGCCAAACGCGCGGTCGAGCAGCAGGATGATGCCGAAGACCATGGTGGTGGCGCCGACGACGGCGGTGCCGATGAGCACGGGCTTGGCGGTGGCCTTGAAGGTGTTGCCGGCGCCGTCGCCGCGCTCCAGCGCGATCTTGGCGTGCTCGAAATCGGGCTTGAAGCCGAAATCGCGCTCGATCTCGGCGCCGATACCCGGGCGCTTTTCGATCTGCGACAGCTCGTAGACCGACTGGGCGTTGTCCGTCACCGGGCCGAAGCTGTCGACGGCGATGGTGACCGGGCCCATGCCGAGGAAGCCGAAGGCGACGAGGCCGA
>CAZKDK010000116.1:0-9978 GCA_964551145.1 uncultured Opitutaceae bacterium | reverse complement strand
GCGACTACCAGGTGTACGCCGGCACGGCGTCGCCGTTCAATTTCAACGGCCTCGTCCGCCACTATTTCATGCGGCGCGGCTCCGACGTGGCCGACCTGCAGGTGAATCTCCTCCCGAAGGATGAACGCCGCGCGCAGAGCCACGAGATCGCCCGCCGGGTGCGGCCGCGCCTGGCCGCCATCGCCGCCCGGTACGACGCGACGGTCGCCGTCGCCGAGGTGCCGCCCGGGCCGCCGGTGCTGCAGACGCTGGTCGCCGAGGTGTACGGCCCGACCGACACCGCGCGCCTCCGGCTGGCCGCGCAGGTCCGCGGGATTTTCCGGTCGACGCCCGGCGTGGTGGATGTCGACTGGTACGTCGAGCGCGAGCAGCCCAAGACCATCCTCCGCGTCGACCGGGCCAAGGCGGCCCTGGCCGGCATCAGCGAGGCGGCGATCGCGCGGACCGTGCAGATGGCGGTCCAGGGCTATCCCGTGACCCTGCTGCACGTGCCGGACGAGCGGGAGGACATCAACGTGGTGCTCGAGGTGCCGCGGGCCCTGCGCGTGCGCCCCGACGACCTGCTCGCGCTGCCGGTGCGGTCCGAGATGGACCCCGCGGCGCCCCTGGTGCCGCTGCGCGAGCTCGTCACGGTCGAGGCGGCGAAGGGCGAGCGCTACATCTACCACAAGAATCTCCAGAACGTGGTCTACGTGACGGGCGATGTGGCCGGGGCGATCGAGAGCCCCGTCTACGCGATCCTGAAGATGAATCGCGCCCTCGCCCGGCTCGACGGCCGCGATTTCGGCGGCACGGTGCCGCGGGTGGCGATCTTCAACGCCACCATGCCTTCGACGCCAACCGAGCCGGCGATGAAGTGGGACGGCGAGTGGCAGGTGACGATCGAGGTGTTCCGCGACCTCGGCCTGGCCTTCGGCGCGGTCCTCATCCTGATCTACATGCTGATGGTCGGCTGGTTCAAAAACTACGCCACGCCGCTCATCGTGATGACGGTCATCCCGTTCTCGCTCGTGGGCGTGCTGCCGGCGCACTGGGCGCTGGGCGCGTTCTTCACGGCGACGTCGATGATCGGCTTCATGGCCGGGGCCGGGATCGTGGTGCGCAATTCGATCATCCTGGTCGACTTCATCGAGCTGCGTCTGAGCCACGGCCGGCCGTTGCGCGATGCCTGCATCGAGTCCGGGGCAGTCCGCTTCCGTCCGATGATGCTCACGGCGCTGGCCGTGGTCGTGGGCGGCCTCGTCATCCTCGCCGATCCCATCTTCCAAGGCCTGGCGATCTCGCTGCTCTTCGGCGCGATCGCCTCGCTGCTGATCAGCCCGCTGGCGGTGCCGCTGATCTACTATCTCACCCACGCCCGCCGCCTGAGTCATCCCCGGCCGGCCCAGCCGGACGCAGACGGAAAATGCGCCGTCCCCGCCACGACCGCTTCCTGACCGCCGCCGCTTTCAAACATGAGCCTGCTGAATTCATTCCTTTCCCTGTTTCCGCCGCCGGTATCCGGCGTGCGCCGCGTCGAGCCGGCCGAGGCCGCGCGTCTCGTGCGCGAGGACAAGGCCGTGCTGGTCGACGTGCGCGAGCCGGCCGAGTGGTCCGGGGGCGTGGCCGCGCCTGCGGCGCTCCTGCCGCTCAGCGATCTCAACGGGCCGCGCCGGCGCTGGCAGCCGTTCCTCGACCGGGTCGGCGGGCGCGAGATCATTCTCTACTGCCATTCGGGCGCGCGCTGCAGCGTGGCTGCCCGGATTCTGGCGGCCGAGGGCTTCAAGGCCGCCAGCGCCGGCAGCCTGCGGGCGTGGGCCGGCGCCGGCCTGCCGGTCAGCCGGTCGGAAACCGCGCGGTGACCGGCGCCCGGTGGAAGCGCACCTGGTATCATGAACGCGACATTGGTCCTCGGCATCATCCTCGGCGCGGTGCTGGCGTTCCTGCTCCTGGGCCTTCGTGCTGCTGCCGCACCTCGTGATCCGGGAACGGCCGAGCCCGCTCGGCCTTGACGCCACGGTCGAGAAGATCACCCAGGCCGCGCTCGCGGCCGGCCAGGCGGAGTTCACCGCCTTCGCCGCGCCGCCGCGCTGATGCCCCAACCCGCCACCGCCAGGAACCTGTCGGGCTTCGCCCCAGGTTCCTGGGGAAAATGGCTGGGGCCCCGTTGCGTCGGGATGGAGGGCGCTGCTCCGTCAGCGCCGCTTCGCGATCCGGCGGCGACGGCGCGCCGCCCTCCAGGCTCCCCGAACGTTGGCAGACCGGCGCGCCGGCCGTCTAGCGGGCTGCGTGCCGCGCCAGGACCGCGGCCCGGGAGCGGTGCTGCTGCTCCATGCTGCCGCAGACGAGTTCGCACAACTCGAAGATGGTCGGGTCGCTGATCGAATAGAAGACCTGCAGCCCGGCCTTCCGCCGGCCGACGATGCCGGCGTCGGCCAGCGCCTGCAGATGGCGCGACACGTTGGTCTGGCTGCCGCCGCTCCGCGCGACCAGGGCGCCCACGTTCTGTTCGCCATCGTGCAAGGCGTGCAGGAGGCGGATGCGCAGCGGTTCGGAGAGGAGGCCGAACCGGCGGGCGATCATTACAATCGCTTCATCGGTGAGCGGGCGGGGCTTATTTGCCATGGGGGGAGTAGGGCAGGGCGTTGACCCGGGGGCAAGTATATGCCGACATGTGCATATACGGCTAACCGGCGAAGAAGGCTGCCGACCTCCCGTCGGCGGCGGCCGGTCCGCCTCCGAACGCCACCGCCCATGCACCCGCACTCCTCATCCCCCCGGCTGCGGCTGACCCTCGCGGCCGCCGCCCTCGCCCTCCTCGCCATCCGCCCCGCGCTGCGCGCCACCAACGGCATGGATTTGGAGGGCTACGGCCCCGTCGCCACCGCGCTGGGCGGCGCCTCCATGGCCTATGACAACGGCACCGCCGCGGTCATCAACAACCCGGCGACGCTCGGCCTGATGACCGACCGGGCCCGCCTCGACGTCGCGCTCGGAGTGCTCGGGCCCCACATCACCGCCACGAGCCCGGCGAGCGCGAACAACATCTTCGGCGTGGCCCCCAACCAGTCCGCCGATTCCAGCGCGCGGGCGTTCTTCATGCCGGCGTTCGGCTATGCCCGCCGCAGCGGCGGCTGGGTGTACGGCCTCGGCGTGTTCGGGCAGGGCGGCATGGGCTGCGAGTACGACGCCAACTCGTGGCGCGGCCTCGGCTTCGGGCTGAAGAACCGCTCCGAGGTCTCGGTCGGCCGGGTGATCCTGCCCGTCTCCTACCGGATCAACGACCGGTGGCTGGTCGGCGCGACGGCCGACTTCGTCTGGGCCGGGATGGACGTACAGATGGCCATGAGCGGGGCCCAGTTCTTCGACCTCGTGATGCCGTCGAGCCAGCAGTTCGGCCGGGCCTCCGGCACGATCGTGCAGAGTTTCGGCCAGGTGCTGCAGACGATGCCGGCGGGCACCTCGGTCGACTACGCGTACTTCAACTTCTCCAATGGCAGCCCGTTCACCGGCGCCGCGCGCAGCTACGGCTACGGCGCCAAGGTCGGCGTGGTCTACACGCCCTCGCCCGCCGTGCGTTTCGGCCTGACCTTCCATACGCCGACCGCCCTCGCGGACATGAAGGCCCCGGGCGAGACGATGAGCTTCCAGCTCAACGTGCCCGGCATGGGCCACGTGCCGCAGAGCCTGACCGGCGACTACCGCGTGCGCGACTTCCAGTGGCCGGCGATGCTCGGGGCCGGCCTGGCCTGGTATCCCGCTGAACGCTGGATGGTCGTCGCCGACGTGCGCGAGGTTTTTTGGAGGAACGCCATGCGGCAGTTTGCCATGAGCTTCACGGCGGCGAACACGACGGCCAACGGCCCGTTCGCCGGGCAGAACCTCGACGCGGTGCTTTTCCAGAACTGGGACAACCAGACGATCTTCGAGATCGGCGTCGCGTACCAGGCGTCCGACATGTTCACGATCCGCTTCGGGGCGAACACGGGCAACAACCCCGTGCCGGACCGGTATCTCAACTGCCTGTTTCCCGCGATCGTCGAGCGCCACCTCACGGCCGGCTTCGGCTGGCGGATCGACGAGCACTCGTCGCTGGACCTGTCCGTCGTCTACGGATTCGACGTCACGGTCGTGAACGGCGCCGGCGCGAAGATCAGCCACCGGCAGACCAACGCCCAGATGATGTACAGCTACCGGTTCTAGGGCCGGTCCGGATCCTCCCGTCGCCATGAAAAAGATCGTCATCCTCGGCGCCGGCACCGCCGGCACCATCATGGCCAACAAGCTGGCCGGCGTGCTCAACCGCGACGAATGGCAGATCACCATCGTCGACCGCGACGAGACCCACCACTACCAGCCCGGCTACCTGTTCGTGCCCTTCGGCATCTACCGTCCGGCCGACATCATGAAGCCGCGCCGGGACTACCTCCCGCGCGGCGCCGAGATGGTGCTTTCCGGGATCGACGTGATCGAGCCCGGAGAGAACCGCGTGCGCCTCCAGAACGGGCGCGTGCTCAACTACGACTTCCTCGTCGTCGCCACCGGCGCGCGGCCCGTGCCGGCGCAGACCGAGGGCCTGCTCGACGGCGGCGGCTGGCAGAAGAACATCTTCGACTTCTACACGCTCGAGGGCGCGGCCGCGCTGGCACGGCATTTCAAGCACTGGGAGGGCGGGCGCGTCGTCATCAACATCGTCGAGATGCCGATCAAGTGCCCGGTGGCGCCGCTCGAGTTCGCCTTCCTCGCCGACTGGTTCTTCACCGAGGCCGGCCTCCGCAGCAAGGTGGAGATCGAATACGTCACGCCGCTGCCGGGGGCCTTCACCAAGCCGAAGGCCTCGGCCCTGCTCGGCGACTTCCTGGACCGGAAACACATCAAGCTCACCGCCGACTTCGCCATCGGCCGGGTCGACGCGGCCGCGCGCAAGATCGTGTCCTGGGACGAACGCGAGGTGCCCTACGACGTGCTGGTCACGATCCCGACCAACATGGGCGACGAGTCGATCGCCCGGTCCGGGTTCGGCGACGAGCTGAACTTCATCCCGACCGACAAGCACACGCTGCGCTCGAAGGTGAAGGACAACATTTTCGTCATCGGCGACGCCACCGACCTGCCCGCCTCGAAAGCCGGCTCGGTGGCGCACTTCGAGGCCGACGTCCTGACGGAGAACCTTCTGTGCGCGATCGAGGAGCGGCCGCTGCGGGCGAAGTTCGACGGACACGCCAACTGTTTCATCGAGTCGGGCTTCAACAAGGGCCTGCTGATCGACTTCAACTACGACACCGAGCCGCTGCCCGGGAAGTTCCCGCTGCCGGGGATCGGACCCTTCTCGCTGCTGGAGGAGACCAAGACCAACCATTACGGCAAGATGATGTTCCGGTGGGTCTACTGGAACCTGTTGCTGCGGGGCGCGGAGCTGCCGATCGAGGCGGAGATGACCATGGCGGGAAAGCGCCGCTGACCGACGATGAACGCGACCGCGCAACCCGAACTGGCCGAACGCCTCGACGCCCTCGACCGCAAGCTCGACCTCGTGCTGGCGGAGGTCGAGGAAGTGCGCCGGATCCGCCGGGAGGTCGAGGAGCTGAAGGACGACCTCGCGCGCGTCGGCAAGGACCTGTTCCGCACCGCCGTGACGGAGATGGAGGAGGTCGCTCCGTTTGTCGGCACCGGGGATTTTGCCGCCCTGTTCAAGCGCCTCGTGCGCAACGTCAACAATCTCAATGGACTGCTCGTGCAGCTCGAGGGCGTCCGCGACCTCGCGCGCGATGCCACCCCGCTGGCCCGGCAGTTGGTCCACGACGGCATGGAGCGGTTGGACGAACTGGACCGGAAGGGATATTTTGCCATGGGCCGCGAGGTCGGACGCGCCCTCGACAACGTCGTGACCCATTTCACGCCGGAGGACGTCCACCTGCTCGCGGACAACCTCGTGGCGATACTGCAGACCGTGAAGAACCTCACCCAGCCGGAGATGCTGCAGGCGATCAACAACGCGGTCGCGGTGTACCAGCAGATCGATTTCACCACCGTGGAGGCGTACTCGCCCTGGCGCGCCTTCCGCGAGATGAACCGGCCGGAGATGCGCCGCAGCCTTGGAATCCTGATCGTGTTCCTGCGCAACCTGGGCGCCCGGCTCGCCGCGCCGCCGGTCCGGCCGGCGGCGGCCCCGCCCGCCCCCGCGTCACCCGTGACTTCAACCTCGATCTGAAACCTCACTCTCACCCTCACTTCCGCCCTCAATCACAACTTTCAACCTCAACCTCTTTTGCTCCTATGCCTACGCGCACCATCAACGGAAAAAACCTCGAGTTCGACGCCGAGGGATTCATGACCGACGCCACCCAGTGGGACCTCGAAGTCGCCAAGGTCCTCGCCCAGGAAGAGGGCATCCCCGCGCTAACCGACCGGCACCTGGCCGTCGTCAACTTCATGCGCAAGGAATTCCAGGGAAAGGGCACCGGGCCGTCGATCCGCCGGCTGACCAAGGAGAGCGGCGTGCCTACCAAGGAGCTCTACGAGCTTTTCCCGGGCGGGCCGGCAAAGAAGGCCGCCAAAATCGCCGGCATCAAGAAACCCCAGGGCTGCATCTGATCGCGCGGCCACGGCCGCCTCTTCCCCTATGAATCCTCCCGACAAGATCAAAAAGGTTTCGATCGTCGTCTCGCGCGGCTCGCTCGACGGCGTCTATCCGGGACTCATCATGGCCAACGGCGCCCGCATGGAGGGCATGGAGGCCAACCTCTTCTTCACCTTCTTCGGACTCTACGCCGTGATGAAGGGCTTCCAGGAAAAGATCCGGGTCGCGACCGTCGGCAACGCCGCGATGCGCGTGCCTGGGGCCAGGGGCTTCCCGCTGCCCACCGTGCTCGGCGCGCTCCCCGGCATGTCCGCGTTCGCGACGCACATGATGAAGCAGGAGATGGAGAAGCTCGACATTCCGCCGGTCGGCGAGTTCGTCGAGATGATCGCCGATGCCGGCGGCCACCTGTACGCCTGCAAGGCCACGGTCGACATGTTCCACCTCACCAAATACGACTTCGTGCCGCAGATGGAGCGCGTGCTCACCGTGGGCGACTTCTACGAACTCGCCGCGGGCGGGCAGATCATCTTCACGTAGGAATTCGCCGCGCGCCGGCCTCCCTTCCTGTGACGGATGGGGAGGATCGATGTTGTCATCTATTAAATGACAACCGTCGGTCGTCGGGCCGGGTATTCGCGACGACTCGAACGCGCCGGACGACTCGTGACCTCTTGGCCGGTGGGACTGAACGAAGTTGTCATCTATTGAATGACAACCGTCGGTCGTCGGGGTGGGTGTTCGCGACGACTCGAATGCAGGCGATGCCCCTGCAGGCCCGTCTTCCGGCGGGTGTGACCGGCGTGGCTTTCGGGTCGGGCACCCCCGCCCGCCGCCAGGCCTCACCCGCTGCCTGATTCCGTCTGTGATGATGACCTCGGGCGTTGGTCAAACCCGGTTCCTCGTCTGTGCATACCGGTAGACCTTCGCCAGAACAACAGCCAGGCCAGCCATATTGATCGCGAGGGCCGCCCAGTCGTAAAAGACCCAATCCTCCCTTTCGGGCAACACGCCGACTGCCGCCGTGACAGCCATCGCGACGCCCCAGAGAAGCAACAGGCGCCTGCCGTAACGGTTGATGTCGAACCACGCTTCCTCCGACTCGAACGCCGCCGGGATGCGCACGCCATACCAATGGTTCATCTTCACCTTCCTTAGAATCAGCGGCACCGAGATCGCAATTGTGACGATTGCAGCAAGCAGTTGAGGCACGACCACAGGATTCATGGCGACGTTCCTTTCTGCCTAACGGCTAGAGTTGAGGCCCGGAATCGCCTCCGACAAATTGTTCGGCTCTCTTTTCACGAGGTGGATTCCAGACACTCCTCGTGCCAGAGGCCCGGCATCGCTTGAATCTCGTAGAGCACATCGCCACCGTGATAAAAACCCGCGCTGGTCACTCGCCCTTCTTTCCCGGCGCAAGTGAGCTGAGCGACTTCCAGGGGATGGTGGTAGCGCCACCCTTTCTTGAAAGCCTCGAGTGCGGCTCGGTCTCTCACGCGCACCGCACTTCCTTTCGGGAACTGCTCTTGGTAAGGAGGCATTACGAGCTTTCTTTGGCCGAACCTGGTAATATGCCACGCGGCGTTAACGAGTAGATTTCGCTCTTTGCCGCGGATCAAGGCGTTGCCTGGGTTGGGGGGCAACTTGGGGATGCGCGACGCCGCGCATTCCTAGCGGTCACGATACGCACCGGGCGTGGCGGCAACGGCCGCGGACCAGCCGGGGAGGGTGGGGGTCCCCCGGCGGCGGGGTCCCGGGTTACCGGTTGCGTCGACGGCGGGCGCGCCCTACCGTACGGGCGTTGTTTCGAGTCGTTCCGCGGCGAAAGGATCCACCATGACTCTCACCTCCTCCACCATGCTCCCCTGGGGCACCCCGGCGGCGGACTTCCGCCTGCCGGACGAGGTCAGCGGCCGGACCGTGGCGCTGGCCGACTTCGCGAAGCACCCGGTGCTCGTTGTCATGTTCCTCTGCAACCACTGCCCGTACGTGAAGCACATCCGCACGGGGCTGGCGGAGTTCGGGCGCGATTACCAGCGGAAGGGGGTCGCCGTCGTGGCGATCAACGCCAACGACCCGGCGGCCTATCCCGACGACGCCCCCGGGAAGATGAAGGCCGAGGCCCGGTCGGCGGGCTACTCGTTCCCCTACCTGTTCGACGAGACTCAGCTCGTGGCCCGGGCCTACCGGGCGGCCTGCACGCCGGACCTCTACGTCTTCGATCGCGACCGGAAGCTCGCCTATCGCGGGCAGTTCGACGACAGCCGCCCCGGCAACGGCCGGCCCGTGACCGGCGCCGACCTGCGCGCCGCGGTCGACGCCCTGCTGGCGGGGCGCATGCCCGTCGCGGAACAGAAGCCGAGCATCGGCTGCAGCATCAAGTGGCGGCCCGGCAACACGCCGGAGTATTTCGGCTGAGCTGCGACTGAATTCGCGGCCGACGGTCCGCGGGGCCGCGGACGGACGGGGCACCGGCCGGGCCGGCGGTCGACAACAAGCTTTACCGCGGGCCGGTGGTCAGCAGAATTTCCATCGGCCCCATAAACTCCGTTAACTTCCGAGGCCCGGGTTTGTCGCCCGGCCTCGTCGCCACACCTTCCCCATCATGGACGTGCTCTGGCTGTCGCGCCTTCAGTTCGCCCTGACGGCTTCGTTCCACTACCTCTACCCGCCGCTGAGCATCGGGCTCAGTTTGCTGCTGGTGGTGATCGAGGGGATCTGGCTGAAGACGCGGAATCCGCTCTATCACCAGATGGCGCGGTTCTGGACCAGGGTGTTTGCGCTGACCTTTGCGATCGGCGTGGCCACGGGCATCGTGCTCGAGTTCGAGTTCGGCACCAACTGGGCCACGTACTCGCGCTATGTCGGCGACGTCTTCGGCAGCGCGCTCGCGGCGGAGGGCATCTTCGCGTTCTTCCTCGAGTCGGGCTTTCTCGCCGTGCTGCTGTTCGGCTGGGACAAGGTCGGGCCGCGGATGCATTTCCTGGCGACGTGCCTGGTCGCGTTCGGAGCGCATTTCAGCGCGATCTGGATCGTGGTGGCGAACTCGTGGATGCAGACGCCGGCCGGCTTCCACATCGTCGGGCAGGGACTGGCGGCGCGCGCCGAGATCACCGATTTCTGGGCGATGGTGTTCAATCCGTCGTCAATGGACCGCCTGGCCCACACGCTGATGGGCGCGTGGCAGGCGGGAGGGTGGTTGATGGTGAGCGTGGGCGCCTGGTACCTGCTCCGCCGCCGGCACCGGGAATTCGCGCTGGCCTCGGTGAAAGCCGGGCTGGCCCTGGCGGTGGTGGCCGGGGTGCTGTCGATCGTCACGGGCCATGTGAGCGCCAAGGGCGTGGCGGCGAACCAGCCGGCCAAGCTCGCCGCCTTCGAGGGAGTCTGGCAGACGGCGCCGCAGATGCCGCTGCACC
>CAZKDK010000115.1:0-10040 GCA_964551145.1 uncultured Opitutaceae bacterium | reverse complement strand
CTGGATCCCGGCCTGGGGCGAGGCCCGCATCCGCGCCGCCGTGGAATCGCGCCCGGACTGGTGCATCAGCCGCCAGCGCGTCTGGGGCGTGCCCATCCCCGCCTTCTTCGACGACAAACGCCAGGCCTTCCTCGACGCCGGGGTCGTGCGGGGCATCGCCGACAAGGTCGAGCGGCAGGGCACCGGCATCTGGTTCGACGGCATGCCCGCGCAGCTGCTCGCCGGCGTCAGTCACCCGGACTCCTGGCCGGCGCCCGAGCAGCTCTCCTGCGGCCGCGACACCCTCGACGTCTGGTTCGATTCCGGATCCACCCACGCCGCGACGCTGCGACGCCACCTCGGCGGCACCGACTGGCCCGCCGACCTCTACCTCGAGGGCAGCGACCAGCACCGCGGCTGGTTCCAGTCATCGCTCTGGACGGCCATCGTCGCCTACGGCGGCGCCCCCTACCGGAGCGTGCTGACGCACGGGTTCATCGTCGACGAGGAGCGCCGGAAGATCTCCAAGAGCAGCACCTACGAGAAGCCGCAGACCAGCGATTCCTACATCGCCCAGTACGGCGCGGACGTCATGCGCCTGTGGATCGCGTCGCAGAATTTCCGCGACGACATCCCGATCTCGAAGGAGATCCTGTCCCACGTCGGCGAAACCTACCGGCTGCTGCGCAACACGCTCCGCTTCCAGCTCTCCAACCTCTTCGATTTCGATCCGGCCCGCGACTCCGTGCCCGCCGGCCAGCTCGACCTCCTGGATCGCTGGGCGCTGCACCAGACGGCCGCCCTCCTGCGCCAGTGCACCGCGGCGTATGACGCCTGCGAGTTCCACCGCGTCTACCAGCTCTGCAACCAGTTCTGTGCCGTCACCCTCTCGGCCGTCTATCACGACGTCCTCAAGGACCGGCTGTATACGCTGGGCGCCGGCAACCCCCTGCGCCGCTCGTCGCAGACGGCCCTGAACGCCATCTTCCACACGCTCGTCCGGGTCCTTGCCCCGATCATCACCTTCACGGCCGACGAGGCCTGGTCGTTCGCCACGGCCGGGGCCGAGTTCACCGCCGGCTCGGTACACCTGCAGGACTGGCCCGAGGCGCCTGCGGACTGGACCGACGACCGCATCGACGGCGAGTTCGGCCGCCTGCTCGCCGTGCGGACCGCCGTGAACGAGAAGCTCGAGGCGCTGCGCCAGGCGGGCGCGATCGGCAAGTCGCTCGATGCCGCCGTCACCCTCACGGGATCGCCCGACGATCCCGTCTTCGGCCTTCTCGACCAGCACCGTGAATTTCTACCCGAATTCCTGATCGTGTCGGTCGCGACGCCGGCCCCGGCCGCCGGCGCGGCCGCGGGACTGGAGATCGCCGCCCGGCCCGCGCGGCAACTCGGCCTCGTCCGCTGTCCCCGCTGCTGGCGCTGGGTGCCCGCGCTGCAGGCGACCGGCCACGGCGAACTCTGCCCGCGCTGCGCGGCCGCCCTGACCCCGCTTTCCAACTGAACGTTCCGCCATCCATCAACTCCTTACCATCATGGCCAAAAACACAAAGCCCGAGTCCGCCAAGAAGCCCGCCAAGCCCTCCCCGGCCCGGAAGCCCGCGCCCGCGGCGAAAAAAGCCCCGGTCGCCAAGGCGGCGCCCGGTGGCAAGGGTCGCCCTCCCGCCGAGAAATCCCTGAAGTCCGACGACCTCAAGCGCCGCCTGCGCGAGCGCAAAACCGCCAAGCCCATCGCGTTCAGCCTCGATGAGGTGCGCGAGATCGCCAAGAAAAACGAAAAACGGGTCGCGTATGGCGCCGGCACCGCCGCCGGCAAGTCGCCGCGCGACGCCGCCAAGGCCGAGCTCCCGGCCCGGAGCGCCAGCCGGTCGCCGGTGCCCCATCATATCAAGCCCGCCTCCCTCGCCGACGTGCTCGGCTTCAACCCCGACCGGGCCAAGGCCGCCCCCGCCGATGAAGGCGAGCCGGCCGACGTGCCCGAGAAGTTCCGCCGCTACTACCGGCTGCTCGTGGACCTCCGCAACCATGTGCTCGAGTCGCTGGGCCAGCATTCCGAGGAGACGCTCAAGCACTCGTCCAAGGAGGATGCCGGCGACCTTTCCGGCTACGGCCAGCACATGGCCGACGCCGGGACCGACACCTTCGACCGCGACTTCGCACTGAGCCTGGTTTCGAACGAGCAGGAGGCCCTCTCGGAGGTCGAGGCCGCGATCAAGCGGATCCGCGACGGCACCTACGGCACCTGCGAGCTGACGGGCAAGCCCATCAGCCGCGACCGGCTGCTGGCCGTGCCGTTCACGCGCTATTCGACCGAGGCGCAGAAGGAGCTGGAAAAGACCAGCCATCGTTCCGTCCAGCGCGCCGGGATCTTCGCCGACACCGCCACGGATGAGAGCGGCAAGCTGGTCGAGGAAGAGCCGGAAGAATGACCTCCGCTCCGCCCGGCCCCGGGGCCACGCCCGTCGCGTCCCCTCCCGCCGCCGCGCCGCCGCGGACGCGCGCCGAGCGGATCCGCGCGTACCGCTGGCTGCTGATGCTGGCCGCGGTCATGTTCCTGCTCGATCAGGCGACCAAGGCCGCGATCTGGGCTTCATTGCCGTATCCCACCTATGGCCCGCCGGGCCAGATCACGGTCATCGACGGCTTCTTCAACATCGTGCATGTCGGCAATACGGGTGCCGCCTGGAGCCTGTTCAGCGGCCGGAGCACCTTCCTCGCGCTCCTGGCCGCCGGCACGCTGATCGCGATCTTCGCCTGGCGGCGGCAGCTGGGCCTGCCCCTGCGGACCGTGCAGGTCAGCTTCGGCCTGCTTTGCGGGGGCATCATCGGCAACCTCACCGACCGCATCGTGCACGGGCACGTGATCGACTTCCTCGATTTCCATTTCGGCGGCTACGTCTTCCCGACCTTCAACGTCGCCGACTCCTGCATCTGCGTCGGCGTGGCCGTCTATCTGCTCCATTCCCTGCGCCAGCCCGAAGCGCCGTCGCGCCGGCTTGACGGGCTCCGCCGGCTGTAGCCGCCGGCACGTGGCGCCAGTCTGCGACTGGCGGATTCACCGGTGGACATCCGCCGGTCGCAGACCGGCGCTACGGCCGCCCGCCGGGCGAGCGCAGGTGCCCCACCACCACCATGCCGAACAGCACGGCGTTGGCCGCGCTGAACGCGACCGCCAGCCAGAGGCCGGCCGCCAGGTTCGCGCCCAGGCAGACCGCCGTCAACGCCAGCAGGACCGCGGCCGGAGCCCAGGCCTGCCGGCGCCTGCGCTCCTCGGCGGAGCTCCGGTTGTCGCCCAGCATCACCAGGCCAAGCGCCAGGGCCAGGGCCAGCGTGAACCAGCCCGCCAGCACCACCCAGGGCATCCCGAAGAAGGCCGCGGCCGCCGGATTTGCCGGCGCCGGCCAGCGCCAGTAGTCGCGCAGACGTCCCACCACCGGAAGGATCATCGACGCCATCAGGACGGCGACGAGGGCCGTGTACGCCGATACGCCCGCCCGCAAGTCGCCCCAGAAACCCTCGACCACCAGGAAGCCGCCTCCCACCACGAGCCACCAGAGCAACGGCACGCTCACGGGCACCCCGCCGGCGATTGCCGGTTCCCCGCCCGGAAATTCGAGGAGCCCGAACAGAAAGCCCCGGCGGGTGGCCAGCAGCATCACCATCAGACTGGCCAGCAGCAGCCACACCGCGCACAGCCAGGCGCGAAACACGCCGACCCGCTCGCGCCAGACCAACCCCACCACCCACGACGCCGTCGCCAGCAGCGCCAGCCACGCCGTCGGCCCCGCGCCCCGCGGCCCGTGCAGCGCCTGGCCCGCCAGTTCCACGCCCACGGCCGCGGCGAAGGCCGCCAGCGCCGCGCGGAAATGCCAGGCCGCGGCCGCCCCCGCGGAAAGGCCCGCGATCGGCTTCATTCGACGTTCGCGATCTGCTCGCGCACGCGCTCGAGCTCGTTCTTCAGCTCGATCACGGTCCGGGCGATCTCCAGATCGTTCGCCTTGCTGCCGATCGTGTGGCTCTCGCGGCCGATCTCCTGGAGGATGAACTCCGCCTTCCGGCCGATCTCGCCGTCCGCGCGCAGCAGCCGGCCCAGCTGGTCCAGATGGCTCCGCAGGCGCGTCAGCTCCTCGCTGATGTCGCAGCGATCCGCAAAAAGCGCGATCTCCTTGAGCACGCGTTCGTCGCCCAGATCCAGTTCCAGCCCCGCCTCGCGCAGGCGCCGGAGCAGCTGGTCCCGGTAGCCGGCCGCCACCTGCGGCGCCCGCGCCGCGACCGCGGCGACCTGACGCTCCAGCACCGCCATGCGCGCGAGCAGGTCCGCCTGCAGGGCCGCCCCCTCCGCCGCCCGCATGGACCGCAGGCCCCGCAGCGCCTCCTGCAGCGCCGCGAGCACGACCGGTTGCGCGGCCTCCGACGCCAGCAGCGACGCCGTCCGGCGCTCCGCGCTGACCATCCGCCACAGCAGGTCCGTCGTGACCGCGAACGGCACGCCCTGCTGCGCCGCCAGAGCCTGGAGGCGCGCCAGCATCCGGGCGACCCCTGCGTCGTCCCACTCGGCCTCGGCCGGGCCCGGCCCTCCCGTGACATCGATCGCAACGTGCACCTTGCCGCGGGCCGCCGCTTCGCGGACCGCCGCCGTCAGGACCGGCTCCAGGTCCTCCCAGTCCCGCGGCAGGCCGACCGACAGGTCGAGCGTTTTGCGGTTCACCGAGCTGACCCGCACCGTGAGCGTGTAGCTGTCGAGCGTCGCCGTCGCCCGTCCGTATCCGGTCATGCTATTCATTCTTTAGAAATCCCAAGTCCCAGGTTCCAAGTTCCAAGGAAGTACCAGTCCCATTGATCAACGTCCACCCTTCTTCCGGATGATGGCGTTGAAAATCAACATCAGTTCCCGGGCTTCCTGCGCCAAGCCCTCCCTTTCGTTGTCGAGTACCGCGTTGCCCGCAGTATCCAGAAGCTTCAGGAACAGCCGGCTCTCTTTCGATTCCTTTCGGCATATCTTGAGGCGGAAAACGAAGTCTTTGTCACTCAAAGCCTCATCTGCTTCAATATAGTTCGCGGCGACCGAACCTGATGCCCTTACCAGCTGCTGCACGTCCTCAATGTTGCATATGGTCCGGGGTAGTTTCCGGACAAAGTTCCTGACTCGCGCCGCAAAACGGAATGTCCGGTTCTCCAAGTCTTCTGGCTTTCCGAATTCTGGCATGCCTTCCTTGGACCTTGGGACCTGGGACTTGGAACTTGCCACCCCGGACCTGGAACTTGGGACTTGGACCTCTCAACGGCCGATCAGCTTCTCGACCTGCTGAACGTCTTTGTCTCCTCGCCCCGACAGGTTGACGATGATGATCCGGTCCGCCGGCAGCTCGCGGGCGCGCTTGAGCGCGTAGGCCAGCGCGTGGGTCGATTCGAGCGCCGGGATGATCCCCTCGACGCGCGAGCACAGCTGGAACGCCGCGAGCACCTCGTCGTCCGTCGCGTAGCCGAATTCGATCCGCCCGCGGTCCCGGTAGAACGCGTGCTCGGGCCCCACCGCGGCGTAGTCGAGCCCCGCGCTGACCGAATGGGTCAGGTCGATCTGGCCGTCCGCGTTTTGCAGAATGAAGGTCTTGCAGCCCTGGAGCACGCCGACCCGCCCTCCCGCGAACCGCGCGGCGTGATCGCCGGGGCGGATGCCCCGCCCGCCCGCCTCGATCCCGGTCAGCCGCACGCCCGGCTCCTCCAGGAACTGGAAGAAAAGCCCGATCGCATTGCTGCCGCCGCCGACGCACGAAATCAGCTCGTCGGGCAGCCGGCCCTCCCGCGCCAGGATCTGCTCGCGCGCCTCGCGGCCGATCACCTGGTGAAAATCCCGCACCATCATCGGATACGGGTGGGCGCCATAGGCCGTGCCGAGAATGTAGTGGGTCGTACGCACGTTCGTGACCCAGTCGCGCATCGCCTCGTTGATCGCCTCCTTCAGCGTCCGCTGGCCGACGTCGACGCTGCGCACCTCGGCGCCCATCAGGCGCATCCGGAAAACGTTCAGCGCCTGGCGCTCCATGTCGACCGCGCCCATGTAGACCACGCAGTCGAAGCCGAACTTCGCGCACACCGCCGCCGTCGCCACGCCGTGCTGGCCGGCGCCGGTTTCCGCGATGATCCGGCGCTTGCCCATGCGGCGCGCCAGCAGGGCCTGGCCGATCGCGTTGTTGATCTTGTGCGCCCCGGTGTGCAGCAGGTCCTCGCGCTTGAGGTAGATCTTCGCTCCGCCGCAATGGCGCGTCAGCCGCTCGGCGAAATAGAGCGGCGTCGGCCGGCCGGCGTAGTCCGCGAGTAGCCGCCGCAGCTCGTCCTGGAACGCCGGATCGTTCTTCGCCGCCGCGTAGGCCGCGCCGAGCTCCTCCAGTGCGGTCATCAGCGTCTCGGGCACGAACACCCCCCCGTAGGGGCCGAAATGCCCGGCGGCGTCGGGCAGCGAGAAGCGGTCCAGAGGCTCGGCGGACTTGGCGGCGGCGGTCGACATCGGGACGGGCACGCTGACGCCGTCGCGGTCTTCAGGCAACGGCGAACTTCGGATGCCGCGACGAAACGCCGCCCGCCTCGACATCCAACCCAAAACGCAAAACTCCGCCGCGCGCTACACCCGCTTCACCGTCACCAGCGTGAGGTCGTCGCGGTGGTGGTCGCGGCCGGAGAACCGCCGGACGCGGTCGAGGATGCCCGCGTTGATCTCCGCGGCGCCCTGCGTGTGCAGCGAGCGCACGGCATCGGCCAGGCGGCTCCCGGAGAACTCCTGGTCCTCGTCGTTGGCCGCCTCGGTGATGCCGTCGGTGTACAGCACAAGGACGTCGCCCGGCAGGAACGGGATCGACTGATCGGCGATCGCCCCGTCAAACAGCTCCACCTCCACCATCCCGACCGGCATGCCCTCGGAGCCGATAAAGTTGCTCACCGTCTGGCCGGTCGCCGGATCGCGCCGCGACAACAGCGGCAGCTCGTGTCCGGCCCGGGCGAATGTCACCAGCCCCCGGTCGAGGTCGATCACCGCATACAGGACGGTGATGAACATGCCGCGGCACACCTCGCCCGCCATGGCGCGGTTCACCGCCCGCAGGACGTCCGCGGGCGACTCGTGCCGTCCAGCGACCTGCTGCAGGTTCGTGCGGCAGATGGCCATGAGCAGCGAGGCCGGCATGCCCTTGCCGGACACGTCCGCGACCGCAATCCCGAGGCGGGTCGGCGAGAATTCGAAGAAGTCGTAGAGGTCGCCCCCGACTTTCTGCGCCGGCAGGTAGTGGGCGGCGACATCGAGCCCGGCCAGATGCGGCGTGACCGCGGGCAGCAGCATCTGCTGGATGCTGCTGGCCAGCGCCAGATCGAGGTCGATCTGCCGCTTCTCGATCTGGAAATGCATGGTCTCCAGGTTGGTCACGGCCAGTCCCGCCTGCTCGGCCAGGGACAGGGTCACCGAAAAGTCGTTCTCCGTGAACAGCCGGCTGCTCACCGGGTTCGCCACGGCGAGGACCCCGATCAACCGCTCCTGGAACCGGATCGGCGCCGCGATGACCGACCGCACCGCCAGCGCCGGGTCGTCGTGCTTAACGATGCGCGGATCCGCCGCGGCGTCGGCGATGAGCACCCCCTGGCCCGTGCGCGCCACCTGGCCGACGATGCCCTCGCCGATGTCGAATTCCTCCGACTTCAGCACCTCCTCGATGAAGCGCGCCCGCGTCGTGAGCTTCGCCTTCGCCTCCGGCGACAGCGGTCGGTGCGGCGGGAACAGGCCCTCGATCGCGACCCCCTGCAGCCGGTTGTCGGGGCGTTTCTCGAAGATGCAGGCGCTCAGCGCGTTCGTGCCCAGGATCGCCGCATGCACGATCCGCTGGAAGAGCTGCTCGCGCGTCAGGCCCTCACCGAGCGCGAGCACCATCTCGTGCGTGAAATCGATGACCGCCTGCTTCTGCCGGGCCAGCTGCAGCTGCTCCTCCGCCAGCCGGTCCGCCCGCGCGCGCGCCGCCAGCCCCAGCCAGAACATCGCCAGCACGCCCACCGCGGCTCCGATGAGGAACAATAGCATGGCGGTAGTTTCGGAATGACCGCCGCCGGGTCGAGACAGAACGGGGCGCTAGGGATGTCCGCCGCCGCGCGGCTCGCGGGATTCCTGCTCCACGCGGTTGCGCAGGAAGGCCAGCACGTCCTCGAAGCATCCGCGGTTGGCCGGATCCGCCGCGACCAGGTTTTCATGCGCCGCCAGAACCAGACGGGCGCTTTCCAGGTTGCCGCGCTCCCGCTCGCCGTCAAGCGGCACGGCCCCCGGGCCGAAATCCATGGGGAAATCGCCGGCGTCCACGGTGAGCAGCCGGTGCAGTCCCAGGTTTCGCAGCAGTTCCAGGTTGCGGCGGCTCAGGCCGCAAAGCGTCAGGCTTCCGGGCGGATCCTTCCGGCGCAACTCCAGCGCCGCCCCGGCCAGCACGCCGAGAAACGTGCTGTCGACGCTCGTGCAATGATGGAAATCCATCACGAAACGGGTCTTCCCATGCGCGATCATCTGCCCCAGGAACTCCTGCAGGCACCCGCTGTTCGTGTGGCAGGCGCGGCCATCCAGGCGTATGACCACCGGGTCCGAATACGCATCAACGAGATAGACCGGCTTGGAAGCTGCCTCCGACATGCAATAACTATCGCCCGTTTGCCCGCGGACGCAAAGCCGATCCGGCCCGCGCCTCTCAGGAATGCGCCAGAATCTGCCGCAGGACGTACGGCAGGATCCCGCCGTGGCGGTAGTACTCGATCTCGATCGGCGTATCGATCCGGCAGCGCACGGGCACCGCCGTCCGCGCGCCGTCGCCCCGGCGAATCTCCAGCGTCAGGTCCTGCTGCGGCCGGAGCCCGGCGTCGAGGCCGCGCACGGCATAGGTTTCCGTGCCGTCGAGCTGCAGGGTCCGCGCCGTCGTCCCCTCCTTGAACTGCAGCGGTAGCACGCCCATGCCGACCAGGTTCGAGCGATGGATGCGCTCGAAGCTCTGCGCCACCACGGCCTTCACGCCCAGCATGCGCGTGCCCTTGGCCGCCCAGTCGCGCGATGAACCCGTGCCGTATTCCTGGCCGGCGATGACCACGAGCGGCACGCCGTCCGCCTGGTACTTCACCGCCGCGTCAAAGATCGACAGCTCCTCGCCCGCGGACGTGGCGGCGCCATCGCCCTGGCCGAAATGGCGTGTGCGGCCGCCTTCGCTGCCGCCGAGCATGAGATTCTTGATCCGCACGTTCGCGAACGTGCCGCGCGTCATCACGCGGTCGTTGCCGCGGCGCGAGCCGTAGCTGTTGAAATCCTCCCGGGCTACGCCGCGCTCCTGCAGGTACCGGCCGGCCGGGGAGTCCGGCTTGATCGATCCGGCGGGCGAGATGTGGTCGGTGGTGACCGAATCGCCAAAGATGCCCAGCGCCCGCGCGCCCGCGATCTCGGCGATCGTCCCCGGCGCCAGCGAGAACCCGGTGAAGAACGGCGGCTCCTGGATGTAGGTCGAGGCGCCGTCCCAGGCGTAGACCCCGCCCGCCGCCGCCGGGATCTCGTTCCACTTCGGGTTCTGCGCGGCAAAATCCGCGTAGAGCCGGCGGTAGACCTCCGGCTTCAGGGCCGAGCGCATCGCGTCGCGCACCTCGGCCAGCGATGGCCAGAGCTCGCGCAGGTAGACGGGCCGCCCGTCCGCGCCCATGCCGAGCCGTTCGGTCGTCAGGTCGATGTCCACCCGGCCGGCCAGCGCGAAGGCCACCACCAGCGGGGGCGACATGAGGAAGTTGGCCTTGATGCTCTGGTGGACGCGCGCCTCGAAATTGCGGTTGCCCGACAGCACCGACGCGGCAATCACGTCGTGCTTGACCACCGCGTCCTCGATGGCCGGATGCAGCGGCCCCGAGTTGCCGATGCACGTCGTGCAGCCGTAGCCCACGAGATTGAATCCGAGCCGGTCGAGGTGGCGCTGGAGATCCGTCCGGGCGAGGTAGTCGGTCACGACCCTGCTGCCCGGCGCGAGCGAGGCCTTGACGAGCGGACCGACGGTGAGCCCGCGCTC
>CAZKDK010000114.1:0-10044 GCA_964551145.1 uncultured Opitutaceae bacterium | reverse complement strand
GCCGAGGGCATCCTGCCCTTCTGCCAGGACACCGGCACGGCCACGGTCATCGCCAAGAAGGGCCAGCGCGTGTGGACCGGCGCGAACGACGCGGAATACCTGTCCAAGGGCATCTACCAGGCGTACACCGGGGAGAACCTCCGCTATTCGCAAACGGTGCCGCTCGACATGTACACGGAGGTGAACTCGGGCACCAACCTGCCCGCCCAGATCGACCTCTACGCCACCGAGGGCGCCGCCTACGAATTCCTCTTCGTCGCCAAGGGCGGCGGCTCGGCGAACAAGACCTTCCTGTACCAGGAAACCAAGGCGCTGCTGAACCCGCGGAGCCTCGAGGCATTCATCGTCGACAAGATGAAGCACCTCGGGACCGCCGCCTGCCCGCCCTACCACCTCGTGGTGGTGGTCGGCGGCACCTCGGCCGAGGCCTGCCTGAAGACCGTCAAGCTCGCCTCCGCCAAGTACCTCGACCACCTGCCCGCGCGGGGGAACGAGCTCGGCCAGGCCTTCCGCGACCTCGAACTCGAGGGCCGCATCCTGCACGCCGCGGAGGAGTGCGGCATCGGGGCGCAGTTCGGCGGACGGTATTTCGCGCTCGACATGCGCATCATCCGCCTGCCGCGCCACGGCGCCTCGTGCCCCGTCGGCATCGGCGTTTCCTGCTCGGCCGACCGCAACATCAAGGCGCGGATCGACCGGACCGGCGTCTGGCTGGAACAGCTCGAGACCAATCCCGGCCGTTTCATCCCCGCGGGCCAGCGGACGGTGTCCGGGGAGGCCATCGTCCGGCTCGACCTCAACCGGCCGATGCCCGAGATCCTGGCGGAGCTGACCCGGCATCCCGTCACCACCCGCCTCTCGCTCTCGGGCACCCTCGTGGTGGCGCGCGACATTGCGCACGCGAAACTCAAGGAGCGGGTCGACGCCGGCCAGGGCCTGCCCGACTATTTCCGGCGCCATCCCATCTACTACGCCGGACCCGCCAAGACGCCCCGGGGCCTGCCTTCGGGGTCCTTCGGCCCGACCACCGCCGGACGCATGGACAGCTACGTCGACCTCTTCCAGTCGCTCGGCGGATCGCTGGTGACGATCGCCAAGGGCAACCGCAGCCGCCAGGTCACCGACGCCTGCAAGAAGCACGGCGGGTTCTATCTCGGCTCGATCGGCGGCCCGGCCGCCATCCTCGCCAAGGAGAACATCCGGAAGGTCGAACTGCTCGAGTACCCCGAGCTCGGGATGGAGGCCATCTGGAAGATCGAAGTGGAGGATTTCCCCGCGTTCATCCTCGTCGACGACAAGGGCAACGACTTCTTCACGAACGCCTGCGCCGCCGGCGCCACCGCGCCGAAGTCGTGACCACCCGCCCACCCGCGCCCCGAACGATGTCAACCAATAGTTGACATCTTCGCCGGGCCGGCCGCGGCTCATGTCGCGCCTGCGACGGCGCTTACTGTCATCGCATGGTTGCCCGCATCGCGCGAGGAGGCAGCGGCCGGCGCGGGCGGATCACTCCCCCATCACGGTGACGACGACCGTGCGTTCGTGCGGCGCACGGCGATGCTCCCACAGGAAGAGGCCCTGCCAGGAGCCGAGCAGCAATTCCCCGTCGGCAAACGGGACGCTCTCGCTCGTGCGGGTCAGCGCCACCTTGATGTGGCTGGGCATGTCATCGGGCCCCTCGAGGGTGTGCGTGAATCGCTGTCCCTCCTCCGGGACCAGCCGGTCGAGCCAGGCCTCGAGGTCGCGCCGGGCCGACGGGTCCGCGTTTTCCATCACGACGAGGCTGCAGCTGGTGTGCCGGCAGAAGACCGTCAGCATTCCGCGGCGCAGGCCCGTCCGGCGCAGAACGGCCGCGCACGGCTCGGTGATCTCGTAGGTGCCCCGGCCGCGCGTCGCGATGGTGAGCGTTTCGTTGCGTATCGTCATGGTGCGAACCGCCGGCCGGGCGGCGTCAGGAAGGAAATGGCTTGCGGGACAGGATCCGGACCGCCGGCGCGGGGAGCGCGCGCCCCGGTCATCGCCGGCGACCCGGTTCACGCGGACGGTAAAGCAACTTTTGCCCCGGTGCACAATCAGCCATTCTCCGTCCGGGCGGGCGCGGGTGGTGGCCGGTTCCATCCGGCCGCGTCCGGCGGACGCCGGGGCGGCGGATGGGAATCCGCCGCCGGCGCAACGCGCGCAGGCGGTGCCGGCGCGATTTGAAGCTTCCCTGTCCGCCCCGTCGTCGGTAGACACCCCCCAACCCCAAAATGGTCGCCCTGTACGCAGTCACGGTGTTCGTCGGCGCCAGCCTTTTGTTTCTCATCCAGCCCTTGTTCGCCCGCATGGTGCTGCCGCTGCTCGGGGGATCGCCGGCGGTCTGGAACACCGCCATGGTGTTCTACCAGTCGGTTTTGCTCGCGGCCTACGGCTATGCCCACGTCAGCACCACGCGCCTCGGCATCCGGCGGCAGGCGGGCTGGCACCTGGTGCTCCTGGCGGCGCCGCTCGCGTTCCTGCCGGTCGCCATTCCCGCGGGCTGGCCGCCGCCGCCGTCCGACGCTCCCCTGCCGTGGCTTCTCGGCCTGATGGCGGTGGCGGTCGGACTGCCGTTTTTCGCCATTGCGGCGACCAGTCCGCTGCTGCAGCGGTGGTTCGCCGGGACCGGCGACCGGCAGGCCGCCGATCCCTACTTTCTCTACGTGGCCAGCAACGCCGGGAGCATGCTGGCGCTGCTGAGCTACCCCATCTGGATCGAGCCGCGCTCGCGCCTGGCCGAACAAAGCCGCTGGTGGATGTGGGCCTACGGCCTTCTGTTCGGGCTGACCGCCGTCTGCGCGGTCTGCCTGTGGCGGTCGCGCCCGGCGGCCGCCGCGGCCCCCGCCCCGTCCCCGGCCGCGCCCCTGCCGGCCGGCCGGCCCAGCGCCGGGCGCCGGCTGCGCTGGGTCTGGCTCGCCTTCGTGCCCTCGAGCCTGCTCCTGAGCGTGACGACCTACCTCTCCAGCGACGTCGCGGTCGTGCCCCTGATGTGGATCGTCCCGCTGGCGATCTACCTCCTGACGTTCGTGCTGGCCTTCGCCCGCCGCCCGCTCCTGCCGCGCGTCTGGCTGGAGCGCGCGCTTCCCCTGCTGCTGGCGCCGCTGGTGATGACGCTGAACATGAAACCGTCGCAGCCGATGGGCGTGCTCATGCTCCTGCACCTCGCCACCTTTTTCGTCGGTGCGACCCTCTGCCATACCGACCTGGCCGCCGGCCGTCCGGCGACCGCCCATCTGACCGAGTACTATCTCTGGATGTCCGTCGGCGGCGCCCTCGGCGGGTTGTTCAACGCCCTGGTCGCGCCGCTGATCTTCCGTTCGGTGGCCGAGTACCCGCTGATGCTCGTGCTGCTGTGCCTGGTGAACTTCCGGGCCGGCGGCCGCCCGTGGAACCGGCTCATGGGCGACCTGCTCTGGCCGGCGCTGCTCGTCCTCGGCACCACGGGCGCGGTGCTGGCGGTCCACGCCTCGCGCTTCCGGTCGGATCTCCTGGTGGGCGGCCTCCTCTTCGCCGTGCCGACCCTGGTCTGTTTTCTGTTTTCGCGGCGCCCCCTGCGGTTCGCGCTGGGGCTGGCGGGGCTCCTGCTGATCGGCGGCCTGTACGAGAACGAGAAGGGCCAGATCCTCTTTGCGCGGCGCACCTTTTTCGGCATGCACCGCGTCATGATCGACGCCGACCGGCGCTACCATGTGCTCTACCACGGCCGGATCCTGCACGGGATCCAGAGCCTCGATCCCGGCCGCCGGGACGAGCCGCTGACCTACTACGCCCGCACCGGTCCGGTCGGCGACGTGCTGGCGGCCTATGGCCGCGGCCCGGGGGAACGAATCGGCGTCGTGGGCCTGGGCGCGGGCACGCTGGCCAGCTACGCCCGGCCGGGACAACGGTGGAGCTACTTCGAGATCGATCCGACCGTGCTGGCGCTGGCGCGGGACCCGCGGTTCTTCACCTTCCTGCGCGACGCCGCGGTCCCCGTGCGCGTCGTGCTCGGGGACGCCCGCCTCTCGTTGTCCGGGGAGCCCGACGGCGGTTTCGACCTCCTGATCATGGATGCGTACAGTTCCGACGCGATCCCGGTGCACCTGGTGACCCAAGAGGCGCTGGCCCTGTATCTGCACAAGCTCGCGCCGGGCGGCCGGCTGGCGTTTCACATCTCCAACACCCACCTCGATCTCGAGCCGGTCCTGGCCAACCTGGCCCGCGCCGCCGGGCTGACCGCCCTGACGCGGGCCGACACGGCGGTGGAAGAGTCCGAGCTCAGGTTGGGCAAGGCGGCATCGGTCTGGCTCGTGATGGCGCGGCGGGCGGATGATCTCGCGCTGCTGGCCGCCAATCCGCGCTGGCACCCGAGCCGCGCCCGCGCCGGGGCCATCTGGACCGACGACTACTCCAGCGTGCTGAGCATCCTTCGCTGGCAATGACGAACGGGCGCCGGCGCCCCGGCCGGGGTCGCCTCACGGCGCGCCGCCGCCGCCGGGCTGCGTCATGGCCCGCGGATCGAGGATCCGGTCGAGCGTGGCCGCATCGAGCAGGCCGCGCGCCAGCACGACTTCCCGGAGGGTCCGGTTCCCGGAGAACGCCTCCTTCGCCACGGCGGCGGCGGCGTCGTATCCGATGTAGGGATTGAGCGCGGTGACCAGCATGAGCGACCGATCCACCAGCTCGCGGCACCGCGCCGCATCGGCCTCGATCCCGCTGACGCAGCGCCGCGCGAACAGGCGGCAGCCGTTGGCAAGGCAGGCGATCGCCTCGTGGAGCGCGTACGCGATCAGCGGCAGGGTCACGTTGAGCTCGAAATGGCCGTCGCGTCCGCAGAGCACGACCATGTTCGCCAGGCCGGTGGCATAAATCGAGACCTGCACGAGCATCTCGCTCATCACCGGATTCACCTTGCCCGGCATGATCGAGGAGCCGGGCTGGGTGGCGGGCAGCCGGATCTCGGCGAGGCCCGCCCGCGGGCCGGAGCCGAGCAGGCGGATGTCGCCGGCGATCTTGGCGAGGCTCGCGGCGATCGTCGCGAGATGGCCCGCGACCTCCACGCTGTCGTCGCGCGCGCCCTGCGCCTCGAAATGGTTGGCCGCCTCCCGGAACGCGAGGCCGGTGCTTTCGGAAAGCAGGCGACAGACGCGCGCCGCGAACTCCGGGTGGCCGTTGAGGCCGGTGCCGACCGCCGTCCCGCCGATGGCAAGTTCGCCGAGCGCGGCAACGGCGCGGTGCGCCCGTTCCACGTCCTTCCGCACCTGGGCGGCATAGCCGGAGAACTCCTGGCCCAGCGTCAGCGGCGTGGCGTCCATGAGATGGGTGCGGCCGATCTTCACGACGTCGCGGAAGCCGGCGGCCCGGGCCTCCAGCGCCGCGGCGAGTTCCTCCAGGGCCGGCACGAGCCCGGTCCGCAGGGCCACGGCCACACTCACGTGCAGGGCCGTCGGGATGACATCATTCGAGGACTGGCCGAGATTGACGTCATCGTTCGGATGCAGGGGCTGCCGCGACCCGATCGGGTTCCCGGTGAGCTGGCTGGCCCGATTGGCGATGACCTCGTTGAGGTTCATGTTCGACGAGGTGCCGGAGCCCGTCTGGAACACGTCGACCGGGAAATGGGCGGACAGCCTGCCGTCGACGACCTCCTGGGCGACCTGCCGGATCAGGCGCGCCTTTTCCGGGCTGATCCGGCCGAGTTCCTCGTTGGCGGTGGCGCAGGCCAGCTTCACCAGGCCGAGTCCCCGCAGGAATCCCGCGGGCATGGCGTGGCCGCTGACCGGGAAGTTGAGCACGGCGCGCTGGGTGGACGCGCCGTAAAGCGCGTCGTCAGGGACCGGCATCTCGCCCATGGAGTCGCGTTCGGTTCTCATCGTGGATGAAGTGCGACGGCCGGGCGCAGGATCCGGGATCGCGGCCGGGAAACCCCGATGATGATGCGGAGGCCCGACCGGCGGGCAGGCTCAGAAGCGGACCAGGGAAAGGCCGACGGCTTCCGCATCCAGCCGGCCCATGGAGCGGTCCCCGCCGTCCTGCATCAGGTAGCGGGTGGCGCTGCGCCGCACATGTTCGGGCGCGGACGGCTCAGGCAGGATGGAGCCGCCGATCGAATCCAGCACCGCCAGCAGGCGGGCGCGGCGCGGCGCGGCGGCAGCCGCCGCGGTCGGCAGCACATCGGCCGTCGGGCGCCGGCGGGTCTCGGGCAGGGCGCGCTCCTCGAAGCTGAGCGCCGGCGCGGCCGTGGCCGCCATGGCGGGCTCGACCATCACGGACACGCTCGAAAGATCGACCGCAGCGGGGCGGCCCAGGTCCGGGCTCTCCGCGGCCGCCAGCCGGTTCAGCGCAATGTCGCCCAGCCAGGGGACGATTCCGGGAACCTGGCCAGCGGTGGCCACAGCGGCGGCCGGCGCGCCGGGCTCTTCCTTCCGGGCGGGCTCGGCCACCCGCGGCGCGGGCGCCTGAACCCCGTCCGGCGACGCCATCGCCACCGTTTCAGCACGCGCCGGCGGCATCACAGCCGCAGTCGCGCCGGCGGGCCCGGCCCGAGGGGCCTCAACCGCCCGCGTGGCCACGACCGGCGACGGGGACTGCCGATGGATCGCAAGCAGGGCGAGCGCCAGAACCGCGGTGGCGCCGAGTGGCAGGCGGATTGTGCGAAGCCGGGCGAGAGAAAGGGCCTCACGCCACCAGGATTGCTTCTCGACAAGCGCCGCGAGCTGGCGCTGGCGGAGCTCGCTCTCGAACCCGGCCCAGAACTCCGGCTGCGGGCGCTCCGCCCGCTTGAGGCGAAGCAGATCCTCCAACGTGACGCGGCGACGAGACTCGGATGGACGATCGGGCATGTTCAGTTACCGGAGGTAGGATTGCAGCTCGGCCTGCAACAGCTGTTTCGCGTAGTGCAGGCGAGACCGCACCGTGCCGACCGAGCACCCCATGATCTCGGCGATCTCACTGTGGCTCAGGCCGTCGATCTCAAATAATGTGATCACCATCCGATGCTTGATAGACAATTTCTGGAGCGCTTCGTTCAATTTTTCCTGCAACTCCTTTACAAACAATTCCCGATCCGCGCCCGTTTTGTCCGTAAGGGCCTCAATGACTTCCGAAGACCGGTCCTCCTCGCTGATGCGATCGAAGCTGAAGAAGGTCCGCAGCCGGTTCTTGCGGAGGTGGGTCAGGGTGGCGTTCACAGCAATCCGGTACAACCAAGTGAAAAATGACGCCTGTCCCTGGAAGCGGTTGATCGATTGGAATGCCTTGATGAAGGTGGTCTGGGCGAGATCGGCGCCGTCCTCCCGGTTGCCGCAAAGGTTGTACACGGCCGAGTAGACCCGCTCCCGGTATTTCAGGATGAGCTGGTCGAACGCAGACACATCGCCGGCCTGAACCTTCTTGATGATCTCCCAGTCGGCGTCCGCCTCCTGCTGCCGCTCGGGGGTCGCCGTCAGCGTCTTGCCGATCACCTTGGTCAGGTCCACGCTGATACAGGAAATCACCGGGTTTCGCTGACGCAACCGCAATCTAGGTTGCGCCCGTCCGCAGGGCCTCAACCTGCGCCCGGAGCAGGTCGCCCAGCTGCGCGAGCAGCCGGGCCGGCTCCAGGTGCATCCACGGGGCCAGGGCTGCCGCACCCTCCGCCAGCTCGCTGTGAATCTCCTGCATGACACTGGCGAAAACGGCGTGATCGTTCATCTGGGCCTGGCGCCGCGCGAGCTGCGGCGCCCGCTCCCCGCGGATTTCCTCCAGCAACTCCGAACGTTCCGGGTCCGGCAGCCGTTCCAGCAGCACGAGGACGGGCAGCGTGATCTTGCCCCCGGCGAGGTCGGTGCCGAGGGTCTTGCCGATCCGGCTCTCCTCCCCGAAAAAATCGGCCAGATCGTCGTAGATCTGGTAGGCGACGCCCAGGCGCCGGCCGAACTCCGCCGCCGCCTCGCTGTAGCCGTCGCCCAGCCCCGCCAGCCGGCTGCCGAGCAGGCACGACACCCGAAACAGCTCGGCGGTCTTGAGGTCGATCACCCGGCGATAGTCGGCCAGCGTCACCGTGGTGTCGCTGCGGCGGAGAGTCTGGGCGATTTCTCCGGCGCAGACGCGGCGGGTGGCGGCGGACACGAGCAGGCAGACCTCGGTCGAGGGAAACTGCGCGGCGAGGTGGACGGCGTGCGCGAGGAGCGCATCGCCGACCAGGACGGCGGCGTCGCTGCCGAAGCGCCGCGCGGCGGTGGGCCGGTTGCGGCGCACCTCGGCGCGGTCCATGATGTCGTCGTGCACGAGCGTGGCCAGATGCACCAGTTCAACCACGGCCGCCGCCCGCACGAGCGCCGGCGGGACCTCGCCGGGTCCGCGCCAGCCGCTGGTGAAGACCAGGGCGGGCCGGAGGCGCTTGCCCGAGGCGTCCAGGCAATACTCCACGAGATCGCGGATCTCCGGTTCGAAGCCGCCGAGCTGCGAGCGCAGGAAACCGTCCAGCGCCTGCAGGTGGGGCTGCAGGCGGACAAACAGCTCGCCCAGGCCCGGGGAGGCTGCGCCGGCGCTCCGTTCGTTGCCAACGGTCATCGTGCGCGGACGCTAGGAGATTTTGGGCAAATGGCTAACCAATAGTCGGCCGGGCCCGCGCCCGAAACGCGGCCGACAAAAAGGGCGTGCCCCCGGGGCACGCCCTGAATTCACGCCCGCGAACGGGTGGACGCGGTCACTCGGCCGCCTTCGGCTCGCCGTTCGTCGGTGTCGTCGAGGGCAGGAACGGATCGCCACCGCCGCGATAGCCGGGAAGATCCTCGCGGCGCATCTCCAGGCCGCGGATCTGCTCGGGGCTGATGGTCTCCTCGACCTTGGCGCCCTCGGCGTTGATGGTCTTGGCCGTGATGAAGATGATCAGGTTCGACGTCTCCTTGTCCTTGCTGTTCGACCGGAAAAGCCGGCCCAGCAGCGGGATGCTGCCCAGCACGGGGACCTTCGAGCCGCTATTGATGGTCTGGGTCTTGAGGAGGCCCCCGATCGCCATCGTGAAGCCGTCCTTCATCGTGACCTGCGTGCGCGCCGTGCGCTCCGCGATGATCGGGATCTCCGCGCCGCCCGAGCCGCCGAAGTTGGCGGTGCCGTTGCGCTGGCTGACCGTCGGCTCGATCGCGAGGCGGATGAAGCCGCCGGCGTTCACCTGGGGCGTCACCTTCAGGATGATGCCGATCGGCTTGTAGGTGAAACCGCTGACCTCGAAATTGCCGCGCTCCTGGTTGTATGTGTAGTTGGGAATCGGGTACTCTTCACCCACGTTGATGAACGCCTCGGTGTTGTTGAGGGTCACGACCGTGGGGTTGGAGACCACCTTGGTCGAGTTGTTGGTCTGCAGGGCGCTCAGGACGACCTTGAATTGATCGGCGTCGAACAGGGCGGTGGTCACCCGCTGTAAAACATTGGTGATGGCGGTGGAGGCGTTCGACGTCGGCCCGATGCCGGAGTACGTGGCCTGGCCGGCGTCGTTCACCGTGTAGACCGGGCCGATCCCATGCAGGGGGTCAGTCGGACTGATGTTTGGATTGTTGCGCGTGGCCACGGTATCCGCCGCCTCATAGCCGGAAAACATGAACGGCACGTCATTGTTGGCGTTGGTATGGGTGTTGCTGTTGGTGTGGCCGTCCGTGCTCGTCGTCCCCGAATGGAACGGCCCGCCGCTGACGCTGTAGCCGCTGAGCGAGCCCCAGTTGATGCCGAGATTCTTGACGTCGCTGTTGGTGACCTCGACGAACTTCGACTCGATCATCACCTGGTCGGTGGCCTTGTCGAGGCGCTCGATCAGCGGGCGGATGACCTTCAGGCGCGACGGCCGCTCGGTGATGATCAGTGAATTCGTGCGGCGATCGACTCCCAGCTTGCCGCCGGCCGCGCTGTCGACGCGGGGCGCGATGCTGCCCTGCACCTCCGCGGCGTTCGCGTAATTGAGCGTAAACACCTCGGTGGTCATCGGCTCCTGGTTGAGGGCCTCGAGGCTGACGACCTTGATGATGCCGCCCTGCTCGATGTAGGTGTAGCCGACCGGCGTGAGCACGACCT
>CAZKDK010000113.1:0-10106 GCA_964551145.1 uncultured Opitutaceae bacterium | reverse complement strand
TTCGAGATCATCAGCTTCGCGCGCAACACCCAGCGCCCGCTCGGCGAGACGATCAGCCGCTATTATCCGCAGCACGACGCCGTGGCCGATCTCATCGGCGGTTTCGCCGCCGCCTACCGGGAGCGCAAGCGCCGCCAGAACGTGGTCGACTACGACGACCTCCTCGAATCGTGGCTCGAACTGCTGCGGGCGTCGCCCGGGGTGGCGGCCCAGCTGCAGCAGCGCTTCCGCCACGTGCTCGTCGATGAATACCAGGACACCAACACGCTGCAGGCGCAGATCGTCGACATCGTCGGCGCGCACCACCGCATCATGGCGGTGGGCGACGACGCCCAGTGCATCTACTCCTGGCGCGGGGCCAACTTCGAGAACATCCTCACCTTTCCCGACCGGCACCCGGGCACACAGATCCATCGCATCGAGACGAACTACCGCTCGACGCCGTCGATCCTCGCCTTCGCCAATGGCGTCCTTGCCGCCCAGCCCAAGGGCCGCCATTACGACAAGGTTCTGCGCCCCGCCCGCCCCGACCACGAAAAGCCGTTCCTCGTGCAGGCGCTGGATGCGCGCGAACAGGCCCAGTTCATCGTCCAGCGCGTCAAGGGACTGGTCGACGAGGGCCGCCCGCTCTCCGACCTCGCGGTGCTTTACCGCGCCCATTTCCAGGCGCTCGACCTCCAGCTCGAGCTCTCGCGCATCGGCCTGCCCTACGTGATCACGAGCGGCGTGCGGTTCTTCGAGCAGGCGCACATCCGCGACCTCGTGGCCCTGCTCCGTTTCGTCTACAATCCGGCGGACACGATGGCCTGGCAGCGCATCGCCGTGCTGCTGCCCCGCGTCGGCGAGAAAGTTGCGCAGAAGCTCCACGAGGCCGCCGTCGCCGAGGCGCGCACCCACCAGCGCAATCTGGTCGACGCGCTGGCCGCGGATGCGGTCGCGGCCCGGGTGCCCAAGGATGCCCGCGACGAATGGCCGCGGCTGGTCGCCTCGCTGCAGGAGATCGCCCGCACCGTGCCGGCGGAAAAGCCGTTCAAGACCGTGGAGATCGCCATCGAGGGCTGGTATGGCGACTACCTCAAGGGCGCCTACGCCAACTACGCGTCGCGCCTGGACGACCTGAAATCGCTCATCGGCTTTGCAGGCCGCTTCGACGACCTGCAGGACCTGCTGGCGCAGATCGCCCTGCTCAATTCCGAAACGAGCGACCGCCAGGTCGATCCCGACGCCGATGCGCTCCGGCTCACGACGGTGCACCAGGCCAAGGGCCTCGAGTTCGGCGTCGTGTTCGTGATCGGGCTGGCCGAGGGAATGTTCCCGTTGCGGCGCGCCATCGAGGAGAGCGACCTCGACGAGGAGCGCCGGCTGTTCTACGTCGCCGTGACGCGAGCGAAGGACGAACTCTACCTCTGCTTCCCCAAGGTCAACTCCAGGGGCGGACCGGCCACGCTGCTGTCGCCGAGCCGGTTCCTGACCGAGCTGCCCGAGGATCTGTATCAGGCCCTGCGCCTCCGCCACAGCCTGGGATGGTGAGCCGGCCCGTGTTTCGTTCGCGGCGGCGCCGGCGGCCTTCCGCCGCGGCCGGGCGGCGCCTCCGCCTACAAACCCCGCCGCCGGTTGTACCGATCCGCCGCTTGTGTTCGCGGCCAATCCGCGCAATACGTCATTTCCACTTATGGCCAAGACTTTCCTCGCTATTCTCGGCGCCCTGGTGCTGCTCGTGGTCGTGCTGGTCGCGGCGGCCGTCGGCGCCTACAACAGCCTCGTCAACCGCTCCCAGGCGGTCGATGCGCAGTGGGCGCAGGTCCAGAATGTCTACCAGAGGCGCGCCGACCTGATCCCGAACCTGGTCAACACCGTGTCGGGCGCGGCTAACTTCGAGAAGTCGACGCTCCTGGCGGTCACCGAGGCGCGCGCGTCGGTCGGACGCGTCCAGCTGAACGCCGGCACGGCGCCGACCGATCCGGCCCAGCTCGCCCGGTTCGAGCAGGCCCAGGGCCAGCTCGGCACCGCGCTGTCGCGCCTGCTCGTCGTCGCCGAGCAGTATCCGCAGCTCAAGGCCACGGAGAACTTCCAGATGCTGCAGTCCCAGCTCGAGGGCACGGAGAACCGCATCGCGGTCGAGCGGGGCCGCTTCAACGACCTGGCCCGCGACTACAACGCGGCGATCCAGCGCGTGCCGGCGGTCTTTTTCGCCGGCATGTTCGGCTTCAAGCCCAAGGTGTATTTCCAGGCCGCACCGGGAGCGGAGAAGCCGCCTCCGGTCCAGTTTGACTTCGGCAGCCAGCCGGCCCCGGCCAAGCCGTGACGGCGCGCCCGGTCATCCTGGCGGCTTGTCTCCTCGCGGCCGGAATCCTCCGCGCGGCCGAGGTCATCCCGCCGCGGCCGGCGCGCTACTTCAACGACTACGCCGGCGTCGTTTCGGCGGACGTGGCCGGCCGCCTCAACCAGCAACTGGATCAGTTCGAGCGCGACACTTCCACCCAGCTGATCGTCGCCGTCTATCCGAAGATGCAGTCGGACTCCTCGGTGGCGGACTACTCCGTGCGGGTGGCGCAGGCCTGGGGCGCGGGTCAGAAGGGCCGCAATAACGGCGCCGTGCTGTTCGTGTTCATCCAGGACCGCCAGATGTATATCCAGGCTGGGTACGGTCTCGAGGGCGCCCTCACCGACGCACGCTGCCGGCTGATCATCGACCAGGAGCTGAAACCGCGCTTCCGCCAGGGCGACTACGCCGGCGGCCTGCAGGCGGGCGTCGGTGCCATCATCGCCGCGACCCGCGGCGAATACGCGGGAACCGGATACACCAACGCCGACCGCACCTCTTCCCCCCGCAGTTTCGGCGCGGCCATTGCCGTTATCCTCCTGATCCTCTGCTTCGGCTATCTCAACCGCTACTGGCGCAGCGCCCTCTATCAGGGACGAGGCGGGCGCGGCGGGCCCGGGAGCGGCGGACCGACGATCTGGTTTGGCGGCGGCGGCGGCTTCGGCGGAGGTGGTTCCGGCGGCGGCGGGGGAGGCTTTTCCGCCGGCGGCGGCAGTTTCGGGGGCGGCGGCGCGGGCGGCGGCTGGTGAAGGGAGACTCCATGAGACACCGCGCTTTCATCGGCCAGCTCGCGCATGAGCGCATCCACGCCGCCATCCACGCGGCCGAGTCGAAGACCTCGGGCGAGATCCGCGTCATGATCAGCCACCGGCGGGCGCCCGACCCGGTCGCGGCCGCACAGCAGGCATTCCTCCGCCTCGGCATGCAGCGCACCCGGCATCGGAACGCCGTCCTTCTCTTCGTGGCGCCGCGTTCGCGGACCTTTGCCGTCATCGGCGACGAGGCGGTCCACGCGAGATGCGGGGACGGTTTCTGGCAGGACCTGGCCGCCGCGATGACCGGCTATTTCAAGCGCGGCGCGTACACCGACGGCCTGGTCCATGGCGTCGAGCGGGCCGGCGAGTTGCTCGCCACCCATTTCCCGCGGCAGCCGGACGACCGCAACGAACTCCCCGACGGCGTCGTGGAAGACGGGCCGGAGTCGTAGCCCGGCGGACCGGCTGTGCCTTGACGCGTTTGCTAAGTTGGCGCGTCTGCACTCTATGGTTGCCCTCCGCAGGCCCGGTGGCCTCTCATTTGAAAACGACCCATGTCCTCATCCGCTGAAAACATCGTCATCGTTGGAACCGGCTGCGCCGGACTGACCGCCGCGGTCTATGCCGCCCGTGCCAACCTGGCCCCCCTGGTCCTCGAGGGCGGCATGCCCGGGGGTCAGCTCACGACCACCTCGGAGGTCGAGAACTTCCCGGGCTTCCCCGGGGGCGTCGACGGTTTCCAGCTCATGGACAACCTGCGGCAGCAGGCGGCGAAATTCGGCGCCCGTTTCGAGGCGGCGCGGGTCGAATCGGTGGATTTCTCGGCGCAGCCGCGGGTGCTGCGGACGGCGGACCGGTCCGTGCTGGCCCGGGCGGTCATCATCGCGACGGGCGCCTCGCCCCGACTGACCGGCGTGCCGGGCGAGAAGGAATATTTCGGCGGCAAGGGCGTGACGACCTGCGCGACGTGCGACGGCGCGTTCTTCCGAAACCAGGAAGTCGTGGTGGTCGGCGGTGGCGACTCCGCCTGCGAGGAGGCGCTGTTTCTGACCCGATTCGCCAGCAAGATCACGCTGATCCACCGGCGCGACGCCCTGCGGGCCTCGAAGATCATGGCCGATCGCACCCTCGCCCACCCCAAGATCACGCCGGCCTGGGACAGCGTGCTCACCGAGGTCTTGGGCAATGCGAAGGGTGGCGTCACCGGCGTGCGCGTGAGGAACTTGAAGACCGGCGCCGCGCGCGTCATTCCGTGCTCGGGCGTTTTCATGGCCATCGGCCACATCCCCAATACGCAGCCATTCGCACCGGCGCTCGAGGTTGACGCCAACGGATATTTCCGGCCGGCCGACGGCAGCCAGGTGAGGACCCGCGTGCCGGGCGTGTACGTCGCCGGCGATTGCGCGGACCATGTCTACCGGCAGGCCGTGACCGCTGCAGGCATGGGCTGCCAGGCCGCCATCGAGGCCGAGCGCTGGCTGGCCGAGCACGGCGGGTGATTCGGGCTGCCGGCCCGGGCCGGCGGCGGGCCCGCGGCGATCCGACACGGGTTGGCCGATGGCGGGGAACCCGGTGGGCGGGGCAACGTAACAGCTCTGTTACTTATTGCTCCTTTCGCCGGAAGCGTGACCTCGCACGTTGCGTTCGGTAATAGCGCACCAAACCTCAAAAGGAGCCTGTTGTGAACTGGTATCGCCATCAAGTACTCACGCTCGTGCCCGCATTTGTCATGCTGGCACTCTGCTTCGGATCGCCGGCCCTCCGCGCCCAAAACACGGTGAAGGAGACCGATCTCCAATCTGACATCCCCGGCAGGGCGGCCAATACAGACCCCGGGTTGGTGAACCCCTGGGGCATCACCTATGGGCCCACATCTCCATTCTGGGTGGCGGACAATGGCTCCGGACTCTCAACCCTCTATAACACCGCGGGCGCGAAACAGGGACTGACGGTCTCGCTGCCCAACGGCGCGCCGGGCGGCCTGATTGCACCGACCGGGGCGGTGTTCAACAGCGACTCGAGTTCATACAATGGCGATCACTTCATCTTCGCGAGTGAAGACGGGATCATTGACGGCTGGAAATCGGGTACCGCGGCCGAGGTTCTTTTCAGCTCGCCGAGCGGGGCCGTCTACAAGGGCCTCGCGGACGGTTCAATGGGCGGACACACCTATCTCTACGCCACGGATTTCCACAACAACCGCATCGATGTCTTCCCCGGAGCTGGCGCGCCGGCCGTGACCGGCGCGTTCACGGATCCGACCATCCCCGCTGGTTTCGCACCGTTCAACATCCAGAACATCGGCGGCATGCTCTACGTCACCTATGCCAAACAGGACGGGGTAGCGCACGACGATGACCCCGGCGCCGGCAATGGCTTCGTGGACATCTACAATCTCAATGGCGATCTGCAGAAGCGACTCGTCACGATGGGAGCCCTGAATTCGCCCTGGGGCCTGGCCCTGGCCCCGCACGGCTTCGGCGGATTTGGCGGCGACCTGCTGGTGGGTAATTTCGGCGACGGCATGATCAACGCCTACGATCCAGTTACCGGCGCGTGGCTCGACATGCTCCACAATCCGGACGGCAGCGTCCTCAGCATCGATGGATTGTGGGGCCTGATCTTCGGCAACGGCGCCGCGGGCGGAGACAGCAAGACGCTCTATTTCACCGCTGGCATCGCCGGCGATGGCGAAAAGGAGGATCACGGCTTGTTTGGATCTCTGAGCTCCGTGCCGGATACGGCCAACACCGGGGCTGCGCTTGGCTTCAGCTTGGCGGCGCTCTGCGCGATCGGATGGCTCCGCCGGCGAGGCGGCGATCATCGCCTGGCGCCCACCTGAACTGGCACGCCGCTTCTGCCGCGCCCGGCCGCCCGGCCGTCAGCGGTTCGGCAACGGACGCGCCTGTGGAGGCCGCGGCACGCAACGATCCAGGGCCCTGCACCAGAATCCGGGATCCACTAACAATTGGCAGTCCCCCAACAAACGGACGGGGGAATTGCCGGGAACGAAAAGCCAACTGTCGGGAAGCGGCAGGAGGGGCGGGCTCGCGGGTCTTCGATCCGCGAACCCGCTTCCTCGTTTCTAGGGGAAACCCCTCACCTGCGACCGGCCGGGGTCGACCGCCGGGGCAAAAAGCCCTCCCGGTGACGGAAATTGCATCGTCAAAGGCGCCCGAGTGGCTTAGTTTGGCGACGCATTCGTGACCCGCGCCGAGCTGCGGGTCGCGACCGCTCATGAGCGTCACCACGCCACCCATTCCCACGAGCGACTCCGCGCGACTCAGCGCGCTTTCGCGTTACAACATGGTCGGCGCCTCGACCGACGAGGCGTTTGACGGAGTCGCCCGGCTGGCGGCGCTCATCTGCGGGGCGCCGATCGCGGGCGTCTCGCTGGTCGACGAACACCGCGAGTGGTTTGAGGCGGCCGTCGGCCTGCAGATCCGGGAGCTGCCGCGCGATTTCTCGTTCTGCGCGCAGGCGATCCAGCATCCGCACGAGCTCCTGGTGATTGCCGACGCCGCGGCCGATGCGCGGTTCGCCGACAATCCCATGGTCACGGGCGAGCCGCACATTCGTTTCTACGCCGGCGCCCCGCTCGTCACCCCCGAGGGCCTGGCGCTCGGCACCCTGTGCGTGGTCGACCAGCAACCGCGCCATCTCACCCCCGCCCAACTGGACGCCCTGCAGGGGCTGGCCGCCCTCGTCGTCGAACAGCTCGAACTCCGGCGCACCCTGATGGACCTGGCCGTGCGCCTGGAGACCGCGCAACGCTTCGCCCATATCGGCGACTGGCGGTACGACGGGGCGACGAAGTGCGCCGACTGGTCCGACGAGATGTTCCGCATTCTGGGCCTGTCGCGGGAGTCGTCGGACCCGCAGCGCCTCGACGTGTTTGCGCAGGTGATACCCGATGACCTTGCGCGGGTGCGCGCGTTCGACGCCGCCCTGCGCGCCGGCGAATCCCCGGGCCCGGTCGCATACCGGATCAAGCGGCCGGATGACCAGATCCGCCACGTCCGCATCCGGGCCGAGGCGAGCCGCGATCCCCAGGGCGGACTGGCGAAAATCACCGGCACGATGCAGGACGTCACCGAGTTCCGGCTCGCGCAGGACGCGGCGTATGAGAGCGAAATGCGCTACCGGCTCGTTTCCCGCGCCACCAGCGACGTGCTTTGGGACTGGGATCTGGTCTCCAACAACCTCTGGCGGAGCGATGGGTTCAAGACCGCGTTCGGGTTTTCCCCCGATGAGGTCAAGCCGGCGATCGATTGGTGGTCCAGTCGACTGCACTCCGACGACCGCGACCGGGTCGTCAACAGCCTCCACGAGGCGATCGATTCGGGCCGGGAGGCGTGGACCGAAGAGTACCGATTGCGGCTGAAGGACGGGACCTATGCCGTCGTGCAGGACCGCGGCACCATCATCCGCGACGCCGACGGCAAGGCCACGCGCATGGTCGGAGGCATGAGCGACCTGACCGAGCGCAAACGGCTCGAAGCCCAGTATCTGCGCGCCCAGCGCATGGAGAGCGTGGGCACGCTCGCCGGCGGCATCGCCCACGATCTGAACAACGTGCTGGCGCCGATCCTGATGTCGATCGATCTCCTCATGCTCGACGCTGCGAAGGATCCCCGCCGCCTGAGGATTCTCGAAACCATCCGTGGCAGCGCCCAGCGCGGTTCGAACCTGGTGCGCCAGGTGTTGTCGTTTTCGCGCGGGCTCGAAGGGCAACGCGTTGCCGTCAATCTTGGTCATCTGGTCGACGAACTCGAGCGGATCGTCAATGAGACGTTCCCCCGGGCGATCCGAATGACCACCGCGATCCCGTCCGAGCTCTGGCTGGTGGTGGGCGACGCCACGCAGCTCCACCAGGTCCTGATGAACCTCGCGGTCAACGCCCGCGACGCCATGCCCGACGGCGGCACCCTGACCTTCGCCGCCGACAACCTGGAGATCGACGCCCAGTACGCCAGCGCCTACGCGGACGCGCGCCCCGGCCCCTACGTCATGCTGGCGGTCACCGACACGGGCATGGGCATGCCGCCCGAGGTGCGGGAGCGGATCTTCGAGCCCTTCTTCACGACCAAGGAAGTAGGCAAAGGCACGGGACTCGGACTTTCGACCGTGCATGCGATCATCAAGAGCCACGGCGGTTTCATCACCGTGGCCAGCAAGGTTGGACGAGGCTCGACCTTCAAGATGTTCCTCCCTGCCGATCCCACCCTGCCGCAGGAATCACGCGGATCCTCGCCGCTCGAGATGCTGCGCGGGCGCGGCGAGCTGGTGCTCGTGGTCGACGATGAGGCGTCGATCCGCGGCATCACGAGACAGACCCTGGAGGCGTTCGGTTATCGTGTGCTCACCGCCTCCGACGGCGCCGAGGCGCTCGCCGTGTTCGCGCAGCACAAGGACAAAACCGAGGTCATCCTGATCGACATGGCCATGCCGGTCCTGGACGGCCCTGTGGCCATCCAGGCACTCCTGCGCATCCGCCCGAACGCCCGGATCATCGCGGTCAGCGGCCTTGCATCCAACATCAGCGTGGGCAAGGCAGCCGTTGCGGGCGCGAAGGATTTCCTGCCAAAGCCCTATTCTGCCGAGGCGCTTCTCAAGATGCTCCGCATGGTGCTGGATCGACCCGAGCCCGGCGCGGTCACGTCATCCGAGCCCAAGATTCAAGCCTGAGTTCGCCCGGGGAAGATCGAAGGATGAAAGGCCGTAGGTGAATCGGCCTTGCGCGTGAGTGCACTTCGAATGAGGTCGCGATCAGTGCGCGAACGGAAAGCTGCTGTGTCTGATCGTGTCCAAGGCTTTCATAAGCATCATGTTGGTTGATGCGTTGTTTCGGCATGCACGCAAGACCATGTAAAGTTCAAGGTGTGCAATTGGCCAACGTTCCGCGAGTTAAGAAACAATTGGAATAATACCAATTCTCACTTGCAATCTGGAACGATTCTAATTCTCTTTTGTCTTCACGATGCTCACCGATATCCCCGTCCCCACTCTGGGCCAACGCCTCAATGGCACTGGCCTCCGATCCACTCCACAGCGCGAAGTGGTCTATGAGGTGATCTTGGGGAAGCGCGACCACCCCACCGCTGAAGAGGTGTTCGCCCGCGTCAAGACGCTCATGCCGACGATCTCCCTCGCCACCGTCTACAACTGCCTTGATGCCCTTGTGCAATGCGGACTGATCAAACAGGTGAACTTCGTCCGGGAGCCCACCCGCTACTGCCCGAACCTGCATGAGCACGCGCATTTCCACGACGAGGTCAGCAAAGAGATTCATGACGTCGATATCCCCTCCGACCTCATGGCCAGACTCCGCGCAATCCTCCCCCCCGGCTATGACGCCGTCAGTGTGGACCTCAGCTTCCGCGGCGTGGCCAACCCTCGCCGGTCTGCGTCCATTAACGTCAGCTGACGAGTTACCAACACCTTATCCCCAACTCAATCCGTTATGAGCCAGCTTGTTATTCAAGATCTGCACATCTCCATCGGCGACAAGCCCGTGGTCAAGGGAGTAACGCTTACGATCAACCAGGGCGAGATCCACGCGGTCATGGGGCCCAATGGGACGGGCAAGTCCACCCTCGCCAAGGCCATCGCGGGCCATCCGGACTACGCCATCACGGGCGGCGATGTGCTCCTCGACGGGCGCTCGATCCTTGCCATGGAACCGGATGAGCGCGCCCGCGCCGGTCTTTTTCTCGCCTTTCAATATCCGAGCGACGTCCCGGGCGTGAGCATCGCCAACTTCCTCCGGGCCGCGCTCCAAGCCCGCCTCGGCGAAAGCGAAGAACTCGATGCCACGACCTACTACAAGAAGCTCTACGAAAAAATGGATCTGCTGAAGATCGACCGGAAGTTCACCTCCCGCGCGGTCAACGACGGGTTCTCCGGCGGCGAAAAGAAGCGCTGCGAAATCCTCCAGATGGCGATGCTCGACCCGCTGTTTGCCATGATGGATGAGACCGACTCGGGCCTCGACATCGACGCCCTGCGCATTGTCGCCGACGGCGTCA
>CAZKDK010000112.1:0-10220 GCA_964551145.1 uncultured Opitutaceae bacterium | reverse complement strand
GGAAATCCTCGGGCCGGGAGTTGCGGCTGCCGAGGAGCGTGAGTTCGCGCCGGTGGAAGTTGGGATCGTTGAAGGCAACCTCTCCCGGGAACAATCCGACGAAGACAATCCGGCCGCCGGGCGCCGGGTAGTTGAAGGACGCCGCCATCGACGCGGCATTGCCCGTGGCATCGAAGATCGCGGTCGGCAGATCGCCGCCCGTGAGCTCGCCGAGGCGGGCGGCGACGCCGGGAGTGGCGGTGGTGTCGATCGTCGCCTCGGCCGGAAGCCCGAGGCGCTCGCGGCAGAACGCCAGCCGCCGGGCGTTGAGGTCAACCGCGAGCACGCGGGCGCCGGCGGCCAGCGCGAACTGGATCACCGCCAGCCCGATCGGTCCCGCGCCGACGACGGCGACCGTTTCGCCGGCGGCGAGCGCGGCCCGGTCGACCGCGTGCGCGCCGATGCCGAGCGTCTCGACGAGCGCGAGCTGGTCGAACGAGAGCCGGGACGAGGGATGGAGCTTCGCCGCGGGCACGACGAAGCGTTCGCGCATGCCCCCGTCCACGTGGACGCCCATGACCTTGAGTTGTGCGCAGCAGTTGGGCTTTCCCCGCCGGCAGGCGACACAGTGCCCGCAGTTCAAATAGGGTTCGACGGCGCAGCGGTCGCCGGGCGCGACCGAGGCGACGTCCGCGCCGATGGCGAGCACCTCGACCCCGAGTTCGTGGCCGAGGATGCGGGGATAGCTGAAGAACGGCTGCCTGCCCTTGAATGCGTGCAGGTCGGTGCCGCAGACTCCGATCCGGTGCACGCGCACGAGCGCTTCGCCGGGTCCGGGCGCGGCGGCCTCGGGGAGGTCGTCGGCGCGGAGCACGCCGGGTTCGACGAGGAGGAGGCTTTTCATCGGCGCGGTGGCGGCGCCTCAGGCGAGGATCGGGTCGCGATTCTCGGGGCGGCCGCGGGTGAAGTTATGGTTGTGAATCGGACGGAGCAGGTCGAGCACGCGGTTCAGGAGCCCGGGATCGGCCGGCTCGCTGGCGTGCGCGATGTTCCGGCGGATGTTCTCGGGGTTGGCGCTGCCGACGAGCGTCGTGGCGATGCCGGGCTGCGCGACGGCGAACTGGATCGCGAGCTTCACCGGATCGGCGCCGACGGAACGGCAGTAGTCGACCGCGCGGCGGGCGCCCGCCACCAGCGCCGGCGGAGCGGGATGCCAGCCCGGCACGCCCTGCGGGGTGAGCAGACCCATGCCCGTGGGCGCGGCATTGATCACGCCGATTCCTTTCCGGGCGAAATAGGGCAGCAGGGTTTCCAGCGAGGTGTCGTTGAGTTCGTAATGGCAGAACGACAGCACCGTCTCGACGACGCCGTCGGGCAGGCGGTCGAGGACGGCGGGGAAGATCCTCAACGGCAGGCCGGTGATGCCGATGTGCCCGATGCGCCCCGCGTGCCTGAGCGCGAGGAGCGCGGGGATGGTTTCCCCGACGATCTGGTCGAGGGAGGCGAATTCGATGTCGTGGCACTGCAGCAGGTCGACATAGTCGACTCCGAGGCGGGCGCAGCTTTCGTCGAGGCTGCGGGTCACGCGCGCGGCGGAGAAGTCGAACTCCCCTTCGCCGTACTGGCCGACCTTGGTCGCGAGGTGGTAGCGGTCGCGCGCGATGCCACGCAACGCACGGCCGAGCACGGTTTCCGCGCGGGTCGCCCCGTAATACGGCGAGACGTCGATGAAGTTGACCCCCAGATCGAGCGCGGCGTGGACAGTGCGGACGCTTTCGGCGTCGTCGGTCGCGCGGAAGACGCCGCCGAGCGACGAGGCGCCGAAGCTGAGGAGGGAGACGTGAAGGCCGGTGCGGCCGAGGGGGCGGCGTTGCATGATGCGGGCGTCAGGGGGCGAGCCGGTAGACGGAGGTCGCGGTGCCCCCCATGAGGGCGTTCCGCTCGTCCGGGGCGAGCGGCTGCACGAAACGTTCAACGGCCGCCAGCCAGCCGGCATAGTCGGCAGCCACCAGGCAGACGGGCCAGTCGGAACCGAACATCAGGCGGTCGGGTCCAAAGGCTTCGAGGGCGACTTCGAAGTAGGGCCGCACGAGGTCCGCCGACCAGCGCCCGCCGGGCACCTCGGTGACGACGCCGGAGAACTTGCAGGCGACGTTGGGGCGCCGGGCGAGTTCGCGCAGGTCCCGGCGCCACTCGCGGGGCGGCGGGCCTTGCACCACGGGCTTGGCGAGGTGGTCGAGGACGATGCGTAGCGTGGGATGGCGGTCCACCAGCGAAAGGGACGCGGGCAGCTGGCGCGCGAGAACCAGCAGGTCGTAGGTCAGCCCGCGGCGGGCGACCTCCTGCAGCGCGTCGTTGAAACCGGGATCGGCGAAGTAGGCGTCGGGCTCGGCCTGGAGGACGTGGCGCACGCCCTTGAAACGGCGCTGCGAGGCGTAGCGGTCGAGGATACGGCCGATCGCGTGACCCTCCGCCGCCAGCGGGACCCAGCCGACGATCCCTTGGATCAGCGAGAACGATTCGCCGAGGGCGAGCAGCCAGTCCGTCTCCGCGAGCGATTGACGCGCCTGCACGGCCACCGAACCGTCGAGCTGCGCGGCGGCCAGGGCCGGCGCCAGGTCGGGCGGCAGAAAGTCGCGTCGAATGGCCCCCATGCCTTCATCGATCCAGCCGTACTCGGCGGCCGTGTAGCGCCAGAAGTGCTGATGGGCGTCGATGCGCATGATCGCCAGGGGCCGGTTGCGAGGCAGGTCATCGTTTCGCGCCTGCGACGCGGATGAAGCGCCGGGCGGCCGGATCCCCGGGGCCGGAGGCGCCGCGGGCGCCGGGGCAGGGAGCGGCAGCCGGGGGAACGATGCCAGTCGGGATCATGGGCGGGGCACAGGATAGTCGATCCGGCGGGAAGAAAGAATGGACGTTCTTGCCCGTGGCATGACGATCTTTGACCGGTTGATTTTCGCACGGACCGTGATTTGACTTGGGGGGATGTCACGCCGCGCCGAGGTGCTGCCCGCGTTCATGTCGAAGCAGGTGGTCGCTGCCCGCCGCTTTTATCTGGCGGAGCGCGCCGGGGAGTCGCGCCGGCCGACCGTGGTGTGCGGTGGCTGGGAACGGGCGACGCGCGATTACCAGATCCGCCGCGCAGGGTTCCGGTACTCCGCCCTGGAGTTTGTGGTCGGCGGACGGGGATCGTTGCGGATGGGGGGGCGGGTGCACCCGCTGAGTCGCGGGGTCGTCTTCGCCTATGGACCCGGGGTGCCGCACGAGATCACCTCGGACGCGACGGAACCGCTGTCGAAGTATTTCGTCGATTTCGGCGGAGCCGGAGCGGCGCGGGCGATGACGGCGGCGGGCATCGCGCCCGGGGTCTGCCACCGCGTCGCCGCCGTCGAGGAGGTGCAGGCGGCGTTCGAACACCTGCTGGCCACCGGACAGCGCCGCACGCCGACGGCCGCGAAGATCGCGACGCTGCAGGGGCAGATTCTGCTGTTGCTGGTCTCCGAGGTGCGGTTGCCGGGCGGGGCGCGCACCCACCGGGCCCGGCGGACCTTTTTGCGGTGCCGGGATTATCTCGAAAGGAATTTCGCGACCCTCCGCACGGCGGAGGAGGCGGCCGCCGCCTGCCGCGTGGCGCCGGCCTATCTCAGCCGGCTGTTCCGGCGGTTCGCCGGAGAGCCGGCCTATCGATTCTTGATGCGCCTGAAGATGGACCAGGCAGCGGCGCTGCTGGAGCAGCAGCAGTTGAATGTCAGCGAAACGGCGGAGGTCTTCGGGATGGACCCGTTCCATTTTTCGCGCGTATTCAAGCGGGTGCATGGTCGGCCCCCTCTGTCTTTTCTGCAGCAGGATCCTTCATAGGCCGCGGGCGGCCGCGGGAAACGAATTGCTGATTTGCCTATGAGCCGGCTCCATCTACCCCACCCTGTCTCCCTGTCTGAAGATTTTCATGAACTCCTCCCGCCTGGCCCGCGCCACCCTGCTCCCACTCTGCGTTCTTTCCTGGCTGCGCCCCCTCGCCGCCGGCGACGACCTGACGCTTTTCTACACGCGGCCCGCCGCCGAGTGGGTCGAGGCCCTGCCCGTGGGCAACGGCCGGCTGGGGGCGATGGTCTTCGGCGGCATCCACCAGGAACGCCTCCAGCTCAACGAGGACACGCTCTGGGCCGGCGGTCCCTATGACCCGGCCAACCCCGAGGCCCTCGGCGCGCTGCCGGAGGTCCGCCGGCTCATCGCCGCGGGCGACTACGCCGCCGCGCAGGCGCTTGCGGAGCAGAAGCTCATGGCCCGTCCCCTCCGGGAGATGCCCTACCAGACCGTCGGCGACCTGCTGTTCACCTTCTCCGGCGCCGAGGCGGTCACGGGTTACCGGCGCGAGCTGAACCTCGACACCGCCGTGGCCCGGACGGAATTCACCACCGGCTCGGGTCCGTGGGCGGTCACCCAGGTACGCGAGGTCTTCGCCAGCCCGGTCGACCAGGTGATCGTGGTGCGCCTGACGGCCCTTCAACCCAATGGGCCGGGGAACGACGGCCGGCTCAACTTCACCCTCGGCGCGGAGAGTCCGCAGCGGGCCAACATCCGGACCGAAGGCGACGACGTGCTCATCCTCGACGGCCGCAACGGCGCGAGCGAGAACATCGCCGGCGCCCTGAAGTTCCAAGCGAAGGTCCAGGTCGCCCTCGAGGGCGGCTCGCTGCACGCCGACGGCCAGCAGCTCCATGTCAGCGGCGCCCGCTCCGCCCTCGTCCTCATCGCCATCGCCACGAGCTTCCGCCGCTACAACGACGTCGGCGGCGATCCCGTCGCGCTCAACGACGGCACGCTCCGGGCCGCCGCCGGCAAGACCTACGCCCAGTTGCTCGCCGCCCACACGGCGGAGCACCAGCGGCTGTTCCGCCGCGTGTCGCTCGACCTCGGCCGCACCCCCGCCGCCGACCTGCCGACCGACGAGCGCGTGCGCCGCTTCGCCACGGGCCACGACCCCGCCCTCGCCGCGCTCTACTTCCAGTTCGGCCGCTACCTGCTCATCTGCAGCTCCCGCCCGGGCACCCAGCCCGCCAACCTCCAGGGCATCTGGAACGACAGCCTCAACCCGCCGTGGGGCAGCAAATACACGATCAACATCAACACCGAGATGAACTACTGGCCGGCCGAGACCACCAATCTCGCCGAATGCGCCGAACCGCTCTTCGCCCTGATCAAGGACCTGAGCGAGACCGGCGCGAAGATGGCCCGGGCCCACTACGGCGCCTCCGGCTGGGTGGCGCACCACAACACCGACCTCTGGCGCGCCACCGGCCCGGTCGACGGCGCCCGCTGGGGCATGTGGCCGACCGGCGGCGCGTGGCTGTGCTACCCCCTCTGGGAGCATTACCGGTTCTCCGGCGACCGCGACTTCCTCGCCCGCGCCTATCCCCTGCTCAAGGGCTCCGCGCAGTTCTTCCTCGACACCCTCATCGCCGAGCCGACGCATGGCTGGCTGGTCACGAGCCCCTCGATCTCGCCCGAGAACGCCCACCACGACGACATCTCCATCGTCGCCGGCCCCGCCATGGACTCGCAGATCCTGCGCGATCTCTTCACCGCCTGCATCCGGTCGGCGGAGATCCTCGGGCAGGACGACGGGTTCCGCGCCCGCCTCGCCGCCGCGCGCGCACGCCTCGCGCCGGACCAGATCGGCGCCCAGGGCCAGCTGCAGGAATGGCTCGAGGACTGGGACGCCGCCGCCCCCGAGCCGCATCACCGGCACGTCTCCCATCTCTACGCCCTCTATCCCAGCGACCAGATCGACGTTCGCACGACTCCCCAACTCGCCGCCGCCGCCCGCCGCTCGCTCGAACTCCGCGGCGACGACACCACCGGCTGGGCCATCGGCTGGCGCCTGAACCTGTGGGCGCGGCTGCACGATGCCGAGCATGCCTACAGCATCCTCAAGCTCCTGCTCCGGCCGGAGCGCACCTACCCCAATCTCTTCGACGCGCATCCGCCCTTTCAGATCGACGGCAACTTCGGCGGCACCGCCGGCATCGCCGAGATGCTGCTCCAGTCGCAGGGCGGCGAGCTCCAGCTGCTGCCCGCGCTGCCCGCCGCCTGGCCGACGGGAACCGTGCGCGGCCTGCGGGCCCGCGGCGGCTTCGAGGTCACCCGGCTCTCCTGGAAAGACGGCCGGCTCGAGCGCGCCGAGATCCGCTCAAACCTCGGCGGCGACTGCCGCCTCCGCTACGCCGGCCAGACCGTCACCCGCGCAACGAAACCGGGCGAGAGCCTCGTGTTCGAGCCCGGGGCAACCGTCACCCCAGGCGCGCCCTGAGCGGCGCGGCGTCCGGCAAATTCCAAGGGTCAATTCCCGAGGAAGGCAATCCAAGCGGGCCGCTTTGCCACCGTCCCGGGCCTCAAGGGACAAATTTAAAGGTCGGCAGGAGGAGCAGGCTGCCGCGCGAACGTTCGAAGCGCCCAAGGGCCAAGCTCCGAACCGCTCGCCAAGGCCGGACGATAAGCCGGATGACTCCTGATCCGACGTTCTGCGTCGGAATACCTTACGGATTTCAAATATCCGGATGGAGCCGAAATCGAGATCACGGGTTCGCGGGCTCCCGAGCGGGCTCCGGAAACTGCTCTGAGGGAATAGGACACAGACACCGCGAAACGGCGACGGTGGATGGTCGCCGATTCTGGCAGTATCTATGCTATTCATACATTGGCTTTGGCGAGCAAGACCCCCGGTTCCGAAGCCACACTCCAATACTCCCGAAAATGAGCAGACTTGGCAGACTCTCAGCGCTGGCGCTGCTCGGCGCCGTCCTCCTCGCGCCCGCCGCGCGTGCGTTCACAATCCAGGTGTACGCCGATGCGGCACCCAATGCCTCCGGATCGCCGGACTACCCCGCCTGGTGGGCCGCGGCGAAGAACGATGCGGTCAGCGGATCGTTTGTGAACATGGCACACAGCGTCGATTCCCAAAACGCCGGAACCCTGATGTTCAACATCCGCGACACGTTCGTCTACAGCTTCGGCGACCTCGGCAAGCGTCTGCATTTCGTGTACTGGATTCCGGGAGAAACGGTCGCCGGCCTCACGAAGGCGAATTTCCAGTTCGGAATCGACCTGGTGTATGACGGGATCCTCTATACCGACTGGGCGTACGGAGCCGAGTGGGTGACACCCGAACACTGGGAAGACTATGCCGGGGGCGTCATTGGCACCGGCGGCGTCGCGTTCTGGGGGGCTTATGGCATCGACACCCCGGAAGCTCTGGAAGCGGACATCGCAGCTGCCCAGCCGTACACGGATTCCTTCAGTTTCCGCGCCAGGGCCGACAACCTGGATCCGACCACGCTGCTGACGGTCACCCAGCGCATGCCGGACGGGGGTTCGACCCTGCTCCTGGCAATTTTCGGCCTCGGCGCGCTGGCAGCCGTCGCCGCCGGCTGCACTGAGGCTCCCGCGGCTGTGCGCCAGCCCGTCTCGTGCAGTCCCCAGACCCCGAGGGCCGGGCCCCGGGAAATGTAGGAAACCCGGGCCGCTTCGCGGAAGCGGGCTTCGCCTCAAAGCAGCGACTCGACCGTGATCCGCTGCTTCCCGAGCGCCCGCTCGATCCAGTGCCGCATGACGTCGCGCATGACCTGGGCGATCTTCGCCTGAGTCTCGGCCGAGGTGGCGGGGCTTGGCGTCAGGTGAACCGCGTTGTGGCGGGAAGGTCCGGCCGGGGCGCCTTTGGTGCGCACCATCGCCTCCAAGGGGTCGAGTCCGGCGAAATCCTCGGGACGGCAACCGCCGTGGACCCTGGCCGCGACTGCGTTCCAGACGGCGTTGTCGCACCGCAGCCACGCAAAATTGGAGACCGACGCAAGCGTCTCCTCGATCAGCGCCTGGTCCCGCGGCCCGGGCGAATCCTCCGGGGCGCCGGCCGTGAGGATGTTGAATACGCCGGTCTGGAAGCCTTCGCGGACGAATCCTCCCGGCAGCGAGCCTCCGCCCGAAACCGGGAGATACGACCAGAGCGGGACGACATTCAGGAGCATCCGGCACCGGTTCAGCGTCGGCGAAGCCCGCCGCGCACGGGCAGTCCGCTGGAAGTCCGCCTCGAGCAAGGCGCCGAGCGCGGTCGGATCAGGCCCGCGCGAGAGGTCCGCCACGACGATCTTCCCGGCGTTGATCACGCCCGCAAAATCGAACGTGGGTTCGCCGCATAATGTCCTCGCGAGCGACTCATTCGTCACGAATGCGCCGAACGCATTCGTGAGCAGGGCCACCACCTCATTGCGCGCGCGGACATCGAGCCCGGCCCATTCCGCGAAGAACCGGCTGAGCTCGTTCCCGGTTGCCGCGCCAGGGCCGGATGCCTTCGAGGCCAGGCGCCCCCGCAACTCGGCAAGGCGCTCGCCGAGCAGACTCTCGTTGACGAGAAGCCGGCAAAGCTCGTTGATCGACGGGGTTTGGCCGGCCAGGGAGCACAGGCGCGTGGCCGCCACGATTGCCGGCCTCACCCGGGCGAAAACGGGCCCGCGCCCGGCCCCGGGAAAGAAGGCATCGCAGATCATGTCCGCGTACGCCTCCGCGGGCAGCGTCGCGTTTGCCCCGGGGTTGAAGCGCTCCCCGAGCGGACGGCGGATCATGTCCTCGAACAGGAGTTCTTTCGGGGCCGGCCGCGTGGACCCGGCGCCGGCGTCGGAATGCCGGACGAGGGTTGCGCGGGAGTTGTCGGTGAAACGCCACCCGAGGTAGCGTACGTCATCGCCGGCCACCCGGCATCGGAGGTTGCGCAGGACCGGAATGGCCGCAGAGGAATCACGCTCGTGCCGGGAACAGATCTCCGGGTTGATCCGTTCCTTCCTGGGTACGCCCGCCTGCCCCTTCTCGATCAGGAGGCCGGCCTCGCTCCGGGTGGCCGGGCTGGTCGGCTGGCCGTTGACGAAGTAGCAGGACCCGCTCGCCGGATCGCGGAACCGGACCAGGGGCACATCGCTGGAGTACCTCAGACAGATCAGTTCCTCGGCCGGGTCGCGACCGGCTTGCACCATGAAGTAGGCAACCTCATCGACTCGTCCGCCCTCGGGATCGATGATCAGGCCCCCGATGCTGTTCGTCGAGCTGCGGTGCTCCCGAATAAGCCGGTCAATCACCGGAATGACGACCCCCGATGTGAGGCCCGAGCCGGCGGAACCTGATGCCATCAGGCCGCCCCGCTGCAGGTCCGGGGACAGGGGAATGCACACCCCGCCCAAGTCCAGGAAGCTGCCCTCCGGGGCTTTGCGCTTCCTGAATACGATATGCATCAACCGCGAGCGGATGTCCGACTTCGGGCGAAAAGGGTTTGGCATACGTTTTTTCAGGACGGCGGGCGGTGCCGGCGCGTTGGATCCGACATCAGTTGACCACCGTAGACCATCGGTCAAATCGTCGGTGCCATTCCGGGTCGCCGATCCACGCCATGGTCCGGCTCTCGGTCATGGCGGACACCCTGCCGTACGGGACGGCAGAGTGTCCGCCGCACAACCGGCGGGAATCAAGCCCGCCCCACCACTCCGGCCCGTCTAGGACGCCGGACAGTCGTTTCCCTGCGCGACGGCCGGGCTGCGCAGGAGACCCGGGCTGACGCGGTTTGACGTCTCGGGCGGCCCGCGGTGGCCGGAAGCGGACGGCGTCCTTCGCGCCTGGAGAGTCTCGCGGACCTGCGTCAGCAGACACGGCACGGTCGTGGCAATGATCTTCAGATCCAGCCAGAACGAGCATTCGCGCGCATACCGGATGTCCAGACGGATCATCTCCTCAAAGGTGGTTCGGTTCTTGCCCGAGACCTGCCAGAGTCCCGTCAGCCCGGGCCGCGCATCGCAACGCCGGCGCTGGGAGAATGTGTAGTGCTCGAACTCGGCGGGGGTGCACGGGCGCGGACCCACGAGGCTCATCTCGCCACGCATGACGTTGATGAGCTGCGGCAGTTCGTCCAGGCCCGCTGCCCGCAGCGCCCACGCCAGCGGTATCAGCCGCGCATCGCCGCGGCTGTCGAGTTTCACCATGGGGGCATTCGAATGAATCAGCTCCTTGCAGTAGTCCTGGTGGATCGAGCAATCGGCGCCCACCTTCATGGTGCGGAACTTGTAGAGCATGAACCGGCGGCCCAGATAGCCGATCCGTTCCTGTCGATAGAACACCGGCCCGGGAGAAAAGCATTTGGTCAAAAGATACATGGCCAGGGCGCACAGCCCGAGGACTGGTAGGCCCACGAGCCAGGCGGCGAGGTC
>CAZKDK010000111.1:0-10338 GCA_964551145.1 uncultured Opitutaceae bacterium | reverse complement strand
TCGGGCGCGGGCACCACCCACGCCGGCTCGAACTGGGACTTTGCCTCGGCGTCGCCGACCACGAACACCAACGACTATTGGATTTCGCGGCTCATGCCCCGCGTCGGCTACACCGGCAAGGCGTTCTCCTTCCTGATCGAGGCGCGCTCCAGCTATTCGTTCAGCGACAACCGGTACAATCCCACCGCGCCCGGGCTGGGCCTGAGTGAAAACGACGGACCCATCCAGCTGCAGCTGGCCTACGTGACGGTCGGCGACCCGAAAACGTCGCCCCTCTCGCTCAAGGTGGGCCGCCAGGAGCTGACCTACGGCGACCAGCGCATCCTCGGCAGCGCCTTCTGGCTGAACGAGCCCCGGACGTTTGACGCCGTGAAAGTGCGGTTCCAGCAACCGACCTTCGGCGTGGACCTCTTCGCCGCCAGCGTCGTGTACAACCGCCATGACGAATTCAGCCGATCCAACGCCCAGGACATCCTGGCGGGCGCGTATGTCGACCTGCCGGGACTGTCCAAGACCGCCGTGACGGAGGCATACCTTTTTGCCCGCACGGTCGCCCGGGGAATCGTCACCGACGATTGGTCGCACGTCGCCGCGCCCTTCCGCTTCCCGGCGCCGCAGGATGTCTACACCTTCGGATTCCGCACCAAGTCAAAACCCGGGGCGCTGGGTCCCTGGGATTACGGCCTGGAAATCATGTGGCAGGTCGGGGATCGCACCGCGGTCTTCCCCGCGACCCCGGTGGCGGCGGCCCTGGCCGCTCCGCGGCTCCAGCAGGAGGCCTGGGCGTTCGTGGCCCAGGCCGGTTACACCTGGAAAGACTCTCCGCTGAAACCCCGGCTGGCGCTCATGGTGAGTGCGGCCTCCGGTGATCGCAATCCAACCGACGGGAACAGCGGCACCTTCCAGAATCTGTTTCCGTCCAATCACGGCCTCTACGGCGCGATGGATCTCTCGAGCCTGCAGAACATCGAGGACATCCGTCTGTCGCTGTCGCTGAAGCCCACCGCCGCGACCAGCCTCACGCTCGACGTCCACCAGCAGTTTCTAGAGTCCACGCGTGATTACTGGTACAACGCCGCCGGCGTGCCGCGGATCACGCCGGGAGCGGCGCCCGGCAGCGGACGCGGCTACGGCGTCAATCCGGGCTATAACGCGGACCTCGGCCAGGAGGTCGATGTGATCGCGGGCTGGGCGGTGACCCGCGGGGTGCTGCTCGAAGCCGGGGTCGGACATTTCTTCCGCGGAGAATACATCAGGCAATCCTTCCAGGCCACCGGCTCGAAGGACGCCAACTACGTCTATGTTCAGGCAACGGTGAACCTTTGACGTGTCGGCATCAGGGAGTGGCGCCAGCCTCTTGGCTGGCGTCCCGAGCCGTTCACAACCCGGATTTCGACCCAGCAACATGTCAACTAATAGTTGACATGTTGCCCGGCCGTCGCGCCCTTTTGGAACTGCCGGGCCAGGCGACGGGATAAGCCGCCGCCGTTTCCGCCGGCGTCCCGCCGGCACAGTTCCTGGTTGTCCGCCGTCCGGCTCGTAGCAGCCGACGCGCGCCGCGCCGTAGCGCTCGGGCGGAGGCGGGTCAGGAGGCTGACCGGCCTCGGCACCTCGTCTGCCACTCGATCGGCAGACGTTGGGCGCGACCTGCTGAAAGCTTCGCCGCACGGCAGAGGTCGCCGGCGCTACATCCATGGAGACCCTCAAGAATCGCCAGGCACCGTGGCTTCAGCCGTGGCCCAGCCGCGCAAAAGCTCGCCCCGTCAATTGTGTAATGCTCTGGTTAACTGCCAAACGTGGAATTTACTCGTTAACGCGCTGCGGCATATTACCCTACACGGCAATACGAAGATTGATCCGAAAACCGCGTCTGACACGCGGCACTTTTTGAAGTGCGTGGCTGATGGTTGTTTCGACCAGGAATCGCTCACCGCATTCTTGATCGCCACTCGAGAGCTTGCGCCGAAGCGATCGCTGACACGTGAACTAGGCGACTTTATTGCGCATCCCATTCGCGAGAAAGGATTGGTTCTGGAGCATCTCAGCCAATTCAAGATCGAACAAGGTAAAGACCGAAAGATTCGCATCACGATTCCAACGCCGTCTAAGTCGATTGCACTGGTATCCGATCTCTGTCGGCTGGTTTCGTCCATGGGATTCAATGAAGAGCCGCTGCGAGCGATGGCCGAGGAGTTGATCGTGTGCTATTTCGGCATTCTGCACCTCGTTCGGATCCAAGTGGGGGGCCAACCGGACTATTTTCTGAAGATTTCCCGACGTCATCATCGCAGCAAAGATGGCGTCGAGTTCCTGACGCTCATTTCAGTTACCCCCGAGCACGCGATGCTGCCCGTCTATAGCTCCAACATTGAGGCGAAGAAGTATCTCGGTGATCTGGTGCTTGCGGATTTCGACCTGAACACAGTTCTTAGAGCAGTCCGTGTCGGTACCGATCTCAGGGTTCTAGCGGAATGAAAGGGAGGCCCCAACTTGGCATCATAACCGACGGCCATGACTCTCATGCCTTCTGCAGGAGAAAAGGCCGCACCGGCCATAGTTGTGACTGACCTCCAAACGTCGAGGACAGTATGGCTGACCTGACTCACCCCAACTAGGTGGTCGCCTCACCGGGGCGGAGATCTTGGGCGGCATTCTTGAACTTCCTGGCGTTTGGCTCCTTGGCCCTAGCCGCCGGAGCCATCGCGAAACTATATTATCCGCCAAACGAGGTTGAATCCGCGGCGAAGCTGCTCGTTTTCGGGTTCGGCACTATATTTTGGTTGGTTTGTGGACTCACTCGATCAAGTCCTGGAGCCCTCTTCTGCCTTTTGCGTTTTTGCCATGATGACCGCTCGAGGATTGGCCCGAGTGCCGCGCTGGCGCGATCATTGCCCTACTATGCCTATGTCCTGCTTGCCCAGTATCCTTTCATACGATCTGTGATAGGGGCCGGGGTTTACGTTTTGCTCTTCGCGACGTACCTAGGATTGCTGGTCACAAACTTCGTGATGCTGTTCTGCTCCGGCCGACCTCCCCTGGACCGTTGGTTGAAGGTGACCGTGTTAGTCCTTAGACTGCCCCCGCAACACCTTCCCAAGGTGATGGGACTTCGAATCAAGTAAACGAGTCGGCGGCGTCGGAGATTGTGGTTGCCGTCCTTCCGACCCCGCCCAACGAATCCGACTGCAGACAGGTGCACGCCCGAGCCGCGGAATGCTGTGTCCTCGTTTCACTCATGAAATCCCTGATCGCTCCCCTTGCCCTTTTTTCCACCGCGGTCCTCGCAACCGCTCATGCGGCCGCACCCGACCTCGCCTCCTCCGCCTCCGCGTTTGTCCGGTCGCAGGCCAAGAGCCCGGTCCGGTGGGAGACCTGGAGCCCGGAGGCACTGGCCCGGGCCAAGGTGGAGAACAAGCCGGTGTACGTCTTCGTTGGCTCGTTTCTGAGCGAGCTCAGCCGCGCCACCTGCGAGCAGTCGTTCGCCAACGCGGACCTGGCGGCCTATCTCAACCAGCAGTTCATCTGCGTGCTCGTCGACGGCGAGGAGCGGCCCGACGTCGCCGCGTGCGCGCGGCTCTATCTCCAGACGGTCAAGCAGGCCGCCGGCTGGCCCGCGCACCTCTGGCTGACGCCCGAGCTGCAGCCGTACGAGGGCGCGAGCTACCTGCCGCCCTCGGAGGAATGGGGCCGGCCGAGCCTCTCGATGGTGGCGCATCAGGCCGGCAATGCGTGGGCGGCCGACCCGCGCGCCTGCCGCGGCCATGCGTCCGAGGCGGTCGCCATGATGTCGCAGCGGGCATCGGAGGCGCGGCCGGATCTTTCGGCCGCCGCCCTGTCCGCGAAGCTAGCCCAGGCCGCCGCGGCGTGGCGCGCCACGGCCGATGCCAGGTACGGTGGTTTCGGGACGGCGCCGAAATCGCCGGAACCCGAGCTCCTGCGCTTCCTCCTGCACGGATCGCCCGCCGACCGCGACCTGGCCCTGACCACTCTCCGGGCGCTCGTCAACGGAGCGGTGCGCGATCCGCTCGACGGCGGGTTTTTCGGCCGCGCGACTGACGCCGCCTGGCGCATTCCTTACCTTCAGAAGACGCTGGGCGACCAGGCGCGGCTGGCGCTCGCGTTTCTCGACGCCGCCCGGGTTTCCGGCGATGCCGCGTTCGCCCGCGCGGCGCGGGGCAGCCTCAACTACGCGTTGAAGATCCTGGCACGTCCCGACGGTGGCTTCGCCGCCGCCGAGGATGCCACGCGCGGGGACCTCGCGGCCACCTATGCGTGGACCGCAGCCGATATCGACGCGGCGCTTGGTGCCGACGCCGCCGCGTTCACGGCCGCCTACGGCGTCCAGCCCGGCGGCAACGTCGCCGCCGACGAGGACCTGACCGGAGTCTATCGCGGCAAGAATCTCCTCTACCGGGCCGCGCCGCCGGGCGACGCCGCTGCGGAAGCCAGGCTGGCCGCCGACGCGGCCAAGCTGCGGACGATTCGGGAGCAGCGCGCGGCGCCGGCCCTTGATGATCGCGCCACCGCCGGCGCCCACGGCCTCATCCTGGCGGCGCTTGCCCGCGCCGGTGCCCAGTTGGACGACCAAGCCTATCTGGCGGCGGCCGCCCGCGCGTTCGCCGCGATCAAGTCGCAGTTCGTGATCTCCGCCGACGGTGATCTCCGCCGACTGCGCGACGCGGCCGCCCCGGCCGGGCCCGGCGACTACGCCGCGCTCGCGCTCGGCTGCCGCGAATTCGCCGCTGCCGCCAAGAACACCGACGCCGACGCGCTCGCCGACCGCCTGCTGGCGCGGGCCAACAGCTTGTTTTTCGACGCCGGCCGCGGCCGCTATCTGGCCGCGCCCGCCGCGCTGCCCGCCGGCCTTTTCGTCCGCGCGCCGGCCGCCGGCGATCCGCTGGCGGCGGAATCCCTGGCGCTGCTCGCGGGAGCGCCGGCCGATCAAGCGGCCGCGATCAAACGGGCGCTCGCCGACCAACTCACTGAGGGCGCCACGCCCGCGGGCGACCTGCTGCTGGCGCTCCAGAAGTAACGCCGGCCGACAGATTCGGAAACGGCCGGCGCAAGACGCCGGCCCTACCGGATCGATTGGGACCCGGACATTCCGGCTGTAGGGCGCGTGTCTCGCACGCGCCGGCATGGATTTCGGTCGCGGTGCGACCGACAAGGTCGCCGCCAGGATCAGAATTCGAGCGGGACGCGCACGACGACGCCACCCATGACCTCGCCGACCTGGTGGCGGCGCGACCCCGCGGTCGATCTCCGGTTGTGGCAGTCAAGGCAGGCGGTGACCGCCGGCAGATCCGGATACACGGCGGTTACGTATCGCCGGCCGCCGAGCATTTCCGGGCCGTAGTAGTTCTGGCCAGGGTGGCTGGCGACGAAGGCCAGCCCGGTCTGCTCCAATTCGGTCTGGGGTCCGTTTCTTGGATTGAGCGGATCAAGGGAGCGCAGGGCATAGCTGAACTCGGCCCCCTTGCCCTGGATCGACTCGGCCGCGCGTCGCAGCATCGCGCACGGCGACGGCCAGGATTCACCGGGCCTGCCGCCGGCCGAGGGGTCAGGCGCCCTCCCGGCCTCCAGCGCGGCGACCATGCGGCAGCAGATCTCCCGGTCCGCCGCGATGACGAAGTGCAGGGCGTCGGCCTGATTCTGCGGGCTGATGGCCCCGTTGGACGGCGGGGGCAGCGCCGCGGCGGCATCCGTGCCCGCCTTTGGGTTCGAGTCGGCCCCCAGGGTGAACCGAGCGAGGACGATCAGCAGGGCGACGAGGGACAATGCGGCCGGCAACGCGATCCGATCCTGGGCTTTCATGGTCATTTCTCGGTGGTGGGAATAGCAACGAACCGGCCTTGCTGACAGGCCAGCACCTGCAGCGCGTCCGTCCGGTTGCCCGAGTTGTCGAAACGGAGAACGCCGGTGGCTCCCGCGGTCGGGAGGGCAAGGGGAAACTGGCCATAGCCAACTTCATTCCCGGCGCGACGCAAGGTTTCGATCAGCACGCGCGCGGCATCGTACGCCGCCGCCGCGCTGAAGTCCGGCTCGGCGTCATATCTCCGCCGAAACTGCGCCTCGAACTGCCCCGCCTGCCCGCCGGGATCGGCGTCGGTCCGAAAATCCGTCACCAGTACTCGGGTCGCGGCGGCGCCCGCGGCGCCGACGAATGCCGGCGAAGCCAGGGAGCTGGGTCCGGCCAGACAACCGCCATAGCCCGCGGCCCGCAAGGCCGCGGCCATCCTCCCGGCCCGCGCCGGTGGCAGCCAGAGGAGCACACCGCCCGGGGCGGCCGCGACGATCGTGCGAGCCAGGGGCGCGACGTCCGTCTTCGGTTCGCCGTCCTCGATGATCCGGTCCAGCAGGGTGGCGGTGCGGCGGGCAGCCGTTCCTAGGTCGCGGCGGACCGCACGTCCGGGACGTCCCGCCGGAATCACCGCCCGCCAATGGAGCGGGGGGCGGTCCGGCCGTTGCGCCGCCGCAAACAGCGCCATGGCTGCCTGGTCGGTGCGCGGAACCACGCGCACCGCCCAGGGGATCCCGGCCTCCGTGACCGAGGAATCGGAGCAGAGGCTGGCCACCGGCACGCGGGTGCGGCCGGAAACCTGCAGGATGAGATGGCTGGCGGCGCCGTCGGACGGGGTGATGATCGCGTCCACGTGGCGGTTGCAGATCAGGATCACGGCTTCGTTGCCGGCGGTCCCCCACTGACCGTCCTCACTTCGCACTTCCAGTCCGACGGGCGCGTCGCCGGTTTCGTTTGCCTCGGCAACGGCCAGTTGCACGCCGCGCAGCAGACTGGCCGAATCCCATTCGCTCGGCGGCACCACCAGCCCCAGCGTCACCGGACGCACTCCGGCGCCTCCGGCCAACGGGGCGAGGAACAACCAAGCGAGCAGGCTGCGCAATCCGACATGCATGGGCTGGGCTCGGCGGGCTAGAAGCGCTGGGCGATCGAGGGCGTGAACTCCGGCGCCGGCTCGAAGACCCAGCGCCCATGCTCAAATCGCACGAACCGCACCGGCGCGATGTTGCTGCCGGTGCCGTCAAATTGCATCCAACCGGTGACGCCTTGATAGAAGTCCAGATTGCACACCTGGTCGCGGATGCGCCAGCGGTTCGGGCCCGCGCGTTGAACGGCGTTGATCATGATCTGGGCGCCATCGTAGGCATAAGCGGCATAGGCATCGGGCTCATGGCCCCAGCGCCCGCGAAAACGGGCCACGAAGTCGACCCAGATGGGGTCCTGGCGGGTGGGATCGAAAAAATACGTGATCATCATGCCATCCGCGGCGTCGCCGGCGTTCTGCAGGAAGCGATCGTCCATCAGAAGGTTCGTGCCGAAGAAACGGGCCCGGATACCCGCCTGGCGAAACTGCCTCGCGAAGCGGCCGATGTCATCCGGCTCGCCGATGAAGAAAATCGCGTCCGGCTGGGCGTCTTTGATTGCAGCGATCTGGTGGTGGATATCGGTCTTTCCGGGAGCAAAGAGCAGTTCCTGCACCGCAGGGGCGCCCAGGCGTCGGGCGAAGGCCATGAAGGAATGCACTCCGAGACGCCCATACCGGTCGCCTTCGCGCAGGATGGCGATGCGCCGGCAACCGAACCGGCGCACGATGAGCTCGGCCAGCCTGGCCTCTTCCACGCGTTGATCGGGAAAGACCCGAATGAGCCAGGGAATCATCGTCTCGGTCAAACTCGGGTCCGGGTCCGAGGTGTTGATCATGACGACTTCCGTCTTGAGGGTGACGCGCAGCGCAACGTGTGCTTCGGCCCCGTCGATCGTGCCCAGGAATCCGAGCACCTTGTCGTCGGCCAGATCCGAGGCGACATTGGCAGCGCCGCCCCATTGGGCGACGCCTTCCCGCTCAACCAGTTCAAAGGGCAGCTGGCCCGGCGGGCGCGCGCGGTTCGCTTCTTCGATCGCCAGGACGATGCCCTCGCGCGTGCGTACGCTGCGATCCCAATCAGGGCCGCCCCGGGGGGAATCGAGCAAGCCGATCGCGAGCGACTTCAGGTCTCGCGGAGGGGGATAATCGCGGCCGGGACCGCGAAAGGCCATGCGAGTGACAAAGAAGCGTTCGTAAGGCTCGATATTGTGAAAGGGCCAGAGCTCCTTGGGCAGCCCGGCGTAGTACGGATACTTCTCGTCCGGCGTGCCGTAAATGAAACGGGGCGACGCCGCTGGCGCGGCCGACGACGTTCGAACCTCCGCGGACGCCGCCGGAGCGGCACCGATTGCTGCACCGGCAGCATCTCCGGGAGCGGCGCCGGCGGGAACGGCGGCGACAAGTGCAATCAGACACAATTCGAAGATTCTCATGGGAGCCTCCTGGCGGATGTGCGGGCTCAAGGATTCGGCGGCGCGGCCGGTGAAGCGGTCGGTGCGGCAAAGACGCCGTGGCTCAGACCATTGGAGGTGGCAAACCAGGCTTCGTGGTCATCGGCCCAGATGGCCGTCACAAAGCCATCCGCCAACGCCGTCGTCATGGCGCGAGTCTCGGGCTCCTTTCCCGGCCGATAGATCCGGACCACGCCGCGGCCGTTCTCATCAACGGTATAATTGACCCAGCTGGTGCCGTCGGTGACGGATGCGCCGCGGTCGGTGGCGAGCCAGGCGACGCGGCCCCGGGCAAAAACGGTGTTTATGAAATTGGACACCAAAGGCGTCTTGTCCTGCACCCACGTCCGCCACGTCGCCTCCTTCGTGTCATAGCGGGAGAGCCCGAAGTAGGTGGACTGCCAAAGAATGCCATCGTCGTACGCAACCCCGGAGGTGACGTCGACGACGGGCCCGCTGTCGGGCGTCAATTGAAACTGAAAATCACCGTCGGGATCTCGATAGGCTTTGAAGCTGCCGGTCCGGGGATCGTGCTCCACAATGCCGCCGGCCCAGACGCCGAGGTAGACAACCCCGTTGCCCGGGGCAACGGAATAGCACCAAGGCTCTTCCATGACCGTGTTGTTCTGGTCATAGATGCTCCAGCTCTTGGTTCTGATGCGGTACGCGCCAGTACCGGCCGCAGTCGCGGCCCAGACGGTGTCGTCCATGATCGCAACCCCATAGACGACATTGTTTGGCAGGCCGCTGTTTGTCTGCGTGAACACGGTGAACTGCCCTCCGCTGAAGCGGGACAGTCCCTGCATGGTCGCGAGCCACAAGTCACCGGTGCCGGGATCCTGAGCCATCCACAGCACCGTCGGATGGCTCAATCCGTCCTCTGGTCCGTAACGGCGGAACCTGCCGTCCGCTTCGCGTACGCACAGCCCGTTGTTGGTGCCGACCCACAGCTTGCCGTCCTTGGTCTTCAGGACGCAATGCACCTTGTGCGACGGGAGGCCGTCCCTTTCGTCGAAGTTTTCGAACCGCGTCACGACGGGAAACGGGAGGGCCGTTGTTTCCACGCGTGTCGTCGCGGCCCGTGCAACCACGCCGGCTCCCGGGAGGAGCGAGAAGGCAAGCACCATACCCGCGATCGCGCGGACTGACGGAATGGGTTGGTTATTCATGGTGGGCGCCTAGAGCGTTTTGAGGTACTCGACCAGGTCGTTCAGCTGTTCCTTTGACCAGTAGCTGCTGACGCCGTGCTGATCGTTCTTCTGATAGGTGGTCCAAAGCTCCTCCAATGTCTTCGCCCGGCCGTCGTGCAGATAAGGGGCCGAGGCGCCGATCCCGAGCAGGTGCGGCGTGTCAAACATGCCCGTCGCATCGCGGGGCGCCTTCGTCCCCACCGACCGGAGCAGCCGATCGGTGAATAGCGGGGGCCGATGGCAGGTCTGGCACTGCAGCGCCAGGGGGATCGGCGTGCCATCGGTGCGCTGCGTCGCGAAGAAGAGCTTGCGACCGCGTTCCTCCGCCGGCATCAGTGGCTTGCCCGTTCGGCTCCACGGGATCGTGCGCGTCGGCGGGAGATGCTCGATGAACGTCGCCAAATCGTCCAGTTGCGCCGGCGGGATCGGGTCCGTGCGCATCAGCACCCGCGCAAACCGCGGGCCATCTTGGAACTGCAGCGTGGGGTTCCTCCCGTTCCACTTGAACGGGGCCGTGCCGGCCACGCCGCACAGACTGCGGTTGTCCAGCAGACTATCGCCAATCCCGCTGCCATCGAAATCATAGGAGAGTCCATCCACGCGGCCGTCCGGGTGGCACGAGCGACAGGAGAATTGCCCCTGGAATGTGTAGCGCGCCCGCGTAAAGACCCGCTCGCCCCGCCGGATGGGGTCGTTCAGCCCGCCGTCGCCCAGCACGATCCGGCCGATCGGCTTGAAGTCGGCCGTATCCACCACGAGCACCCGGTCGTCGAGTCGTTCGGCCACGAACAACCGGCGGCCGTCCGGGGAAAG
>CAZKDK010000110.1:7410-10364 GCA_964551145.1 uncultured Opitutaceae bacterium | reverse complement strand
CGTGCTTGTGCGCCACGTTTTTGCACACGTATTTGTAGACGCACATCTTGTCCGAGGTCCGCAGCAGCGTGTCGAACACGATGTCGATCTCGGCCTGTCCGGCGGTCGCGACCTCGTGGTGCTCGCGCTCGATCGCCACGCCGAGCGCCTGCATCGTGAGGATCATCTCATTGCGGATGTCGACGAGCTGGTCGACGGGGGCGACGGGGAAGTAGCCTTCCTTGTGGCGGATCTTGTAGCCGAGATTGGCCGAACCGTCCTCTTCCTTTTCCTTCCCCCGGTTCCAGATGCCCTCGATGGAGTCGAGGTGGTAGTAGGAACTGTTCGAGGTCGTGTCATAGCGGACGCTGTCAAAGATGAAGAACTCCGCCTCGGGCCCGAAATACGCGGTGTCCGCGATTCCGGTGCTCTTCAGGAAGGCCTCGGCCTTCTTGGCGATGCCGCGCGGATCGCGGTCATAGACCTCGCGGGTCACCGGGTCGACGACGTCGCAGCTCAGGCTGAGCGTCGGATAGGCCGAGAACGGATCGATGAAGGCGGTGGCGGCATCGGGCACGACGAGCATGTCCGAGGCATTGATGGCCCGCCATCCCCGGACGGAGGATCCGTCGAACCCCAGGCCCTCCTCGAAGACGCTTTCGGTCAGCTCGTTCACGGGAACCGCGAAATGCTGCCAGGTGCCGTGGATGTCACAGAGTTTGAAATCGACGATCCGGACTTCCTTGTCCCTGGCGAGTTTGATTACTTCCTTCGGTGTCATGTCGGTGCGTCCTTTCTCCGCTGGTTGCGGGGAGGTCGGGTTGAGATTGCGCAGTGCTGGCTTCGGTCGGCAAAGAAAAGTGAATCGGGCCCGATGACAAGTGGCATTCGCGGGCGGAAAGCCCGGTCAGGCCGGACCCCGGCCCCGACCGGTTCGCCGGGGAAGCCGCCCGGGCGGGAGGCGACCCGGCCATCGCGCCCGCGAGCGCGCGGGGAAGCGCCGGCCCGGATCCAGTCGCGCCGTCTGTCCGCCGGCTACCGGATGGAGGCGGAAACCCCGCCAACGGCCACGATTTCCACCGCGACCGCGGTGGTGTTGTCGCGGCCGGATGCGGCCACGGCCTCGTCGACCAGGCGGCGCGCAACCGGCAGATCGGCCAGCTCCGGCGCCGGGGAGCGGATGGCCTCCTCGATCCTCCGATCCCAGAGGCCGTCCACCAATCCGTCGGAGCAAAACAAGAACCGGTCGCCCGGCTCGAACCCGACTGCGCCGATGTGGGGATCGATGATCTGTTGCCCGGCGCCCAGCACCTGCTGGAGCGAGTTGCGCGCCGGGTGCGTGCGGTGTTCGCGCTCGTTGATGCGCCCCGTGCGTCGCTGCCAGCCGACGTGGGTGTGATCGTGCGTCAGCTGCGTGAGGCCGCCGCCGCGCGGGAGGTAGTAGATGCGGCTGTCGCCGACGTGCGCGAAATAGAGCCAGCCCGGCGTGAGCCAGCCCAGGCTGAGCGTAGTGCCCATCCCGGCGCATTCCTCGTAACTGAAGCCGAGGTGGAGGAGGTCGTTGTGGATGTTGGTGAACAGTTCCGCCAGGATGTCCGCGTATCCCGAGGAGAGGCCGATCGCCGATATCTGGAAGCTGCGGGTCACCAGGCGGGGGATTCGGTCGACGGCGATGCGGCTGGCGAATTCGCCGGCCCGCGCGCCCCCCATGCCGTCGCTCACGGCAAAGATGAAATCCGCAGTGCCGAGCGGCGCCTCGCCGATCTTGCCGAGATGGTTCACGCCATGGCCGTCGACGGCCAGGGCCAGGAACGCATCCTCGTTGTTGGCGCGCACGCGCCCGCGGTCGGTCTGGCCGGACCAGCGGACGATGCAGGGGGGCAGGGGTTCTCTCGGGGAGGGGTTGGCCATCGGAAAACGACGCGGCGCCTTACCGGCTGCCCGGCGGCGGGGGCGCATCCGGCAGCGGCGGCGGCGGCGAAAGCTCGGGGGCATGGAGCAACATCGCGAATTCGAAATCAATGATGCAGAAGCGCCCCCGATTGCGGTCATAGGTGACGTTGCGCAGCACGGCGTCCTGATGCTTCACCCCGAAGGGGAGCAGGGAATCATAGAGCTCCTTCATTCGCTCCGGGTTCAGCTGATCGACGCGCTGCCCGCAGTTCGTCGTCACGAGCTTCAGCTGGTCGGGATCGACCTCGAGCACCCGGGGGACGAAGTCGCAGCCCTGCTGCTCGAGGAAACGCAACACCCGCACCTCGTTCTCGAAGCGCTCCCTGGCGAAGTGCCCGCGGAAGGTCTTGTGGACGCGGCCGTCAAACCCGATGCGGACCAATGCGCGGACGGTGTCTTTGACGTCATGCATGCTGCGGCGCCAATGTATCGTCGCTCGCGGACGCGAGACAAGCGCGGCGTTCGCGCCACCCGCGGCGCGGCCGCAACGGGGCACGGTGAGCCGCCGCGGCTGCCTGGCCTGCGGAAGGCCGCCCCGTCGCACGCAGCAAAAGGCGCCACCCCGCGTGGGATGGCGCCTGAAAGAGACCGACTTCGACCTGCGGCGCTAGTTGGTCGGAACCGTGAGCGCCGTCTTGAGGATGCGGCCGGCGACCAGGTAGGGATCCGCCGCCGAGTTCGGGCGACGGTCCTCGAGGTAGCCGCGGTATCCGTTCTTGACGAAGTTGACCGGCATGCGGACGGAAGCGCCGCGATCGGACAAGGCGAAATTGAACTTGTCGATCGACTGCGTTTCGTGGAGCCCGGTCAGGCGCAGGTGGTTGTCCGGTCCGTACACCGCGATGTGCTCGTCGATGTGCTTGGCGAACGCGGCCATCAGCGCATCGAAATACTTCTTCCCGCCCACGTCGCGGAGGTACTTGGTCGAGAAGTTGGTGTGCATGCCGGAGCCGTTCCAGTCGAGCGCTTGATTGTAGCGGCCCAGGATCGGCTTGCAATGCAGCTCGACGTCCACGCCGTAC
>CAZKDK010000110.1:0-7310 GCA_964551145.1 uncultured Opitutaceae bacterium | reverse complement strand
TTGATTGTAGCGGCCCAGGATCGGCTTGCAATGCAGCTCGACGTCCACGCCGTACTTCTCGCCGAGGCGCGCCATGATGTAGCGGGCAACCCACATCTGGTCGGCGGCGCTGCGGGAGCCCTTGCCGAAGATCTGGTACTCCCACTGGCCCTTGGCGACCTCGGCGTTGATGCCCTCGATGTTGATTCCGCCCGCGATGCAGATGTCGATGTGCTCCTCGACGATCTTGCGCGCAATGCTGCCGACATTCCGGTAACCCACGCCCGTGTAATACGGACCCTGGGGCGCCGGGAATCCGTCCTTGGGAAAGCCGAGCGGGGCGCCGTCCTTGTACAGGAAATACTCCTGCTCGAACCCGAACCAGGCGTCCGGATCGTCGGGAATCGTCGCCCGCGTGTTCGTCGGGTGGGGCTCGCCGCTGGGCAGCAGCACCTCCGACATCACGAGGAAGCCGTCCGTGCGGGTGCAATCGGGGAAGAGCGCGACTGGCTTCAGCAGACAGTCCGAACTCTTGCCTTCGGCCTGCTGAGTCGAGCTTCCGTCGAAGCCCCACACAGGGAGGTCCGCAAGCTTCAGCTTGGCGGCATCGCCGTCTACGATCTTGGTCTTGCTGCGGAGGCTGGCGACGGGGGTGTAGCCGTCGAGCCAGATGTATTCGAGTTTGATTCTAGCCATGTTTGGATGCGGGTGTGGAGTTTGGGGAAAGAGGGCAGGCTCTGCGGTTTGAATGCGAACCAGGGACGGGACGATTGGCGGATATTCTGCTCAGGGAAGCACCATTTATGCCATTGATGCGGGTCTTTCTCGGTAGCATGGGCCACGAATCGTTGCGGCAAATCAATATCGCATAAATGGCGTATAATCAATCTCTTGATGACTAATTGAACCTGGGATTTATCAACGATGACACTCGGAGGGGCGCAAGCTTTTCAAAACCGTCGGGGCCCTTTTTCGGCTATCTTAAGCTCCTTCGCGCTGAAGCCCGGCCTTGGGCACCGAAACTTGAGCAGGAGCCGGCGATTTTGACCAACTGGCAGAACGCTCCAAGGAATAGCAGGTTAAGTGCCAAGGAACGGTTGTGGATGAATATTGTTCATAAATGACCACTGCCGGAGTGCGCGGTGCGCAGCTCAGTCGACCGGGGCCATTTCGCAAAACCGCCGGAACTGAAATCGTCCACCGATGCCAGGGACTATTTCAGGATCATTTCCTTCACGGAGCGGCCGCCGGGAATCATCGGCAGGACGTGTTCCGTGTAGGGCACGACAACGTCGAGCACATACGGTCCGTCGTACGCGAGCATCTCCTGGATCGCCTGACGCAACTCGGCCTTCTTGATCACGCGCCGGCCGGCGACACCGAATCCGGACGCGATCTTGACGAAATCGGGATAAAGCGCGCCGGGGTTCTCGGGGCTGCCGATGTTGTTCTCGTCGCCCAGGATCGTGTTGCCGCGGACCGAGTCGTAGAAACGGTCCTCCCACTGGACGACCATGCCCAGATGCTGGTTGTTCAGGATCATCGCCTTGGCGGCGATCTTCTCGATCTTGGCCGTGGCGAGTTCCTGGATGTTCATGGTGAAGGAGCCGTCCCCGTCGATGTCGATCACCTGACGGTCGGGGCAGGCCACCTTGGCGCCGATCGCGGCGGGATAGCCGAATCCCATGGCTCCCAGTCCCAGCGAGCTGATGAAACTGCGCGGCCGGGCGAAGTCGTAATGCTGGGCGGCCCACATCTGGTGCTGGCCCACGCCCGTGGTGATGATCGCCTCGCCCTTGGTCAGCTCGAACAGGATCCGCACCGCCTCCTGGGGCTGGATGTGCGGGCTCGAATCGTAGCGGAACGGATTGTCGCGCTTCCACACGGCGATCTGGTCGTGCCACGCCTTGGTGTCGGGGGCGGTGAACTTCTGCGCCGCCATCAGCTCGTTCAGGCGGCCCAGCGCAAACTTGATATCGGAGCAGATCGTGTGGTTGGCGCGCTTGTTCTTGTTGTGCTCCGAGGCGTCGATGTCGATGTGCACGATCTTGGCGTGACTGGCGAACTGGTGCGCATCGCCGGTGATGCGATCGTCAAAGCGCGCCCCGAGCACGAGCAACAGGTCGCTCTGGTCGACGGCCCAGTTGCCGTAGGCCGTGCCGTGCATGCCGAACCATTTCAGCGACAGCGGGTGCGTCTCGGGGAACGACCCGACGCCCATGAGCGTCGTGGCCACGGGAATCCCGCTGCGTTCCGCGAACGCCAGCAGCTCCGCCTGCGCACCCGCCGAGATGATGCCGCCGCCCACGTAAAGCATGGGCTGTTTCGCTTCGCTGATCAGCTGGATGACCAGCTTGAGCTGGTCGTCGGTGGCGTGGGCCGTGGCCGTGGCATAGGTGCTGCGGAATTCCACCTTCGTCGGATAGACCGGGGTGAAGCGGGCCTGCTGGATATCCTTGGGGATGTCGATCAGCACGGGACCCGGCCGGCCGCTTTTCGCCAGGTGGAAGGCCTCCTTGAACACGCGCGGCAGTTCGTGGACGTCGAGCACCAGATAGCTGTGCTTCACCACCGGCAGGGTCAGTCCGAAGATGTCTGTTTCCTGAAACGCCATCTTGCCGATGTATTTCGAGTAGACCTGCCCGGTGATGGCCACGAGGGGGATCGAATCCATGTAGGCGTCGGCGATTGCCGACACCAGGTTGGTCGCGCCGGGGCCGCTGGTGGCCATGCAGACGCCGACCCGGCCCGTCGCGCGCGCGTAGCCCTCGGCGGCGAATCCGCCGCCCTGTTCGTGCCGGGGCAGGACCACCCGGACCTTCCCGGACCGGGCGAGCGCCTGGTGGAGTTCCAGGGAACTGCCGCCCGGATAGGCGAAGATCACGTCGACCCCCTCCCGCGCCAGGCATTCGACGACGGCCTCGGCACCCTTGATTTCGGGGCCGGCGGGCGCGGCTGGGCGGGCGGCGGGCGGAGTGGATTTCTTCATGGCGGGCACGCGTAAAAAGGGCCAGCCACTAAACACGACGGGTTTCCGGAGTGGCAAGCATGGTTTTCCGCGGAGGCCGTCAGGAGGGCGGCGGCGGCCGGGTGGTCAGCCGGCAGCAATGGGCGCTGAATCCCGCGCCGAAACTGGCCAGCCAGAGGTCGCCGGCCGGCACCGGATGGGTTCGCAGATGCTCCTCGAGGACGAAAAGGATCGAGGGACTGCTCATGTTGCCGTGGGCGCGAAGCACGGCTTGGCTGGCCGTGAGCGGATGGCCCGGCAGCACCCCGCCGACAGCCTCGAGCACGTCCCGGCCGCCGGGATGGACCAGCACGGCGGCCGGGGCGGGATCCCCCGCTCCGGCGAAAAGCTCGGCCACGGCGGCGGCCGCCTCCGCCGGCACGGAGCGGTCAAGCAGGTTGCGCAGTTTCCCCTGACGGATCTCGAAGCGCAGCAGGTCCCGCTTGTCGGGCCGGTGCAGCGAGCGGAATCCGAGACACCGCCAGCCCGCGGGCCCCGGCCGGCCGCGCCAGATGGTGGCGGCGGCGCCGTCGCCGAACAGGCAGGCGCTGACCAGCACGCCGAAGTCGTCATCCAGGTAGAACGCCGCCGAGCAGATCTCGACCGCGACGGCGGCAACCACCGCCCCGGGCTGGGCGGCGAGGAAATGAGATGCCGCCCGCAGGGTGGGGATCGCCGCGCCGCATCCCTGGCCGACCAGGTCGTGCAGCACGGCGTCGCGGCGCATGCCGAGCTGTTCGGCCACGTAGCTGGTCACTCCCGGACACAGATAACCCGTGCAGGTGCAGATGAAAAGGGCGTCGAGCTCCTCCGGCGCCACGCCGGCCTGACGCAGCGCCCGGGCGAGCGCCTCGCCCCCCAGCCGCGGCGCCTCGCGACGAAACCCGGCGTTCAGCTCGTCCTCGGTCAGATCGTAGGCGTGGGCGATGTCGCTGAGGGCGAACTGCCGCGTCTCAATGCCGCTGTCGCCATTGAGGATGGACCGCAGGATCAACTGGGAGCGCCGGTTGAGCCGGAGAAGCGCCGGTGCGTTGCGGCCGGCCTCCCAGCATTGCTTCTGAGTGAACGTGGCGGCGGGCACGGCCGTGGCCAGGGCGTGAAGATACATGGGGGCGGAAACGATCCGGAGCGCCGTCAGTGGGTCAGGGAATACAGCGGCCGCAGCGGCACCAGCCAGGCGCGGCACGCCAGGGCCAGCCAACGCTGCGGACGCGCCGCAAGCAAGAACGGATGCAGGGCGTTCGCCGCCACCAGCCGGGAGCGAAACCGCCGCCGCAGGCGCCGGTTGACCAGGCCGACCGCCGCCGGCCAGTCCACCTCTCCGCGATGCCAGGCCAGGAGGGGATCCAGGGCCAGCGCCGCGCTCTGCAGGGCCATGGCCATGCCGTTGCCCGTGAAGGGCGGAGTCATCGCGAAACTGTCGCCCAGGCAGAGCCGGCCGGGAGCGGGCCGCTCCCACTGGAAGGAGATCGAGGCGACCGCGCAGAACGAAGCGTCGTCGATTTCGGCGGATTCGAGGCGGCGCGCCAGGTCCGGCAGGCCGGCGGATTCAAGATACCGCAGAAGCACGGCACTTCCGGCGGCGGCGGGCGCGGCAGCCGGATTGGAGCGCCGGTGGAACAGGCCGCAGACGTTGATCCGGCCGTCCTCGACCGCCGAGAGGCCGACATAGGCGCGATCGCCCAGGTGGAGTTCGAGGTCGCCGGCCAGACGCAGGCCGCGCGCGTGGACCTTGAGCCCGAGCCACGGCGACGGCCGGCGCCGGCGGCCCAGCGCAAAGACCCGGCCCGGGGGGGCCTCCTCGGGTGCCATCCGGGTGTGCACGCGCAGCACGCCCCCGGCGGCCACGAACGTCTCGGCCAGACGGGCGTCGAGCAGCCTCCGGCTCAGACCAAGGGCCGGCACCGGCAGCGTCTGTCCGCGGAAGGGCCGGCCGCGGTGGAACCAGATGACCCGGCGATGCCGCTGTGCGTCCGCCAACAGCGGTTCAAGGCGAAGTCGCGCGATGGTGGCGGCGTCGAGCCCCGTGAGAAACTCGCCACAGACCCGGTGGCGCGGGTAATCGTGCGCCTCGATGACCGTTGCGGGCACGCCGGCGCGCCGCAACGCCAGACCCAGGGCCAGGCCGGCCAGGCCGCCGCCGATGATCTCGACCGGCCGCGCCTCCCCGGCGCTCATGCGCGCCTTTCCGGACGGTCCCGCCGCCAGGCAACCATGTGGTAGGCGCCGCGCGCCGTGGTGGCGCACCGCCACACCCAGCGCCCCGCGTCGAGACCCAGCAGTCTGGGCAGTTCGTCGCCGACGAATCCGGCCGCGATGCTGACGTGGGCATCGTGGCGGCTGACGTAGTTCACGCCGAGCAGCGGTCCGACCAGCCGGTAGAGCCATTGCGCCCGGCGCCACCGAACGGGCTCACAGGCGACGAGCAGGCGGGGCCCCGCGGCCAGCCGTGCGCCGAGCGCACCCAGTTCGGTGTCGGTGAACTGATGAAAGATCAGGTTGCCGTAGACAACCCGGTAGGCGCCGTAGCCACCGAAGCCGCGCAGATCGGCGCAGTGCCAGCGGGCGCCGGCGGGCCACGCGGCGGGCGCAGGCCAGGTGTCGAGCCCGTCCACCTGCCATCCGCGGCGCCGCAGTCGGAGCGCAACCTCACCGGTGCCGGCGCCGAGTTCAAGCGCCGGCTCGGAGCGGCGGACGCGCGACCGGAGGAGGCGCCCCAGCCAGCGGTGATTGCCCATGAGCGCGTTGGTCACCCGCAGGTCGCGGCGGTTGCGCCGGGCCGCGGGATGATCGCAGGGCAGGGAATCAAGCAGTTCGGATTGGACGACGCGCGGGGCCACACGGCAGGATGTGGAGGCCGGGGCGAACGTCAAACTGCAGGGAATTCCAGGATCCGGTATTCGTGCCGGGCGAGGGCCTTCGCCGCCGGGTGGGTCTCCGGAGCCGGCGATGCCGGGGCGGCCGTGCGCACATCCGGCTCGTCTTGAGGACCCGGGAGGGTAAAGCTACGGCCCATGAGTCCAGCGTCCGACCCGGTCGATCTGGTTGCGCAGGCCGCGCGCGCCTTCAGCCGCCGCCCCACGTGGGACCAGTATTTCATGGCCACGGCGGTGCTGATCGCCTCGCGCTCCAATTGCGAGCGGCTCCACGTCGGCTGCGTGGTGGTCACCAGCGGCGAGCGAAAGAACCGCATCGTGGCCGCCGGCTACAACGGCTACCTCCCCGGCGCGCCCCACACCTCCCGGCTGCGCGACGGCCACGAGCAGGCCACGGTCCACGCCGAGCAGAACGCGATCTCCGACGCCGCGCGCCGCGGGAGCAGTGTCGAGGGTTGCGTGGCCTACATCACCCACTATCCGTGCATCAACTGCGCCAAGATCCTCGCCGCCGCCGGCATCGCCAGGATCAAGTACCACGAGGACTACAGCAATGATCCGCTCGTGGGGCAGATCCTTGCCGATGCCGGGGTTGCGGTGTCCAAACTCTAGCCCCCCGATGTGCGCGCCAGCCGGCGAATATTCGCGAGGGAAAATTGACGCCTGCGGAGTTCCGGCAACCGTTTGACCATGCGTGAACGCGGCAAGGAGGTCCTGAATCTCGCCGGCCAGCTCCTCGTGGCCCATCCGGCCATGCGCGATCCGAACTTCCGCCGGTCCGTGGTGCTCCTGTCCGCGCATGGCGACGACGGGGCGATGGGCGTGGTCCTCAACCGGCCGCTGGGGAAGCAGCTGGGCGACCTCAATCCGCAGTTCGCCGCCAGCGTGCTGGCGAAGGTGCCGCTTTTCCAGGGCGGCCCGGTGCAGACGGAACAGCTCATCCTGGCGGCGTGGCAGCCCGAGCCGCTCGCGGCGACGGTCAAGCTGTATTTCGGCATCGACGTGGACAAGGCCGAGGCGCTCGAGGGCGAGGATGGCGTCCGCCTCCGCGCGTTTCTCGGGTATTCAGGCTGGGGCAAGGGCCAGCTGGAGAACGAACTCCGGCACAACACCTGGGTCGTCACTCCCGTGGGTCCGGACCTGCTCGAACAAAACGAGGGCCAGGGGCTCTGGCGCACGATCCTGGGCGGGCTGAGTCCCGAGTGGAAACTCATGGCGGATGAGCCGGATGACCCGGCGACGAACTGATTCCGGGCCGCCGCGGCATCCGCGGTGGATCCGGCCGCCTGCCCGGCGGATGCGTCATGGGGAGCATCACGGGGATGGCCGCCGACCGCCGCGCCGGACAATTGGTTTGACAGGGCACGGGCCGCCCGGTGACTTAATCGCCCCTTATGAAGGTTGTTTCCTCCCTCAAGTCTGCCAAGAAGCGCCACCCGGATTGCCAG
>CAZKDK010000109.1:0-10415 GCA_964551145.1 uncultured Opitutaceae bacterium | reverse complement strand
TCCTTGTCGTAGATGCCGTCGACCTTCGTGGCCTTCATGATGATGTCGGCGTGCATCTCGCTGGCGCGCAGCGCGGCGGTCGTATCCGTCGAGAAATAGGGGTTGCCGGTGCCGGCGACGAAGATGACGACGCGGTGTTTTTCGAGGTGGCGCATGGCGCGGCGGAGGATGAACGGCTCGGCGATCTCGTTCATCGGGATGGCGCTCTGCACCCGGACGGTCACGTTCATCTTCTCAAGGCAGTCCATGAGCGCGAGGCCGTTGATGACCGTGGCGAGCATGCCCATGTAATCGCCGGTCGTGCGGTCGACGCCGCGCTGCTCTCCCGGGAGGCCGCGGAAGATGTTGCCGCCGCCGATCACCACCCCGATCTGGATGCCCAGTTCATGCACTTCCTTCAGCTGGGTGCAGATCTTCTCGAGCGTCGGCGCGTCGATCGGATCGCCCCCCTTGCCGCCGCGGAGCACCTCGCCGCTCAGCTTGAGCACAACGCGGTGGTATTTGATGGCCGGCTTGCCGGCGGGGTGGTCCTGCATGAAGCCGGATGTAATGGCGGGGTTAAATCTGCGTCAATGGCGGAGATGCCAGAGCGCGGCCGGCGGCGCCCCGCCCGCCGCCCGGCTCGGACGCGAAAAGGCGCTGGACCCGGCCGGGGGACTTCGGTTTGTTGATGCAAACCCAAACCCACGGACCCATGAAACCTAGACTACCGACCCTGGGTGTTATCACCCTTCTTCTCACCATGACCAGACTGGCAGGCTCCGATCTAACCACCGCGGACTACGGCAGGATGAACGACGGGCGTGAAGTGCGGATCTTCACGCTCACGAACGCGCACGGCCTGAAGGCCAGAGTGAGCGAGTACGGCGCGATCCTGGTCGGGCTCGAGGTGCCCGACAGCCATGGGCACGTGGCCGACGTCACGCTCGGCTACGACACGCTGGCGGGCTGGCTCACGAGCGCCAGCTACTTTGGCGCCACGGTCGGCCGTTTCGGCAACCGCATCGCGCACGGGGTGTTCACCCTCGACGGCACCACCTACAAGCTCGCGACCAACAACGATCCGGGTGGCGTTCCCTGCCACTTGCACGGCGGGGCGAAGGGCTTCGACAAGGTGCTCTGGCACGGCGAGCCCGTCAGGAAGCCGGGCGCGCGCGGGGTGGCGCTGACGTACACCAGCAAGGACGGGGAGGAGGGGTATCCCGGCACGCTGCAGGTCAAGGTCACCTATTGGCTGACGGACGCCGACGAGCTGGTCTGGGAGACGACGGCCACGACGGACAAGCCCACAATCATCAATCTCGCTCACCACACCTACTGGAATCTCACGGGGGATCCGACCAAGACGGTCGATGACCAGGTGCTCATGATCCCTGCGGACACCTACCTGCCGACGGACAAGGGTCTCATTCCGACGGGCGAACGGGCGGCGGTGGCCGGCACGCCGATGGACTTCCGGACGCCGACGCCGGTCGGAGCCCGGGTGAATGCCGACTTCGAGGCGCTCAAGCTCGCCGGCGGCTACGATCATTGCTGGGTGCTGCGCGGGAGCACCGAGATGCACCTCGCGGCCGTGGTGAAGGATCCCGCCAGCGGCCGGAGCATGGAAGTGCTGACCGACAAGCCCGGCGTCCAGTTCTACAGCGGCAATTTCCTTGATGGATCGGCGACGGGCAAGGGCGGCATCAAGTACCAGCATAGGACCGGGATGTGTCTCGAGACCGAGGGTTTCCCGGACGCCCCGAATCATCCGGATTTCCCGAGCGCCGTGCTGCGGCCGGGCGAGACGTATCACCATACGATGATCTGCCGGTTCAAATACTGACCGGCTGACGCGGCGCCGACGATGCCCCGCATCTGGAACCCGGACGGCTTCGCCACGCCGACAGCCCTGCCCGTGGCGTCGGCCGCCGGCTCCGGCCGGCTCGCCCGGTTCGTGACCGCCTCGCTGGCGCGCGAGCTGGGCGTCCTCCTATGCCTGTCGGTGATGTTCCCGTTCATGGTGCACATCCTGCCGGTGCCCGGCGAAGCCCAGGTGGGTCCGCGCCTGCTGCCGAGGTTCTATGCGCCGCTGCTGGCGACGCTCTGGGGCCGGCTGGGGACGGCGGTGACCGTCACGCTGCTGGCGCCGGTGCTCAACTGGGCGCTGACCGGGCACCCTGCGCCGGCGGGCATCGTCGTGATGACGGTGCAACTCGCAGGCTTTTCCCTCGCGTTGCGCGGCCTGCTCGCGGGCGTGGGCGCGCATTGCCTGCTTGCCGCGGCAGCCTACTTTGTCGGGCTGGCGCTGGCGGCGCTGCTGGCGTCGCTGATCCCTTCCCTGATTGGCGGTCAGGCGGCGCTCAGTTGGGCCGTCAACAGCGCCGTGACGGGTCTGCCCGGCATCGCGATTTTTGTCCTGATCAGCTGGCTGGCGCTGCGGCACTATCCGCCCGGCGCAGCCGCGGCCTGATGCATCGATGAGTTGTGTCTGGAGAGCCGGAGATGATCCTCTTGGCTTCCAGAATCTTGGGTTGATCCGCTGACGAATTTCGGAATCCACCTCGCGCAGCCTCTCAAATGAGCGTGGGGTTCGGACGCCGTCCAGCCCCGGTTGCAGGACACTCACACCGGGGCGGGAACGCGCCGAAAACGCCCCGCCGACTTGCCCGGGTGGGCGAGGTCGTTTCATTTCGCGGGACAGGTGCGTTCGATCATGCGACGCGCCGGCCACCAACCTGGATTCCGACCATGAGCCCTGCGGGCCGCGCCACCCAGACACCGTCATCGGCGCCGGCCGTGCAGGTTCAGCCTTATCTCTTTTTCAACGGGCGCTGCGTTCTCCCCGCGCTTCGGCATGGTCGCCGACCGCTTCGGCGTGCACTGGATGGTCTACGTGACGCCGTCCGGTCCGTCGGCCTAACGCGCTTTCCCTGGCAACCAGCCCGGAGCGCTCACCTGCTCCGGGGCAATCAGCGCGCCGCCCAGCCGGTTGCACTTTCGTGTCCCCGGTCGACCGTGCGGGCCGCAGGCCATGAGCAAGCCGAAGCGCAGCGGAGGCGCGTCGTACCGAGCGCCAAAGGCGCGACATCGGACATGGCTGCCCGGCCTGGATTGGTCCCGCTGCGCGGGATCGCTGCGCGATCGCCCTGCGGGCGCCCCCTCTCCGCTTCGCTCCGTCGAACCAAGGTTCTCGTCCAAGCCCGTCATCCAAATTGCTGTGCAATTTGGCTGCCCGGCCTGGATTCGAACCAGGACTAAGGGCTCCAAAGACCCCTGTGCTACCATTACACCACCAGGCAATTGGCTGGGCCTAAGGTGAGGCGGTCAAAAGCGTGGTCAAGGCCGGAAAGGTTCCACCATGCTCATGCGACGAAGGACCTTTTGGCTCCTGGTGGGCCGATGCCTCTAGTTCGCGCGAGGTTTCGAGTAGAACCATTCAAGCATTTCGGGGGAACTGCCCTCGTCGACATTCTCCTTCCGGAGAACGCTCGCGCCATCCGCTTTCGGCAGGATCTCCCGCAAGACCCAGCGCGATTCCGCCCGGCCGAATGTCCAGAAGTCCTCGATCGGGCGCACATCGGGATCGCGGTATTCGACGCGGTCCCGCCGGGTGATGATGATCTGGGCGTGGGCCCGCACCAGCGCGGTGAATTCGTCGAGGCGGCGGTCGTCCCGGTTGTTGACGTGGACGATCTCGACTTTGCGGACGCAGAGGTTGCGGTATTCCACCCGGCGATCGCCGGCCCGATTGGCGCAGTTGACACTCCGCAGGTGCTCGGCGAGTTCGGGCTCGATGTCCAGCGCGGCGAACGCTTCGGGCCGCCCATCCTGCCATGCGAGCAGCACGTTCAGGTAGACCCGCCGGACGGCGCCGAGCATGACTTCACGGTCCCAGATGCGGTCGGTCTGGACGAGGAAGTTGAGCAACCGCGTGGTTCGTTCCGACTTGATGCCCTCGGCGGCGGGAAGGCTGGGCCCGGCGGGACCCGTCCGCCCCTCGGTCCCGCCATAGATCTGGGCGAGCCCCACGTCGGTGAACTGCTCAAAGAGATTCTCTTCCGTCAGGACGTTGGATTCCTTCGTCTGTTCGATTTCGCGCAGGCGCCAGCCTTCGTTGTACCAGTGGAAGGTCCAGAATTCCTGAAACCTCGCCGGGGCGTCGTCGCCACGCAGGAAGGACTGGTCACGGTCATCGACGTAGTAGTCCCGTGCCGAGGCCGTGATCAGCGCCGTGAACGCGCGGTGGTCGGGCTTCTGCGTGTAATTCACGTGCACGATGTCCACCGCTTCCACATGCAGATTCTCGATGCGATTCACCTCGTGTGTTTGGCGCAGCCCTTGGAGCTGCGCGACGTGCTCCGCGTAGAGGTCCGGCATCAGCAGGTCCTTCATCGGGTCATATGCCCTCGCTTCCCAGCATTCCTGCAGTTGGCGGAATACCCTCTCAGTGTGCCCCTCGAGGCGACTCGCCGCCCAGGCGTCATCCACCTTGCTGATGAAGGCGAGGAGTTTCCTGGTCTTTTCCAGCTTCCCTTTGATCTGGCCGCGGCTGAAGCAGAAATCCAGCTCCTCCCCGTCGTCCCCGGCGGCGCCGGACGAGGACTTTGACAGCTTCGACACTATTGCGACCGCGACGATGATTCCGAAAACAATCAAGACCATGCCAGGATCGGCATTGCCGCCCGACCCGCCGCCGTGTCCGCCGCCGTGAAATCCGCCCCCACCGCCCTTGTTGTGCGCGACGAAGCCGTCTGCGACGAAGGTGTGCGGGGCACCGACGCTGAGGGTGTACACCGGTTCGGTGGCGGCACTCCACTCGCGCGACCGCAGGCTGGCCGGAACCAGCGCCCGGCCGTCCCACGTAGCCAGCCGGGCGCCGAGGGGTAGCTCTCCCGCCGGCACGAAACCACCGGCCGCGAGGCCGAGGGGGTGCTCGTCAGTCGTCCGCAGGTCGCCGTGATCGGTGTGGATCGTCACCGTTCGCGTCTGGTTCAAATAGATACCGCGCACGGCGGCGGTCTGGCGCCGGCCATCGGCCGCCACGGCCACCACCCTGTCGCCGAGGTGAATCGACTCGATTGGGCGCGGACCCTCGGGCGTGAGGATCTGGGTGCCGGCGGCGAAACAGCCGCCGCCCTTGTTGTGCACCGCCGCGCCGCTGGCGAAGAACGTGTGGGGTTCGTCGGTCTGCAGGTTGTAGACCCGCACGCGTGCGGAGACGCTTTCCAGTGCCACCAGCGTCTCCGCGGCCAGCGCGTGGCCGTCATAGACCACGATGCGATCGCCGACCCGCAGGGCCTCGGCCGTCTTGAAGACGCCGGAGCCCACATAGAACGGATGCTCCCGGGTGACATGCAATTCCCGCGTCTCGGTCCGGGCGACAAGATAGCCATCGACCTCGTGCGTCAGCACCATCCGCACCGTTGCCGGCACCACGGCATCGTTGCTATCGAACGCGAGCACGATGTCGCCGGGCACCAGGGCGCTGATGGCGCGCGTCGTGCCGTCGGCGAGGGTCACTGGCGTGTCCGGGAGAAAGCAGCCCTTGTTGTGGACGAGGAAACCTCCGGCGAAGAACGTCCCGCCCGGGCTGACGATGAGATTGTAGGCGGGCGCCGCAGCAGGCTGCCGCACCACCCGGTCCAAAACGGTCGGACCATCGGCGGTGTAGAGCGTGGCGTGGGCGGCGAGGTGGTCGGCGCGTGTCCAAGTCCCGGGCGCCGTTTGCACGGGATGCTCGGCCGTGGCCCGCAGCACGCGCCCGCCGGCCTCCAGCAGGAAGAACTCGCCGGGTTTCACGACGGTGACGGCGCGCACGGTCGCCTGGACCGGCTGTCCGGCCGCATCCCGGCCGACCACGGCATCGCCAACCTGGAGGCGCTCGATCGGCACCTGCCCCAGGGGGGTGTCGACGAGGGTGCCGGCCGCGAGGCAGCCTCCGCCGCCCCTCGCGTGCGCCACGGAAATCAGTCCGGTGCCGCTCGCCAGCACGGCCAGGGCGAACCAGCGAAACGCCGCGCGCATTTTCAGGCCAACGCCGCGATCAGGCCGCCCAGCACGGCGGCGGCTATGACCAGGCTGAGGCCGATGACACAGCCGGCCACTACCAGGCCGAAATACTGGGCCACAGCCTGATTCCCACGGGCGATCTCTTTGCCCTCGTCGAGGTTTGGAGTGAGGCGGTCGATGAGTCGTGGAAGATACGCCGCCGCCAGCAGAACGAGGCCGATGCCAATGAGGCCGCCGACAGCGACGATGACCACGGCCCAGCCGAGCTGAACCAGAATCGCGTGATCCATGCGGTCATGCTGATGAGTATTCCCCCGATTGAAAACAAGTTTCGGACTCGTGGCGGGCGCGAAGCCCCGAGGCCGCAGATTGGCGCGGTTGGCCCCGCGGAGCGGCAACCGGCCCGGCGTCAGCCGAGCTGGGCGATCGCCGTCTTGAGCTCGTCAAAAGTGAAGGGTTTGTGCAGGAACACCGGCGACGGGCCCGCGGCATGTCCGCGGAGGGCCCGCTTGGCCCGCCGGCGGTCGCACGGACATTCGGCCGGTTCGGGAGGGGCGGGTCGCGGGGCACTGAGATGCCTTGCCTGCATTCCCGGGCGGAGGCTATCACTGCAGTCGCGCACAAGAACAACAGGGGAATTCCAAATGCACAAAAGAACATGGCAGATCTCGGAGCTGGCGCTGAGTTTGGTCTGGCTGAGCGGATGCGCGACGATGGGTGACGTCGCTGTTTCCAAGGACAAGGGGACCAAGGCCGTCTATCCGGTGACCGCCGACCAGGCGTGGGACATCGCGAAGGCCGTCTTTCGTTGGGAGGGGGCCGACGCCATCGAAGAGCACCGCCAGGATGGCTATATGCTGACCAGCAGCGGTATGAATCTCGTCTCCTATGGCACGGTCATGGGCGCGTGGATCGACCCCGTTGACAATGGCCATACCCAGGTGACGGTTGTCACCAAGCGCAGACTCTCGACCAATATCGCCACGACCCTGACCGAGGCGACATTTCAAAAGCGGTTCGCCCAGGCGGTCGAGATCATCAAGGCCGGGACGCCTTTGCCGTCCAAGCCTCCGGAATAGATCCAGAGGACGCCGCGCGGCTCCCGCGAGTTGAAACGGGATCGGACGGACTCCCCGCCGGCGGTCAGCCCGGGGCGGTTCCGGCGGCTGGCGCGGTCGGTGGCGCCGGCGCCGGGGCCGGCTCGCTGACCGTCCGCAGCGTCAGCACCTGCTGCTCGTTGCGGCCGTTGAGGCGCAGCCGGATTGTGAGCGGAATTTCCCCGGTGCCCACGCCGAGCCGCGAAACCATCGGCTCGGCCTCGATCGGTTTGCCCGGCGGCAGCGTGATCCTGGGCGGCTCGACGACAAAGTCGCCGAGCGAGGAGTCAAAATCCAGCACCTCCACGTCGACGGCCTCGCCGCCATGGTTCGTCAGGCGCAGGCGCAGGGCCGCGCCCGGAAGGTTGCTGGCGTGAATCGGGGCCCGCGCCTGCTCATCGCCGGCACCGTCGTTCGGCGGCGGACCGCCGCGGCCGCCACCCCCGCGGTGGCCGCCGTGCCCGCCGCTCCCGAACCCGCCGACACGGCCGGACGACCCGCCGCCGTCCCGGCGGCCGGCAGGCTGGTTCGAGTCCTCCGGGCGCCGCCAGCGGGCATCGGCGCGAGCCAGCAGGATCTCGGCTTCGACCTGCCCGGAGAAGAACGTCGCCCGGGCTTCCATCCGCGGAATCGCGTTCGCAGCGCTCTCGGCGCCGTGCTCCCGGGCCTCCGGCGACGGCCCGGGGCGCCCGCTCTCGCACGCCGCCAGGCCCGCCAGCAGGCCCGCGGCCAATAGTCCAAGTTCCAGCAGGCGCGGCCAGCCGGCGGGGGATCGCAGGGCGGGATTCACCTGATCATTGACGCCGCGGGCGGGACGATGTTTCGCGAAAATGCAGTCGCCTGCGCCGCCGGTTCAGAGAAACGCCTGACCCAGCGCAGCCGCCGCGATCACGACGGCCCACGGCGCCAGCTTCCAGACCTGCAGTGCCACAAAGGCGACAAGCGCCAGGGCCAGGCTGCGCACGCCGACGATCCCCGACGTCCACACCGGGTGGTAAAGCGCAGCCACCAACACCCCGACGACCGTTGCGTTTGCCCCCCGCAGGGCCGCCTGCGCGCCGGGCCGGCGCCGCAGCTGGTGCCAGAACGGAAGCGTGCCGGCCACCAGCAGCACCGAGGGCAGGAAGATCGCCGTCAGCGCCCACAGCGCGCCCAGCCACCCGCCCGGGCCGACGCGCAGCAGCGCCCCCAGGTACGCGCAAAGGGTGAACAGCGGACCCGGCAACGCCTGCGCCGCACCGTACCCGGCCAGGAATTGATCGTGGGTGAGCCAGCCGGGCGCCACCACCTCACGCTCGAGCAGCGGCAGAATCACGTGCCCCCCGCCGAACACCAGAGATCCGACCCGGTAGAAGCGGTCAAAAACCATCAGCCCGGGATTGCCCGTGAGGTGCGCCGCCACCGGCAGACCCGCCAGCAGCAGGAAAAAAAGCGCCAGCGCGAGCGCGCCGGCCCGCCGGTTTCCGGCGTCCGGAACGGGCGCGGCCGCCGCCGCGTTCTCCTCGCGGAACCACCACCAGCCCAGGGCCGCGCCCAACGCGATCACCGCCACCTGGCTCCAGGCCGCGTCCAGGAGCAGCAGGACCGCGGCCGCGCCGAGCGCCAGCGTCGCCCGCGGCCGGTCGGGACAGAGCCTGAGCGCCATCAGCCAGACCGCCTGCGCGACCACGGCGACAGCCGCCGTTTTCAGCCCCTGCAGCCAGCCGGCCGCGCCGAGGGGACCGAGCCGGGCGACCCCAAGGGCAAACGCGGTCATCAGCGCGGCCGAGGGCAGCGTGAATCCCACCCACGCCGCCAGGCCGCCCGCCAGCCCGCGCTGCAGCCAGCCCACGGCGAAACCGACCTGGCTGCTCGCCGGGCCGGGCAGGAACTGGCACAGCGCGACGAGATCGGCGTAGTGAGCGTCGTCGAGCCAGCGGCGGCGCCCAACGTATTCCGTCCGGAAGTACCCGAGATGCGCGACCGGCCCGCCAAACGAGGTGCAGCCCAGCCGCAGCGCGGCGAGAAAGATTTCGATCAGCGAAGGGCGGTCCGGCATCGCCGGCCAACCAAGCACGGGCCTCCCGCCGGCGCACGCCTTCTTTTGACGAGGGCGCGCCGGAGGTCGCCCCGGGGCGCTTCGGAAGTCGGCCTTCCGGCCTCGTGCCAGCCGGGATCGCGAGGCCGGATCGCGGATCGCCAGCGCCTACCCGCGTCGGCTGCCAACCGGACGATGGCGCCGGGCCCTACGGTCAACGAGGTCCAGCGCCTACGCGTCGACCCGCAGCACCAGCACGCCACCCTGCTGCGAGCCGATCGCGAGCCGGGTGTCGTCGGGGCTCCAGGCCAGCTGTGAGGCGGGGGCCGTCAGGCGGACCGAGGCGACGGGCGCCTCGCCGCGGGCCGGGTCCCACAGATTGACCTCGTTACTCTGGGCCGCAGTCGCCAGCAGCCCGCCGCGGCGCTGGAAGGCGACGCCGCAGACGCGATCGGCGTGCGGCAGGGCGAGCGGTTCGCGGCCCTCGGGGCCGGCGCCGGAGCAATCCCACACGCAGGCGTCGCGCGCGCCGCCGGTGGCGAGCCAGCGGCTGTCGGGGCTGAAGGACAGCTCGCGAACCTTCGTCTCGTAGCCGCTCATGTGGAATTCCTGGTCCTCCTCCGGCAGCCACAAATGGACGGCGTTATCCTGCGCGCCCGCCACCAGCCAGCGGCCGTCGGGCGACCAGCACAGCGCCTGCACGCCGCCGGCGGTGACGTATTGGTGGCGCGAATGAAAGTCAGTGCCGTCCCAGACGCACACGCCGCCGAACCAGGCCACCGCGACGCCGCCGCCCCGCGGATCCCAGGCCAGTGCGGAAAGCGTCTTGGGGGCATCGGCAAACGCATGCGTGATCTCCCCGACTGGTCCGATGAAACTGAGCCTGCGGCCCGCGGCGGCTGCGAGGCAGGATGCGCCGGGCCCGGGCCTCCACGCCAGCTGTTCGACCCAGGCCGCGCCAAGTTTGACCTCTGCAGTCTGGTTTCCGCCGGAGGCGTTCCAAAATCGCACGCAGCCGTCCTGCCCTCCGCTGGCGAGCACGGGGCCGGCCGGCATCCAGGCCACCGCGTTGGTCCCGTCCGCGTGGCCAGCCAATTCATGAAGCCGGGCGCCGCTCGTTCCGTCGAACAGCGCGACCGGGCCGGCCGCCGAGGCCGCCGCGAGCATCCCGGCGTCGGGCGACCAGGCGAGGTCGATCACGTAGTCGTCGAGCTTCGCAGTCCACGATTTTGCGACGTTCATCAGGCAATAGCGGGTAGCGAGTAGCGAGTAGCGAGTAGCGAGTAGCGAGTAGCGAGTAGCGAGTAGCG
>CAZKDK010000108.1:0-10565 GCA_964551145.1 uncultured Opitutaceae bacterium | reverse complement strand
CAAGGTCTTCATCGACAATGCCAGTCCCACGATATTGTCCAAATCGCTCCTGTATGTCGGCGGCGCGCAAACCGGGACCATCACCTGGTCGGTCGACCGGTACATGATTCGCGGGTTCGTCGGCGAAGGTGACTTCGTCGACGGTTTCCTCACCTCGACCGACAAGAACACCGACCTCAATCTGGTCGATCACGTGGAGATCATCAAAGGCCCGGCGGCCATCTTCGTAGCCAACCAGGCCTCGACCGTTGGCGGCGTCATCAACAAGATCTCCAAAACCCCGACCGACTATAATGTGGGTTCGATCAGTGTCCAGGTCGGCATGTGGGATGCCAACCGCGCCGACTTTGACGTCGGCGGCCCGGTCGCTCCCGGCAGCAAGCTCAGCTTCCGTCTGCTGGTCGCGCGGCAGGACTCCAAAGGCTACTTCGACTACACGTACGAGAACCGGAGTTCGATCCTGCCCATGCTGGCGTACCGGTTCAGCAAGGACACCGAGGTCTGGGTCAAGTTCGAGGAATTCGACAGCCATTATTCCTCCTATAACGGCATCCCGCTTGACGGGCGGACCGGCCAGATCATGGCCATACCCAGAGACTGGAATATCAGCGGCAACAATCCCCAGGTTTGGCGCACAGACAGCTTCTACCGCCTGTGGGGCCAGTTCACGACCCGTCCGGCCGATTGGCTGAATATCCGCCTCGCCGCGTTCGATTCCAAGGACGACCAGCGGAAAATCGAGGCCATCTTCAATGCCACGAACAACACGACCCAGACGGTCACGGACCCGTTGACTGGCGGCACCCTGACGGTGACCGGCATTCCGGGCTACATCATCCCGGCAAACTACACGCCGGGCATGCTGCTCACCCGCAATCTCACGGCCGTCGATGCCATTCATTTCGGGCGGCGCGAGGTCCAGAACGACTACGCCTTCACGTTCGATACCGGCCCGGTTTCCCACAAGCTCCTGGTGGGCGCCGATGCGCTCGACTACCCGCAACGGACCCGGTTCTTCGACAAGAGCGGGAACAACGCCGTGGTCAACAAGCTCGATCCGTTCAATTATGCGGCGATCAATTCGGCGGCCAACATCGTGAACGTGAATTTCAACCAAACGCCGTGCCAGGTGCTCGACGTGGCGCAGACCTTTGCCAAGGTGTATGCCCTTGAAACCGCAAGCTTCTTCGACAACCGCGTGATCGCAAATTACGGTTTATCGCGGTGTCGATTCGCGTCATCACAGACCGCCGTCAATTTCAACCAGACGACCGGCGTTACGTCGACCTCCTATGCGCCCGACCAGGAGCTCTACAAGAACATCGTGCAGTTCGGCATCGTTGTGAAGCCGGTGAAGAATGTCTCGGTCTTCTACGGCGAGAACAGCAACTTCGCCTCCACCGGCTTCAATGGCGCCGGCATTTTGAACCCGCCCAGCCAGGGCCGGCAGAAGGAAGGAGGCCTGAAGACGACCTGGTTCGACGGTCGGGTGGCTTTTAACCTCAGCTACTTCGACGTCGTCCAGTTCAACAACACGGTGCCGAGCTTCCCGCAGGATGGGACGTTTGTGATCGTCGGCGGCGAAACGTCGCGCGGCTTTGACGGCGACTACTCCGTCAAGATCAGCCGGAATATCGACATCTTTGGCGCGTATTCGGTCTTCAAGGCCCACATTGCTCTGGCCCGGCCCTGGAACCTGATCGTGCAGCCTTTCGACGGTAAGGTGCACAGCGACATTCCGGTCAACAACGTCGCCGAGAATACCTTCTCCATGTGGATGCGCTACACGTTCACGCAGCCGAGCCTCAAAGGCTTGTCGCTTGGCGTCGGCGTCAACTACCTGGGACGGCGGGCCATCGACGACAACAGCGGCAGCCAGGTCTGTTTCGGCTTCCTGCCGCCCCGCACGCTGGTGGACGCTTCGCTGGCCTACGCGACCAAGCACTTCACGTACCAGCTCAACATCGACAATCTTTTGAACAAAAGGTATATCTTCGCCTCGCGCAGTTCGTCGGTCATCGTTCCGGGAACGCCGCTCAATGCGCGGCTGTCGATCACGTACCGGTTCCGCTGACGCGACGTGATTCGGCGCGTGCAGTCCGCTTCGACAATCGAGGCCCACCCATTGCGGTGGGCCTCTTTTTTGCCAGCCGCAGAAGAGCCCGGCGGCCGCGCTCCGGCTGGATTGAGCGTGGCGCCAGTCACTGACCGGCGGAATCTGTTCGGCTATGGGAAGAGCGCGGATTTCGACAGATACGCCGGTCTGCTGGCGAATAGAAACCAGGAACTCCGGATCCGAATTAGCGGCCATTAGCGAGCATTAGCGGTTTTCCGCCTTCGCTCCCGCCGCCGTCTGCCGCGCCCAGGCGCGGATGGAGTCGATCTCGGCGGGGGCGATGCCGAGGAATTCCAGGAAGCGCTGGTGGTACTCGGGATCCGTGCGCTCGAAGTCCTGGTGCCAGCGCCCGAGATCCTCGTCGGTGAACCCCGAGGCGCGCAGGAGCCGGACCCACTTGGCCTTGTCCATGTTGGGCACCCGGTCGAGCAGGCGGCGGCCCTTGAGCAGCTCGACGATGACGCGCTGGCGGCCGCGCAACGCCTCCATCTGCGACAGGACCTCGTGGAGCTGGCGCTCAAGCGCGCCGGCCAGATCCCGCTTGGGCCGCTCGAGGAGGCGGCGGATCTCCCGCAGCGGCAGGCCGGTCTGGCGGTAGAGGCGGATCTGGCCGAGGCGGCGTTCCGCGTCGGCGTCGTAGTGCCGGTAATCGTTGCCGAGGCGGCCGGCGGGCCGGAGCAGGCCGATGCGATCGTAATACAGCAGGGTCGAGCGCGAGAGCCCGTGCTTCCGGGCCAGCTGGCTGATGGTCATGCGGTCGAGGATGAACTGTGAAGCCGTAGACGGGTCAAGCGGGCTCTTCGCCGCGGCCGCCAGCCGGGCGGGCGGGATCTCGTGAAACGAGCTAGCGCTGCCGGCCGTTGATTGGCTGGTGGATGGAAGGGCCGGCCGGCGTCAGACGGACGCGCGTGGCGCGCGCAGCGCCGCCAGGTGCAGGGCGCCGGCAACCACGCAGAGCGTGACGATGACCGGATTGACTGCCGGGAAGATCACGATCTCGCCGAGGGCGCGCGTGAGGTAGAGCAGGGCGCCCAGCAGGATCGTCGCGCGGCCGAGCCGGGAACGGAGGTCCGCCTGGCAGGCGAGAAAGGCCACGGCCAGGAACGCGATGAGCAGGAAGCCGCTAACGTTGAGCGCCTGCATGAGCGCGCGATAGCTCGGGGCGAGCGAGGGCAGCCTGGCGATGGCGGCGCCGAGAAAGAGGTGAAATGCGGTGAACAGGGCGTTCACAACGCCGCAGGTGTAGAGCACGACGGAGTACATGAGGCTGCCGTCATGCCACCCCCGGGCCGGCCGGGGCGAACCAATATTGGACGAGCGGCGGCGGGGCGGAATAAGCGACGCGCCCGCTTTCGGAACCGGCGACGAGGGCGTCGCCGCTCCAGGAACTCGGATCATGGGGACGCGACGCCCACGTCGCGTGCCCAGGCAGAATGTAGGGCCGGTGTCTTGCACCGGCCGAATTTGGGGCGGCGCCTGCCCCTCGACAGGCTCGGGGCCCTGAGCTTGTCGAACGGGCAAGACAGGCGCCCTACAGCGTGGTGGTCGTGGTCGGATGACAACGGCCGACGTGAGGAGGCTGGTCAGCCTCGTGACCTCGGCTGTTGCGGGGAAGGCCGGCGGCGGAATCTAGGCGACGCGGAGGTCGGTCTTGCTGATCGGCAGGGTGCGCAGGCGCTTTCCGGTGGCGGCAAAGATGGCATTGCAGATGGCGGGAACCGCCGGCGGCAGCGCGGGCTCGCCGAGGCCCGTCGGGGGATGCTCGGTCTTGAGAAAATGCACCTCGACCTGGGGGGCGTCGGTGATCCGCAGCAGCGGGTACGCGTCGAAGTTGGCCTGCTGGGCGCGGCCGCGCTCGATGGTGATCTCCTGCAGCCAGGCGCCGCTCAGCCCGTCGATGACCGAGCCCTGCACCTGGTTTAGGGCGCCGCTCGGATTGATGATCGTGCTGCCGACGTCGGCCGCCACCCAAACCTTGGGCACCTTGAGCGTCCCGTTCGCGTCGACCGCAACCTCGGCCACCTCGGCGAAATAGCCCAGATGGCTGAAATGGAAGGCCACGCCCAGGCCGCGGCCCTTCGGAGTCGCGCGCCCCCACCCGGATTTTTCCGCGACCAGCTTGAGCACTCCGGCCATGCGCCCGGCATCGTAGCCGCCCCCGCGCCGGTCTCCGGGCCACGGGACGACGCGCGGCTCGCCCAGCAGCGCCAGGCGGAACTGCACCGGGTCCTGGCCGGCGGCGTGGGCGAGTTCGTCGATGAACGACTGCATCACCCAGGCGAGGGCGTTGCTGCCGGGGGCGCGCAGGGGCCCGGTCGGCACCCCGAGCGGCAGGTAGGTCACGTCCAGCCGGTAGTTCGGCAGGAAGTGCGCGGGAAACTCGTGATCCGACAGGCCCGCGCTGTCGGCGGCGCGCCCGTCCCGGCCGAAGGTGACGAAATGGTTCTGCCAGGCGACCAGCCGGCCGGCGGCATCGACGCCGCCCTTGAGGAAATGGAATCCGGCCGGTCGGTAGAAGTCGTGGCGCAGGTCGTCCTCGCGCGTCCACAGCAGCTTCACCGGGGCGCCGGCCTTTTGGGCGATGAACGCCGCCTCGACCATGTAGTCGTTCCGGAGACGCCGGCCGAAACCGCCCCCGATGCGGGTCAGGTGGATCGTGATGGCCTTTTCCGGGACGCCGAGGGTGCGGGCGACGAGCTCGCGGCCGGACTGGGGGTTCTGCGTCGGGGCCCAGATCTCGACCAGGCCGTCGTGGAGATGCGCGGTGCAGTTCTGCGGCTCGAGGTCGGCGTGCGCGATGAACGGATACGAGTAGGCCGCCTCGACGACGTGCGCGGCCCCCTGCAGGCCGGCGGCGACGTCGCCGTCGTTGCGCAGCGTCGTCGCGCCGGGCTTTGGTCCGAGTTCCGCGGCGCGCCGGGCGAACTCGTCGGTGCCCTGCGCGGCGGTCGGGCCCTCGTCCCACGTCACCCGCAGCTGGCGGCGGGCCGATTGCGCGGCCCACCAGGTATCGGCGATGATGGCCACGCCCCCGAGCAGGCCGCTGAGGTCGCCGCCCCCGTCGACGACGAACGCGTGGCGCACGCCGGGCATGGCGCGGATGCGGTCGAGGTTGGCGTTGACCACCTTGCCGCCGAAGACCGGACATTTTTCGTAGACGGCGTGGAGCATGCCCGGCAGGGCCACGTCGATGCCGAAGAGCGGCTGGCCGGTGACGATCGCGGGATTGTCCACGCCGGGAATCGATCGGCCGATGATCCGGTAATCCTTCGGATCCTTGAGCCTGACGGTCGCAAGGTCGGGCGGGGACAGCTTGGCAGCGGCGGCGACGAGCTGGCCGTAAGCGAGCCGGCGGCCGCTCGCCCGGTGGATGACGGCGCCCGCCTCGGTCGTGCACTCGGATTCCGGCACGCCCCAAGTCTGCGCGGCCGCGCGCACGAGCATCTCCCGCGCGGCGGCGCCCGCGCGGCGCAGCCCGTCCCAGTTCAGGGGGGTGGCCATGCTGCCGCCGGCGAACTGGGCGCCGTAGAGGGCGGGTTCGCTCAGGGCCTGCTCGATGCGCACGCTGCGCCAGTCGATGTCGAGCTCCTCGGCGATGATCATGGGCAGCGAGGTCTTCACGCCCTGGCCGACCTCGGGATTTTTCGCCATGATCGTTGCGATGCCGTCGGGCGTGATGCGGATGAAGGCGTTGGGCGCAAAATCGGCGGTGGATTCCTCGGCGGCGGCGGCGAACACGCGCGCGCCGCCCTTGAGATAGAGTCCCAGCAGCAAGCCGCCGCCGGCGAGGCCGGACACGCGCAGGAAGGACCGGCGGTCCATGACCGGCAGGGAAGTGGTGCTCATGGTGCCTCCTTATGCGCTGGCCGCGAGGTCCGCGGCGCGGTGGATGGCCGCGCGGATGCGCAGGTAAGTGCCGCAGCGGCAAAGGTTGCCCGCCATGGCATCGTCGATGTCGGCATCGGTGGGACGGGGATTGCCGGCGAGGAGCGCGGCGGCGGTCATGAGCTGGCCGGCCTGGCAGTAGCCGCATTGCGGCACGTCAAGCTCGTTCCAGGCCCGCTGCAGCGGATGGGAGCCGTCGGCCGACAGGCCCTCGATGGTGGTGATCCTCATGCGCGCGACCGTCGAGACGGGGGCCTGGCACGACCGGGTCGGCACGCCGTTGACCTGCACGGTGCAGGCGCCGCACTGGCCGATGCCGCAGCCGTATTTGGTTCCCTTGAGGTCGAGGAGATCCCGCAGGGCCCATAACAGGGGCATGTCGGGGGGCGCTTCCACGGTGTGGGACCGCCCGTTGATGTTCAACTGATAGGAGGACATGGCGCGAATCGGGCTAAGGAACCGGAGAGCGGGTGCGCAGGTGGGGCAAACGTGGGCGAACCGCCGCGCCAGTCAAACGGACCGCGATGAAAACGGGTCTCCGGTCGCGCGGTCCCCTCCCGGCGATGAATGAAATCAATCGCGGATGTTGGGGCGGGGTGTCCTGTCCGCTATAGGCGTGGCGATGCCGGAATCCGAGATCCGAACAAGCGGAGTTCAAGCGGCTGCAGTCGACTGATTCTGGAGACGCGACGCCCTGGTCGCGTTTCCGGAGATCGAAACCGGCGACGGGCTTCCTTCGCCCGGCCTTTCGCCTTCGCCACGGCGACGGCGGACAGGTCGGAGCCCATGGGGGCGTCGCCGCTCCCCACCGTGGACCGGCGGGTCCAAAACCCGCTCCGCCCGTGCGGCATCCGTCTGCCTCCGACGAACCCGAAGTTGTCATTTAATAGCTGACAACCCGTTTCTGGCCGGCGCCGCCAGGCGCGGCCGGGCATGAAAGCACGACGGAGGGATCGCGCGTCTCGTGCGCCTCTTTGCCGCCAGACCAAGATTGGCGATTCGCCCGGCGACGGCACCAAGCCCGCCCAACCGTCGGCGCGCGGGTCGGCCCGGGCCTCAGGCCGCGTCGCTGCGCCGGGCCACCCAGTCGACCACGCCCGCGTCGTCGCGCTCATGGCGCCAGATCAGGCTCAGGAACTCGGCCGGGTGGATATCGTGCGCCTTGAAAAACCTGCGGTCGCCGCCGCAGCAATACATGAGGGAGGCGGGCAGCTCGCCGCGCAGCTTGGCCCGGGCCTTCGGGATGATGCGCGGCAGCCACTCGATGCCGCGGACGCTGGCGTCCTTGGCCGGGAGCCCGGCCTCGTCGAGCACGGTCTTCGAGGGCCGGCCACCCTGGGCGTTGAGGAAATAGTCGCGGCGGACCAGCTCGATCGCGAGGGCCGTGTCCCAGGTGGGCTCGCCGCCGCCGGTGAAGTCCTCGGCGTAATCGTAGACATGCTGCGCCGTGAGGCCGTTCGCAGCGAGCCATCCGACCTCATCGGGCGTGAAGAAGGTGTCGGCGCTGCGCCGGCCCTGGGCGTAGAGCGTGCACGCCTTGTCCCAGAGCGGGCGGAGTCGTTCGGCGAAATCGTAGTGTTTCATTGCTTGGAGATAAGTGAACCGGGAAGGCGGGCAGACGCAAGCCGGCCGGCCTCCGCGGCGGCGGCTTGACCCCATCCTTGCGGAGCGCCACCCACGGTGTCCAGAGGTCGCCCGGAGACTCCCGAATTCTGGAGGGCGGCGCGCTGTCGCCGCCAGACGGGGGATCGGCGCGGACGCCGCCGCGCCCTCCACCGGAAAACGTTGATGGGTATTCGGACGACCTCCAAAAAGGAGGCTACCATGGCGAATCACACCTGCCCCTGGTGGCTCGGTTACCTGCTGGCCTCGCCGGTGCGCCGGCTGTTTGACAACCCGCGCGCGCGGCTGGCGCCGTACGTACGGGAGGGCATGCGCGTGCTCGAACCCGGCCCGGGCATGGGGTTCTTCACGCTCGAGCTGGCGCGGCTGGTCGGGCCCCGCGGCCGGGTCGTGGCCGTGGATCTGCAGCCCAAGATGATCGCCGGCCTCCGGCGGCGCGCCGGGCGGGCCGGACTGGCCGACCGCATCGACGCCCGCGTCTGCGCGCCCGGCGGCGACCTTGGGATCGGCGATCTTGCCGGCACCATCGATCTCGCGGTGCTGATCTACATGCTGCACGAGGTCGGCGACCAGGACGGGTTCCTGCGGGCGCTGGCGGCGGCGCTTCGGCCGGGGGGCGACGTCCTGCTCATCGAGCCCCGCGGGCATGTCTCGGGGGAGACGTTCCAGGCCTCCCTCGACCGGGCCGCTGCCGCGGGTTTGGCGGTCGCCGAGCGTCCCGGAGGCCGGGAACTCCGCGCGGTCCTGCGCCGGGCGGCGTAGAGGATGCGGATCAGCCTCGTGACCTCGGCGGTCACGGGGAGAACCGGCGACGGGCCTCCTTCGCCAGGCCTTCGGAGCCCAGGGGGCGTCGCCGCTCCAGGACGTCGGATGCTGGGGACGCGACGTCATCGTCGCATGTAGCAACTGGCGTGAGGAGGCTGGGTCAGCCTCGCGGCCCCGGCTGTCACGGGAAGGAAACCGGTCACGGCGTTGACATTGGTGCCGGCCCGGACCGAATGGACGGTTTCACTCCCGGCGGCGCGGATCGGGCAGCACACGCGGCAAATCCAGGAATATCCAAGGAGCTTACGATGACGGCGGAAAGATTCTCAGGCGGGCGGCGGCGGATCATGCGGGGTCTTGCGGCCGGGCTCATGACGGCGGCCGGCCTGGCTGCGGCCCCGCGGCCGCTCCGGGTGGTCGGCAACCAGCTGCAGGACGACCTCGGCGCGCCCGTGCGCCTGCGCGGCGTGAATTGCGCCGGCATGGAGTGGTCCGATGACAGCAACGGGCACATCCTCAGGACCGTCGAGGTCGCGGTCGTCGACTGGCACGCGAACCTGATCCGGCTGCCGCTGACGCAGGACCGCTGGTTCGGCAAGGCGCCCGGGCAGGCGGACGGGGGTGCCGGTTACCGCGCGCTGGTGAAGCAGCTGGTCGACTTTTGCTCGGCCCACGACGCGTACATCATGCTGGACCTGCACTGGTCCGACGCGGGCGAGTGGGGGAGGAACATCGGCCAGCACGATCTGCCGGACCGGAACAGCATCGCCTTCTGGCAGGCCGTCGCGCCGGTCTACGCGGGCAATCCCGCGGTGCTGTTCGATCTCTACAACGAGCCGTCGCACGTCACCTGGGACCAGTGGTTCAAGGGAGGTCCGATCACCGAGGTCGACAAGCGGACGAACGTCACGCTGCGCTACGAGGCGGTGGGCCTGCCGGCGCTGATGGCCGCGGTCCGCTCGACCGGCGCGAAGAACATCATCGTCGCCGGCGGCATCAACTGGGCGTACCAGGTCGAGGGCATCCTGGAGGGCCGGCAGCTCGCGGATCCGGACGGCGCGGGGGTCGTCTACGGGGTGCATCCCTATCCGCACGCCTACGAGGAGATCGGCCGGGAGACGACCGCACAGTGGACCGCGCGGATGGAGGCGTTTGCCGAGAAGCTGCCGATCATCGTCACGGAATTCGGATCCGACGAGCGGATGTGGCCGTTCCCGCCGGAGTGGCGCCTGGACGACGAGCAATGGAATCGCGGGATGCTCGCGGTGCTGGAGGCGCATCGCTGGAACTGGACGGCGTGGGATTTCCATCCGACCGCCCGGCCCTGCCTGGTCGCGGACTGGAACTACACGCCGACGCCGGAGTTCGGCGTGTGGGTCAAGCAGGCCCTGGTCGAGAACACCCCGGCCGTGCCGTAGCCCGAAGCCCAGCCTTGACCGGCGACCGGCATTGCGGTTCTGCAAGAGCGCACGTGATCGATCCGGGGTGATAGCTCGACTGGATGGAGCATCGGTCTTCGAAACCGAGGATTGCGGGTGGCTGGCTCACCGTTTGGCGGTTGCACGAGCTCCGCCATTTTTCGGTTCCGCCGAAAAATGCCGCGCCGAAGCCCGCAGGGCGAAGGCGGGCGTTGGCCGCTTGCGTTGCGAGCTTCAGCCGTCGCCAAACCCAGGGCTGACAGGACGGCTCGGCACGGCCAAATCGACCGGCGCAAGACCTCCCCCGGCCCGAACCGCGCGACGGACCGCAGCCGCCCCGGCCACATCGATGCCGAGGAATATGACGCCGGAGGAGACAACCGCCGCGGACTCGACATCCGATGCCACGGTGGTATTGATGGCAGCGGTCTTGGTTTCGATACGATGGTCGGGTCCTTGAGACCACCGCGGTTCTCAACCCGGCCACCTCATACCCTCTGGCCTTGAATGTCATAGTGAAGCAATTGAGATCCTTGGCGGTCCACTGCAATATCGTTATATAAGGCGTTTAATATGAAGCGGCTAATGTTGGCAGTTCCCTTGTGTTTAATGCTTACCGGCTTCAACTTTGCAACCAAAGGAACCGCAATCCAAACCTATGAAAACCCGACAACAGCTTTATTGGTTCTGGACATGCAGGAGGATTTTCTGGGCGAGAATGCCAGACTACCCATCGCCAGGGAGCAAATACCTGCCAT
>CAZKDK010000107.1:0-10612 GCA_964551145.1 uncultured Opitutaceae bacterium | reverse complement strand
TCGAGACCAATGGCGACGTCCGGGTCGAGAACGGCGGCATCATGTACGACCAGGACGCGGTCATGGCGAAGATCCGCAGCCTGCCGGGCGTGGTCGCCGTCACCCCCTATGCCCAGGGCATGGTCCTGCTCCAGGCTGGCAACCGGCCCTCGTTCCCGGTCATCCACGGCATGGACGTCGCATCCGCGCAGCGCGTCGTGCCACTGGCGAAATTCCTCGTCGTCGGCCGGGTGGAGGATCTCGACGACGATTCCGTCTTTCTCAGCTCGGGACTGGCCGCCTCGCTGGGCGCGCGCGTCGGCCAGAAGGTCGATGTCTATTCGCCCCTGCTGCTCGAGCGGCTGAAGCAGGACGAGATCCTCCTGCCGCGCTCGGTGCGCATCGCCGGCATCTTCGACACCGGGTGGGACCAGGTCGACAGCAACACCGTGATCTGCTCGCTGCGCCTGATGCAGGACCTGTACGGGTTGGACCACGGCGTCCACGGCGTGACCGTCCGGCTGCAGCCCGGGGTCGATTCCGACGAGTTCGCGGCGAGGCTCAACGCGCTGTTCGACGGCGCCGACCGCGCGGTGTCCTGGATCGAGAGCCATCGCGACTTCCTCTTCGTGATCCAGCTCGAGAAGAACATGCTGTTCTTCCTGCTGCTCTTCATCGTGCTCGTGGCGGCGTTCGCCATCACCAGCTCGCTGCTCATCGCGGTGGTGCGCAAGACCCGCGAGATCGGCCTGCTCGGCGCCCTGGGCGGCAAACCCCGCCAGGTCGCGGCCTGCTTCTGCTTCCAGGGCTTCCTCATCGGCGTGACGGGCACGATCCTCGGGATCGGGTTCGCGGTGCTCGCGCTCAGCTTCCGCAACGAGATCATGCACGCGTTCGCCCGCATCACCCAGAGCGAGGCCGCCCTCCTGCGGTTCTACCAGTTCTCCAACCTGCCGCTCAGCTACTCGGCGCATGACTTCGCCCTGATCATCGCCAGCTCGGTCGTCATCGCGACCCTGGCCGGGCTGCTGCCCGCGTGGCGGGCCGCGCGGCTCAAACCGGTGGATGCCCTGCGCAATGAATAGGCCGCCGCCCAGCGTCCCGATTTTCCGCGAGGGCGCGCATCCCGATGCCTGATCCCATCCTCACCGCCGAAGGCCTGCGCAAGAGCTATCGCAGCGGCGACCGCGTGATCGAGGTGCTGCGCGCGGCGGCCCTGACGGTCGCCGCGGGCGAAAGCGTGGGCATCCGCGGCGAATCCGGCTCGGGCAAGACGACGCTGCTCAACCTGCTGGCCGGGCTCGACGCGCCCGACGGCGGCGAGATCCGCTGGGACGGCGTCGTCCTGGCCGGGCGCGGCATCAACGCGCTGGCCGGCCTGCGCGCCCGGTTCCTCGGCATGGTGTTCCAGGCGTACTACCTGATCCCCGAGCTCGACGCGCTGGGGAACGTGCTGATGGCGCGGCGCATGCTCGGCCGCGTCGGGGCCCCCGAGCGCGCGCGCGCCGGCGAGCTGCTCGCCCGCGTGGGCCTGGCCGAGCGGGCGCGCCACCTGCCGTCCCAGCTCTCCGGCGGCGAGCGCCAGCGCGTCGCCATCGCCCGGGCGCTGATGAATGCGCCCCGGGTCATCCTGGCCGACGAGCCGACCGGCAACCTCGACGAGCACACTGGCGAGACCGTGGTCGACGCCCTGCTCGGCGCCTGCTCCGCGCAGGGCGCGGCGCTCGCGCTCGTGACCCACAACCCCGACCATGCGGCGCGGTGCGACCGCCGGCTCCTCCTGCACGACGGCGTCCTGCGGCCGATGTGAGCCCGCGGTTTTGGGTTTTGAGTTTTGGGTTGTGAGTTGAGAGAACCGCGATGGCGCCAGCGCCTCTTTCCCGATGTCCGAACCCAAAACCCAGAACCCAGAACCCAAAACCCGATCGGGCCGGATCCGCTGCGGCGTGGCCGGCGTGGGCTCGCTCGGCCAGCACCACGCCCGCATCTATGCCTCGCTCCCGGCCGCGGAGCTGGCGGGAATCTATGAGACGGACGACGCCCGGGCCGCCGAGATCTGCGCCCGGCACGGGTGCCGCCGGTTCGCCACGCTCGAGGAACTCGGGGCGGCCTGCGACGCCGTTTCGGTGGTGGTCCCCACCGACCGCCACGCCGCGGTCGCCCTGCCGCTGCTGGCCCGGGGGTGCCACCTGCTGATCGAGAAGCCGCTCTGCGCGTCGCTGGCCGAGGCCGAGGAGGTGCTCGCCGCGGCCCGGGCGGCCGGCAGCCTCGTGCAGGTCGGCCACGTCGAGCACTTCAATCCCGTGATGAGCTACCTGGAGAAGGAGGCGAGCCGGCCCCAGTACATCACCACGGAACGGCTCGCGCCCTACCAGACGCGCGGCACCGAGGTCGGCGTCGTCCTCGACCTGATGATCCACGACATCGGCATCGTGCTCGCGCTCGTGAAATCGCCGATCCGCCGGATCGACAGCGTGGGCATCAACGTGCTTTCGAAGACGGAGGACATCGCCAACGCGCGCATCGAATTCGAGAACGGCTGCGTGGCCAACCTCAGCGCCAGCCGCCTGAGCCTGAAGAAAAACCGCGAGATCCGGGTGTTTCAGGACAACGCCTACCTGTCCCTCGATTTCATGAACCAGGCGGGCCACCTCGTGAGGAAGAGCGACCTCATCGCCTACGGCCTGAAGCTGAAGATCGGCCTGGCCAAGCCCGGCGACACCAGCTCGATCCCGGTGCACGCGATCCCGATCGAGAAGGGCGAGCCGCTCGCGATCGAGCTGGCGTCGTTCGTCGACAGCGTGGCGCGGGCCCGGCAGCCCAAGGTCGGGGCGGCCCTGGGCCGGTCGGCGCTCGAGGTCGCCCTGACCATCACCGACCAGATCCGGAACCCCCGGAAGGCGTCGTGAAACACCGGGGCAGGAACCCGGGGCGCCCGACCTGATGACTGAAAAGCTCCAGCTGCCGTTCTCGCTGCCGCCGCCGGAAGGCGGCCGGGCGGACGTGTTGATCGTGGCCGGCGAGCATTCGGGCGACGAACACGCGGCCCGCATGGTGCGGGGGCTGCTCGCCCGGCAGCCCGGGCTGCGGGTTTGCGCGCTGGGCGGCACGAATCTGGCCGCGGCGGGCGCGCAGCTGCTGCACGACCTGACGGCCTCGTCGGTCGTCGGCTTCGTGGAGGTGGTGCGGAGCTTCGGATTCTTCCGCGCGCTGTTTGGCGCGACGCTGGACTGGGTGGACCGGCACCGGCCGCGCGCGGTGTGTCTGGTGGACTATCCGGGCTTCAATCTCCGCCTGGCGCGGGCGCTGCATGCGCGCGGGCTCACCACGAAGGGCGGCGGGGAGATCCGCGCGCTTTACTACATCAGCCCGCAGGTCTGGGCCTGGAAGGCCGGCCGCCGCTTCGAGATGGCGCGGCACCTGGACGCGATGGCCGTCATCTTCCCCTTCGAGGTGAAGACCTACGCCGACACGTCGCTGCCGGTGGAGTTCGTCGGCCATCCGTTCGTGGCCGACGACTACCGGTCGCCGGTGGCCTACGACGCCGGGGGGCCGGTGCTGCTCCTGCCGGGCAGCCGCCGGCAGGCCGTCGGGCGGATCTTTCCCGCCATGCTGGCCGGCTTTGCGGAATTCGCCGCGCGGCACCCGGACCGCGCGGCCGTGGCGCTGCATCCCGGCGACGAAATCAAGGCGGTGCTCGAGGAGCGGCTGGCCCGGGCGGGGACCGCCCTGGCCGCGAGGGTCGGCCTGCGGCGCACGGGCGACCCGGTGGCCGCGGCTGCGGTGCTGACGAGTTCGGGCACCATGTCGATGCACTGCGCGCTGGCGGGAATTCCCGGGGCGATCGCCTACCGGGCCAACCCGCTGACTTTTCTTTTTGCCCGCTGGCTGGTCCGGGTGCCGTACATCGGCATCGCCAACCTCCTGCTCGGCGAGGCGATGTACCCCGAGTTCATTCAGGGTGCGGCCACGCCGGGCAACCTGGCCGGTGCGCTCGCCGCGGCGGTGGCGGATCCCGGGCGCCGCGAGCACTGCGCCGGGCAGGCGCAACGGCTCCGCACGATCCTGCACCAGCCGGCGGCCGGCACCGCGGCCGACTGGCTCGGCCGGCATCTGGAGTGATTGCGGAACGGCGCCCGCAAGACGGGCGCCCTACAGGGGTCGTTTCTGTAGGGCCGGCGTCTTGCGCCGGCCGAACCGGTGTGCCCGACAGGGCGGGGAGGGTCTGCTCCCCGCGGCTGGCGTGAGATCGCTGCTCAGGCCGGCGGATGATCGCCGTTGAGACGCGCCTGCACCTGCTCCCAGAGCGCCTCGGCCTTCTCGGCGAGGAGCGTCCGGGCGCGGGTGGTCTCGGCCTGCCGCTGCGCGAGGTTCTCCCGGGCGATCTCCGCGAGGTCGTCGAGGTTGTAGAGGAAGACGTTTTCCAGGCCGGCGACGCCCGGGTCGACGTTGCGCGGCATCGCGAGGTCGATGAAGAAAATGGGCCGGGCGGCACGCCGGCGCATGGCCGCCGCGACCATGGGACTCGTGATGACGATGCCCGGGGCCGCGGCGGAGCACACGGCGACGTCGAACTCCACAAGGGCCGCCGGGACGCCCTCGAGGGCGAGGGACTGGGCCGCGAGCGTGCGCGCGAGCTCCTCCGCGTGCTCGAGGCGGCGGCTGGCGACGGTCATCGCGCCGGCCTCGCGGCTGCGGAAGGCGCGGGCGGTCTTCTCGCCGATCTCGCCGGCGCCCAGCACGAGCACGCGGCAGGGGCGGAGGTCGCCGAAGATCTTGAGCGCGAGATCCACGGCCACGTTGGCCACGCTGATCTGGCCCTCGCCGATGGCGGTCTGGGTGCGCACATGCTTGGCGGCCTGGAAGGTTTTCTGGAACACGCGGTTGAGCACGGGCCCGGTGGTGCCCTCGGCGTGGGCGGCGGCATAGGCCTCCTTGACCTGACCGAGGATCTCCGTCTCGCCGACCATCTGGGAATCGAGGCCGGCGGCGACCTCGAGCAGGTGCTGGATCGCCGGCCGGTCGTGCAACTCGACCCGGACCCGGGCGAAGGCCGCGGCGTCGAGCTCGCTGAGCGCGCAGAACGCCTCCTGCAATCCGGCCACGGCGCCGGGCTCGGCGGCCAGTCCGTAGATCTCGACGCGGTTGCAGGTGTTGAGCACCGCGAATTCGCGCAGGCCGGGCAGAGTCCGCAACGCGCCGCGCAACGCGTCCGATTTGCCGCCCGCGAGCGCCAGCCGCTCGCGCAGCTCGAGCGGAGCGGTGTGGTGGCTGGCGCCGAGCAGGAAGAAGACCGGGGCGCTCATGTCCGGGCGCCCGGCGGCGGGGCGGGCGGGGTCACGGGATGGCGGCTGGCGTTGACCGGACCGAGCGACAGCAGGGCGGCGGCGAAGAGAGCCAGGCACGTCCAGGCCAGGCGTTGCGACACCAGGCGCCGCCCCAGGCGCAGCAGCAGGGCCACGAGGTAGGCGAGCCAGATCCCGGCCGTGAGCAGCTTGGCCGTGTCGACGCTGGCCAGGTCCTGCAGCCAGTGAAACGAGCCGATGGCCAGTGACCACGTCATCAGCCCCACGCCCACGACCAGCAGCCGCACGCTGATCAGATCGAGATCGAAGATGGAAGGCAGGAACGAGAAGAGCCCGTGCAGCTGCTTGTTTTTCAGGCTGTACGTCTGCAGCAGGTACATGCCCGAGGTGAGCGCGAGCAGCGCGAAAACGCCGTAGCTGAAGAGGGCCAGGGCCGCGTGCAGCTCGACCCAGGCGGTGGACCCGAATGCGTTGATGCGGCGCACCGCATCCCAGGCCGGCACGGCCAGCGAGACGAGCGTGAGGACCGCGCCCAGGCAGGAGGTGAAATAGCCGAGCAGGCTCAGCCGGAACGTGGCGCCGACGACGAGGTAGAGTGCGATCGCCGACCAGGCGGTGAACTGGAAAATCTCGAACAGGTTGCCGATCGGGCATCCTTTGACGGCCCGTCCGCGCAGGTAGAGGCCGATCGTCTGCAGCAGGAAGCCCGCCACGGTGGTCATATAGGTTGCCAGCCGGGGCACACGGCGGTCCCGCAGCAGCGCCGCGGTCCCCGATCCGAACGCGACCACGTAACAGAGGCAGGCCAGCCACATCCAGCTCCGGTCGCCAAGTCCGAGAAAGTTCATGAGGCCGGCAAAATTAGGCTGGAAGCGGGCGCCGCGCAAGCCGGCCGGCGGACGCACCGCGGCAACCTCATCGTTTCCGGGCCACCCAGAACCGGCAGTCGTCCGAGAAGTCGCGCACCGCGCCCGACTCGGCGGCGATGTGCCGGCGCATCGCGTCGAACACCGGCGTCCAGCCGGCGGCGGCGAGGTCCTGCCGCACCTCTGCGCGCGTCGGCAGATGCATGAAGGTGCGGCCGCCGTGCGCATCCTGGAAATACCGGTCGCCGAACTCGACGAGCCGCGGATCCTGTTCGCCCCGGGCCCACCGGGCCGCCTCCTCGGCCCAGCTCGGCCGCCCCGGCGGTTCGTCGTCGCGATCGTGGGTGGTGAAGACAAACGGCGCGTCCGGCCGGCAGGCGGCGTGAATCTCGCGCAGGGCCCGGCGGCGCCGCTCCCGGCCGGGAATCTGCATCAGGCCGTTGAACATGAAAAGCGCCCCGGCGAAACCACGCGGTGCCTCCGGCGTGGCGCGGATCGCGTTGCCGGCAGCCGGGGCCGGCGGCGCCGAGGCGGCCGGCGCCCCTGCCGTTCTGTCATCTATTAAATGACAAACGCGTTGGGCGGGCGCCGGTGTCGAATGCGGACCTTTGTCATTTAATGGATGACATTGGCCCAGGCGGGTGGCGTCGGCGTGCAGGAACCGCACGGAATCGGCGCAGCGCAGCCGCGCGAGACTGCGGGCTTGGTCGAGGAGCTCGTCAGCGAAATCGACCGCCGTGATCCGGCGGTAGCCCAGGTCCCAGAGTCCCAGGGTGACGCGGCCGGCGCCGCAGCCGACCTCGAGCAGGGCCGCGTCGCGGTCGGGCAGCCAGCGTTCGATCAGGATCCTCTCCGACGCCCAAAGTCCGAGCTCGTGCGCGGCGCGGGCGTAGTGCACCACCACGTTCGGGTCGTTGTAGTCGGTCCGGACGGTTTCAGGGGTGATCTTGGCCCGCATGGATCCAGAGGTCAGTGGTCAGAAGTCAGAGGTCAGTGGACAGACGTCGGTGGACGCAAGATGCAAGGCGGGAGAGGGCGCGACCAGAATGGGCCGGGGCCGGTCGCCTACTTCTTCCGCCGCCACGCCGCGATGAACATGCCGTTGGCGTTGACGTCCTGGGGCCAGAGCAGCACGGAGGACAGAGGACAGCGGGCACCCTCCTCCGCCAAGGCTACGGAGAACAGGCAGGACAGGGAGGCCTGAGCGGCGGATGGCTGGGCGGGGGTGGTGAAAACCGGGGCCGGCTCAAAGTCGGGGCGGCTGGCGGAGAAGCTCGCGGCGACGGCCGTCGTTTCCGTGCGGGTCAGGGTGCAGACCGCGTAGACGAGCCGGGCGCCGGGTTTGAGCGAACCGGCGACGTGGTCGAGAAGCTGCCGTTGGCGCGCGGCGAGTTCGCGAACGTCGTCGGGCGAGACGGTCCAGCGGGCGTGCGGATGGCGCTGCCAGGTGCCGACGCCGCTGCAGGGGGCGTCGACCAGGATGCCGTCGAAACGCGTCCGGGTTGGCGGATGCGGGCCGCCGTTCCAGGAGGCGGCGCGGTAGTTGAAGACCCGGGCGCGGGCCGCCCGCTGTTTTAGAACCTGCAGGCGGCGGACCGAGCGGTCGCTTGCCCAGATCAAACCCCGGTTCTCCATGAGGTCGGCGAGATGGAGCATCTTGCCGCCTTCGCCGGCGCAGGCGTCCCACCACGTCTCGCCGGGATGGGGCGCGCAGGCGAGGCCCACCAGCTGGGAGGCCAGATCCTGGATTTCGAACCGGCCGGCGCGGAAATCCTCGGTCAGAAAAAGGTCGCGCGTGCCGGTGTAGCGGAAAGCGGTTGTAGCCGGGGTCGCCGACCCCAGGCCGGGCTCACCGAGCCCGGCAACAACGGCGGGTTCGCAGTTGCCCAATGTGCGCCGCAGCGAGGCGGCGAATTCGCGGCGGGCCCGGATCCACAGGACCGGATCGCGCTGGAGCTGGCGGAGCCAGGGCCCGCGTCCGCCGGGCGCGGGCGGCGGTGCGCCGGCGGAAGCCGGAGGATCGACTTCGTCCCAGACCCAGGCCGGCACGGCGCGCGCGGCCAGCGCGGCCTCCTTGATCGCGGCCGGGTCGGCGTCGAAACGCGCCTGCAGCGCGAGGGCGGCGGCGATGCGGCGCTCGGGGGGATCGGCCGGGTCGAGCCAGCCCAGCCAGCGAAAATAGACGGCGACGTCGCGGGCGATCTCGCGGCGCCGGGCCGGATCGAGATCCCGCCGCGGGGTCAGCTCGCGGCGCAGCACGGCGTCGACGGGGTCGCGGGGCGTGATCTGCGCGAGGAGGCGCGCGGCGCGGCTGAGCGTGGCGGGATCGGACATGGCCCTCAACCAAGCACGCGAAGGGCGGGCAGTTCAATGCATGTTTGCGGGACGCGGGCCGTCGGGAATTGTAGCCGGGGTCGCCCCCCCCGGCCGGCCGGCCTCACCGAGGCAGGCTACAATGACGTGAGCCGCAAGATCGGCGGGCATAAAGCCCGCCCCGCTGACGGGTGGCGCAGAGCTTCAGCCTGCGCCGAAATCAGCAGGCGCGGGCTAATGCACCGCGCTACCCGCCGGCTGGCGGATGCGTGTCGTCGGGCGCTAGCGGCCCCGCGAGAACCGGCGGGTTTCCTTGAGCTGGAGCCGTTTGGTCTCCACGAGCGCGCCGGCGACGGCCGGATGGGCCCGCAGCTCCCGGAACCGCGCCGGATCGAGCTTCCAGCTCAGACTTCCCGGCACGTCGGCGATGGGCGCGAGGCGGTCGGCCAGCACGAAGCCGAACGCGAGGCGCGTGTCGCCGAGCGACGCCTCGACGGTCGCGCGCAATTCGCGGAGGAAATCCGGCAGCCCCGGGTGATCCGGCTGGAGGAGCCAGGTGATCTTCTTGACCAGCGAGGTCGCGGCGGGCCCGAGCTGGTAGCATTCGCGGACGTTGAGGCGCACGCCGTCGTTGCCGGCGAGGACGGTTCCCTGGACGAGCACGGGTGTCTCGGCGATGAGGTTCTTCGCATACGTCTCATAGGCCTCGGCGAACATGTTCATCGGGAGCGCGGCGCGCCGCGTCGCGAGGGTGAACGCGGCCCACGGCCGGTTGTCCTTGCGCGAAAGCTTCTTGACGATGGCGGTCACGACGCCGCACGCGCGGAACTCGCTCTGGTTGGGCTGGTCGAGGAGCTGGTCTTCCGGGAGGGTGTTGATTGCCTCGGCGAGCCCGGCGAAGGCGTCCATCGGGTGACCGGAGATATAGAAGCCGAGCAGCTCCTTCTCGTACTGCAGCCGGGTCGTCGGGGTGAGGACGCGCTCCGCCTTGGCGGGCCCGGCCTCGCGGGCGGGCGCGCCGCCGGCCGACACGCCGGCGCCGGCGAGCTCGGCAAAAGAGTGTTGACGGTGTCCTTCGCCGGACGGAGCGGCGCCGTTGCCGTCGCGGCGCGAGACCGTGACCTTGAGCAGGTCCGCGAACTCGGCCGCCAGGACGGCCGGGTCCGGAGGCGCGCCGCTGGCGGCGGTGCCGGAGAGGTCGAAGAGGGTGGCCTCGGTCGCTTCCGCCGGCGCGGCGGGCACGATATCGTCCCGGCGCAGGGCGGGGTATTTGCGCTGGAGTTCGCCCAGTGCGCCCAGGGCCGGGTCGATCTGGTCGAACAGTTCTTCGCGCGTGGCCGCCGAGCTGTCGAACGCGCCGGTGAGCACGAGGCATTCGAGCACGCGTTTGTTGATGGCGCGGGCGTCGCTCCGCAGGAGGAAATCGTGGAAACCCCGGTAGGGCCCGCCGGCCTCGCGTTCGGCGATGATCTTCCGCGCGGCGACCTCGCCCACGCCCTTGATGCCCGCCAGGCCGAAGCGGATCTTGCCGCCGCTTCGCGGCGGCATAGCCGATAGCCCATTGCCGATCGCCGATGACGACGGATTTGAGACTTCGGCCTGGTTTGTCGATGGGCCATGGGCGATCGGCGATCTGTCCTGCGCCGCGGCGGCGCCGGTGCCGGCCACCACCGGCGTGAAGTTCTCCCCGGACTCGTTCACGTCGGGGCCGAGCACGGGGATGCCCATGGCGAGCGCCTCATCGATGAAGTGGGACACCTTGTCGGAATTGCCGAGCTCGGAGCTCAGCACGGCCGCCATGAACTGCACGGGGTGGTTCGCCTTCAGGTAGCCGGTCTGGTAGCTGATTATCGCGTAGGCGGCGGAGTGCGACTTGTTGAAGCCATAGCCGGCAAACTTGTTGAGGATGTCGAAGATGGCGTTGGAGGTGTCCTCGTCGATGTTGTGGAGGCGCTTCGCGCCCGCCACGAACTTGCCGCGCTCCTCCGCCATGGCGACCGGGTCCTTCTTGCCCATGGCGCGCCGAAGCATGTCGGCGCCGCCGAGCGTGTAGCCGGCGACGACCTTGGCCGCCTCCATGACCTGCTCCTGGTAGACCATGACGCCGTAGGTCTCGTGGCAGACGTCCTCGAGCAGCGGGTGGGGGAA
>CAZKDK010000106.1:0-10642 GCA_964551145.1 uncultured Opitutaceae bacterium | reverse complement strand
CGGCGTCTCCTCGGCCACGCTGCCGGTCCTGCCCAACCAGCTGGCGACCGTCCGCATCGTCGCCGGCGCGCCCTTCAGCTACGAGAGCAGGTTCAAGACCGAGCAGCGCCGCACCCAGCTGCTCAACCGCGTGCCGCCCGTCTACCAGCTGGCGTTCGGCCCGTTCGAGCAGTTCGAGGTCAACGTGCGCGAGCTCCTCGCGGCGCTCGAGAAGCTCGAGCGGGACTACCCCGCCGCCGCGGCAAACGCCCCGAGGATCCAGGGGGCCCTTTCGCCCGAGGCCCGGCGGACGGCCGAGCTCGAGGCCCTCGTCGACCGCTTCAACGGCAAGGGGCCCTACCGTGTCTCGGTGGAGGACGTCGCCGCCCTGCTCACGCTGGGCGACGCCAAGGCCCGCTTCGCCGTCGTCGAGAACGGCCTCGCCGCCCTGCGCGAGATCTATCGCGAGGGCGTCTACGACGAGAGCCGGACCTTCGCCGCCAGCGCGCCGGACACCGTGTCGCTCTTCCGCGTGCGCCGTCCCTCGGGCGAGATCGCCCAGGTGCGCGTGCAGTCGATGGAGGAGGCGCTGACCTTCCTGCGCATCAACCTCGCCGCGGAGGGGATCAGCCGGGAGACGACCCTCGCCCTGTTCCGGCTGTTCAGCAATGGCGCGACGCCGAACCTCATCTATGACCGCGAGGCCACCGAGCGCCTCCAGCAGCAGGTGGCGGCCGACGTCAAACCGGTGACGGTCTCCGTCGAGCGCGGCCAGACGATCATCGAGCCCGACACGCGGGTCACGGCCGAGCAGTATGAGATGCTGGTCAACTACCGCGACTTCCTGCTGCACAACGGGAGCGTGGCGACCACCGAGGGGCTGCAGCTGTACGGCCGGATCCTCCTCGTGCTCGCGATGGTGATGGCGTCGATGTTCTACATCCGCCTCGAGGATCCCGAGACCATGCGCAGCAACGGCCGGCTGGCCCTGCTCGCCCTGGTCGTCGTCCTCAACCTCGCGCTGGTGCGGGCCACCTTCTGGGTGGGCCAGCTGCCCTACTTCATGGAGAACACGGCGGTGGCGTCCCTCCTGCCGTATTTCGCGCCCACCGCGCTCGCCCCGCTGATCGTCGCCATGCTCATCGACGCGGGCTCGGCGATCTTCATGGCGCTGCTCATCTCGATCTTCACCGGCGTCATCTACGGCAACCGCCTCGACCTGCTCGTCATCACCTTTTTCGCCTCGATGGTCGGCATCTTTGCCTGCCATGGCATCCGCCAGCGCAGCAAGGTCGTGCGGGCGGCCGGACTGGGGGGCCTCGCCGTGGCCTGTTTCGCCCTGCTCATCGGCATCGCCGACCAGCTGCCGGTCATGATCGTGCTGCGCCAGATGGCCGCGGGCCTCGCCACCGGTCTGCTCACCGGCGTCGCCGTCGCCGGCCTGCTGCCGGTGCTGGAGGGCCTGTTCAAGCGCACGACCGACATCACGCTGCTCGAACTCACCGACTACAACCATCCGCTGCTCCACCTCATGCAGATGGAGGCGCCCGGGACCTACCACCACAGCCTCGTCGTCGCCAACCTCGCGGAGAACGCCGCCAATGCCATCGGGGCCAACGCGCTCCTCTGCCGCGTCTGCTCGCTCTTCCATGACATCGGCAAGGTCACCAAGCCCGAGTATTTCTCCGAGAACCAGCGCGAGGGCACCAACCCGCACGACGAGCGCAGTCCCTCGTTCTCGGCCCTGATCATCAAGAGCCACGTCAAGGAGGGGGTCGACCTCGCCCTGAAGCACCGCCTGCCCAAGACGGTCATCGACGTCATCCAGCAGCACCACGGCACCACGCTCATCCAGTCCTTTTACCAGCGCGCGCGCAGCGGCGAATCCCGTCCGCCCCTGGCCGTCGCCGGCGGCAACCGCCCGGCGGCGGAGGCCGGCGCCGCCGGCGAGCCCGCCGCCCCCGGCCGCGAAACGCCCGTCTGCGAAACGACCTACCGGTACGACGGTCCCCGGCCGCAGTTCAAGGAAAGCGCCATCATCATGCTGGCCGACGGCGTCGAGGCCGCCACCCGTTCCCTCCGCCGCGTCACCCCCCAGCACCTCGGCGAGCTCATCGACCAGATCTTCGCGAAGCGGCTGGAGGACGGGCAGCTCGACGGCGCGCCGCTGACCTTCGCCGACCTCGGCCAGATCAAGAGCAGCTTCAACTTCACGCTGCTCAACATGCTCCATGGCCGCGTCGCCTACCCGCCGGTACCGCTGGAAAAGCCCGACGCCGGCCGCGCGCCGCGGAGTTCGCAGCAGGGCGCCGGCTAGCTGCGCCATGCCGCGGAGCCAGGAGGCCGGAGCCAAGAGACCGGAACGCAGGCGCCGCCGGACTGCGCGGGCGACTGGCCTCCCGCCTCCAGCCTTCGGCGTCCGCCCGCCGCCGCCGCGGGTCGTCCGGATCCACAACGGCTGCCCCGGCCTGCGTTTCCACCGTCGCGAGATCGCGGCACTGGTCCGCCTGCTCGACGCGCACGCGGCCGACATCCTCCTGCCGCCGGCTCCCGGCGGCGGCATCCGGCCGGTGCCGCCGGGCGAGCTGTCGCTGGCCCTGCTGACCGCCGCGGCCCTCGCGCGCCTCCACGATACCTTTCTGGGCGACGCGGCGCCCACCGACGTCATCACGTTTCCGCCTCCCGCCGCCGGACCCGCCCGGACCTGGGCCGGCCCGGTGGGCGAGATCTGCGTCTCCGCCGAGGCCGCCCGCGACTTCGCCGCCGGCCACCGCCGCGATTTCTCCGGGGAGCTCACCCTCTACCTCGTGCACGGCTGGCTGCACCTCGCCGGCCACGACGATCGCGAGCCCGCGGCGCGAAAACGCATGCGGGCCGCCGAGGCGCGGGCGCTGGGTCTGGCGCGCGCAGCCGGCCGCATTCCCCGGTTCACGCTGGCCGCCGCGCCGCGCTCACGAGGCTGAGCATCAGCCCGCGCGCCGGCTGCGGCCGCCTCACCCAACCCCGCCATGCGCTTCCTTCGTCCTGCCCGATCCCTCCTGTTTGTCCTCGCCCCGTTCCTGCTTTCCGCCGCCGACGACAACCCGCTCGCCTGGCCGACGGCCACCCGCGAAATGCAGCCGTGGACACGCTGGTGGTGGCTCGGCAATGCCGTCGACAAGCCGAACCTCACCCGCGCCCTCACGCAGTTCCGGCAGGCGGGCATCGGCGGCGTCGAGATCTGCCCGATCTACGGCGCTCACGGGTACGAGAGGCATTTCATCGAATTCCTCTCGCCCGAGTGGCTCGACATGCTCGCCCACACGACGACGGAGGCGAAGCGCCTCGGCCTCGGCGTCGACCTGACCACCGGCACCGGCTGGCCGCCGGGCGGACCGTTCGTGTCCCGGGAAGACGCCTCCAGCCGCATCCTGCTCGTCGACTACCAACTCAGCAGCGGCCCGTTACGGGAGGCGCTGCCCACGGGAACGGTGCAGGAGCTGCTGGCGGTGTCGGACCAGGGCCAAAAGATCGACCTTACCGCGCAGGCGCACGATCACCTGCTCGAATGGACCGTGCCGCCGGGCCAGTGGAAGCTGTACGCCGCGGTCGAGTCCGGCCCCGTCCAGAAGGTCAAACGCGCCGCGCCCGGCGGCGAGGGCGACGTGCTTGACCCGTTCTCGCCCAAGGCCATGGACGACTATGTCGCCGTCTTCGACCGGGCCTTCGCCGGCTACCAGGGGCTCCCGCCGCACGCCCTGTTCATCGACTCCTACGAATACGTCGGCGCCGACTGGACACCGGACTTTTTCAAGGCGTTCGCGGCGGACCGCGGCTATGATCTGCGGCCCTTCCTGCCGGCCCTCGCGGTCACCGGCCCGGCGGATACCGTGGCGCGGGTGAAATACGACTACCGGGCGACCATCGCCGACCTCCACGCCGCCTACACGAAGCAATGGACCGATTGGGCGCACCGTCACGGCAGCCTGACGCGCCTGCAGGCCCACGGCTCGCCGACGGACCTCGTCGACATCTACGCCGACGCCGACATTCCGGAGACCGAGATCTTCGGCAGCCTGGGCGACAGCACGGTCGTGATGAACCAGATGGCGTCCTCCGCCGCCCACCTCCAGGGTGGCCGCATCTCATCGGCCGAATCGTTCACCTGGCTGAACGAGCCGTTCCAGGCGACGCTCTCGCAGGTGAAACAGGCGGCCGATTACCTGTTCCTCACCGGCGCCAACCTCATCATCTATCAGGGCATCCCCTATTCCCCGGCCGACGCGCCGTGGCCCGGTTGGCAGTTCTACGCCGCGGTGAATTTCGGCCCCGAGGGCGGGCTGTGGCACGACCTGCCGGAGTTCAACGCCTACGCCACGCGCTGCCAGTCGGTGCTGCAGGCGGGCGCGCCGGCAAACGACGTGCTGCTCTATTTTCCGATCCACGACGTGTGGCAGGCGCCGCAGGACATGCTGATTCCGCTCACCGTCCACGCCGTGCGGCAGATCCTCGGCCACCAGCCCTTCTACACGACCTCCGGCACGCTCTGGGACCACGGCTTCGGTTACGACGTCGTGACCGATCACTTCATCGCCGAGGCGAAGGTCGATGGGCACGGCCTGACGGTGGGCGGCAACCACTGGAAGGTCATCCTGGTGCCGGATGCCCGCCTGATGCCGGTGGCGACGCTCCGCCAGTTGATGGAACTCGCGCGCGGAGGCGCCACGATCCTGGTGCAGGGCCGGCTGCCGGGCGACGTCCCGGGCCTGCAGGACCTCGCGGAGTGCCGTGCGCAGTTCAAGGCACTGGTCGGCTCCCTGCATCTCGTGCCGACCGCCGACGCCGGCGTCGAGCGGGCCGCCGTCGGGGCCGGCCAGGTCCTGGTCGGCGCGGATCCGCTGGCGCTGCTGCGCGCCACCGGCGTCGCCGGCGAGCCGTGCGCCGGACTCGGCCTGCGCTTCATCCGCCGCGCCGGCGCGGACGGCACCACGTACTTTCTCGCCAACCGCGGCCCGCGGGCGGTGGACGGCTGGGTCGCGTTCAGCACGCCCGCGCAGGCGGCGGTGATCCTCGACCCGATGTCCGCGGACCGCGCGGGGCTGGCGGCGGTGCGCCCCGTCGCCGGCGGGTTCGAGGCGTACCTGCAGCTCGCGCCCGGCGCGTCGCTCGTGCTGCGGAACCTCGACCACGCGGTGTCGGGGCCGGCGTGGCCGTACCGGGAAGCCGCCGGTGCCGCCGAACCGGTGACCGGCACCTGGCACGTGCAATTCGTCGACGGCGGGCCGAAGCTCCCGGCCGGATACGACACGACGCAGCTGGCGTCGTGGACCAGGCGCGGGGATCCGGAGCTCCAGCGCTTCGCCGGAACCGCGCGCTATACGATCGATTTCGAGCACCCGGCCGGCGCGGCTGACGACTGGCAGCTCGATCTCGGCACCGTCGACGCCAGCGCGCGCGTCACGCTGAACGGCCATGCGATCGACGGCTTCTGGTGCGTGCCGTTCTGCGCCCCGGTGGGCCGGTGGCTCCGGCCGGGCAGGAACACGCTCGAGGTTGAGGTCACCAACCTCGCCGCCAACCGCGTCCGCGATCTCGATGTCCGCAAGGTGAACTGGAAATACTTCTACGACGTCAACGTCGTCGGTCGGGACTACCGGCCGCTGGATGCTTCGAAATGGCCGGTGTTCGACTCCGGCCTGCTCGGCCCGGTGACGCTGACACCGCTGCGGGCGGTGAGCCCGTAGACGTTCGCAGCACCGCATGGTTCGTTGGGCGCCGCTCGGCGTGAACCGCAGGACGGCCGGCCATCGAGGACGATGATCGCGCCCGGCGGATCGGACTCCACCACCAGATCGAGCGTGCCGCCCCGCGCCGGCTGCCACGGTTCGCCGCGGCCAGCCGGACCGCGCCTAGCGCGAACCCGCGGCCGGATCCGCCGCTCCCATGACTTCCGGCGGCCGGCCGGCCATCGTCCGCTGCACCCCGTCCGGCGTGAATCGCAGCACCGCCGGCACCCGCTCCCGCGGATTGAACTCCTCGGAGGCGGTGCGCGACACCTCGGTCTCGTCGCGCGCCACGAACCGCGCCCGCACCTCCAGGTCGTCGCGGAAAAAGCCCTGCGCCGTGACCGGCACGTCGAGACGCACCGGCGCCCGGCCCACCGGGCGCCCATCCACGACGATGACGGCCCCGGCCGGGACGGACTCGACCAGCATGACCTGCCGGGTCGCCACGCCCGCGGCGGCGGGCGGAGTCACCAGCGGAGGTTGCGGCGCCGCCGGCACCGGCGCCGGTGCCGCCGCCGGAGGCGGCCGGGCGCCCGGAACCGGGGCGGGCGCCGGCGCGGGCGGCGCCGCCGGCAGGACGACCATCGGAACGCGCGGAGCCGGTTTCGCCGTGGAGCACGCCGCCAGCAGGAGCACCGCCGCGCCGCCGGCCGCCCTCCCCAAAGCTGGAATTCTCGATTTCGGCATCGGCGGTTGGCCCCTCGGCGGCGCGATCGGTTCGGTTCTCGCCATCGCGTCAGTCCTGCAGGCCGGCCGCGCGCCGCGCGCGGGCCAGCACCTGGCCCGCCACCGCGCGGGCGCGAGCGGCGCCGTCCCGCAACACCTGGTCCACATAGTCGCGGTTGGCGACGAGTTCGGCGCGGCGCGCCCGCGCGGGGGCAAAGGTGCTCCAATAGTGCTCGAAGAAGGCCTTCTTGAGGTCGCCGTAGCCCAGCCCGCCGGCGCGCAGGCGGTGCTCCAGGTCGGCCGCGACGTCCGCCGGCGCCACGAGCTTGAGGAGCCGGATCACGAGGTTCTTGTCGGCGTCCGGCTTCGGCTCCTGCGGCGTGCGGCTGTCCATGACGATCGACATGATCCGCTTCCGCATCGCCTTTTCCTCGCCGAAAATCTCGATGGCGTTGCCGTAGCTCTTGCTCATCTTCTCCCCGTCCGTGCCGGGCACCGTCGCCACCTCCTCGCGGATCGCCGGCTCCGGGATCACGAAGGTCTCGCCGTAGGTCTGGTTGAACTTGATCGCGATGTCGCGCGTCATCTCAATGTGCTGCTTCTGGTCGCGGCCCACCGGCACCAGGTTCGAGTCGTAGATCAGGATGTCGGCGGCCATGAGCACCGGATAGGCGAACAGCCCGAAGCTCGGCGCCACCCCCTTGGCCAGCTTGTCCTTGTAGCTGTGGGCCCGCTCCAGCAATCCCATCGGCGTCAGCGACCCGATGATCCAGGTCAGCTCCGTCACCTCGGGCAGATCGGACTGGCGGAAGAACACGCTCTTCTGCGGATCGAGGCCGCAGGCCAGGAAGTCGAGCGCGACGTCCCGCACGTTGCGCCGCCGCTCCGCGGCGTCGGTCAGCGACGTCATCGAATGATAGTCGGCGATGAAATAGTAGCACTCGCCCTTCGCCTGCAGCTCGATCGCCGGCTTCATCATGCCGAAATAGTTGCCGATGTGCAGCGCCCCGGAGGGCTGGATGCCGGAAAGGATGCGCATGTCGGATCGTGCTCTTTCTCTTTCTCGTTCTCTCGATTCGGTTTCCGCCATCAGGAGAGAACGAGAACCTCCCCGATGACGAGGATGATTTTCAGTCCCGCCGCGCCTCGTCCTCGATCGTGAGGCGCGCCCGCGCCATGCGCCCGGCCGCGAGGCAGCCGCCGAAGGCGATGGCCGGCGCCACCAGGGCGCGCGGGCCGAGCAGGGTGCCCGGATTGAGCACGGCGTTGCAGCCGACCTCGGCCTGGTCCCCCAGGATCGCGCCGAACTTGCGCAGCCCCGTGGGCTCCTTCGCCGCCCCGATGCGCACCACCACCTCCCGCCGGTCCAGGCGCAGGTTCGAGCAGATGGCGCCCGCGCCCAGATGGGCCCGGTTGCCCAGGATCGAGTCGCCTACGTAGTTGTAGTGTGGAGACGCCACGCCGTCCATCAGGAGGCAGTTCTTGTACTCGCACGCGTTGCCGAGCACGCAGCCCTCGCCGACGATCACGTTGCCGCGCACGAACGCGCCCGGCCGGATCTCCGTGCGGGCCCCGATGTAGGCCGGCCCGATCAGCGTCGCATAGGCCGGCAGCTTCACCGACGGATGGATCCACAGCGGCCCCTCGGTGCGGACCCCCGGCGGCAGCGGCGGCAGGGTGCCGTTGAACGTGAACGCCTGCAGCGCCGGACCGATTTGCCGCAGCCATTCCCACGGCGGGACGTCCGCGGGGAAATGCGCGGCAAAGATCGAGAGGGACGGGGGCAGGGTGAAGAAATCGGAGGCTTTCAACGCCGTCCGTCATAACGGCTTGCGGCCCCCGGCCAATGTTTTTCGCCGGCCCGCGTGGCCGGGCCCGGGTATCTGCTGAAGCCTGTTCCGCTCATGCGCCGGCAACGCCCTCCTCCGCCGGACCTGCGGAGGGCATTTTTCCGGCCTGCGGCCGGAAAAATGGAGCGGGCGAGGCGGTTCGAACGCCCGACGTCCACCTTGGCAAGGTGGTGCTCTACCAACTGAGCTACGCCCGCGAAAAGGGAATGTCGGACTATGGTTTGGGGCCTTTCGCCGTCAACGGAATTCTGGGCCGCGGCGCTTCGCCGGCGCGCCGGGCCCCGGCCGGCCATGAACAATCGCGGGCTCGGGGGTCCGTAACCCTCTGGGGACGCGATGCCCTCGTCGCGTCTCCGAGGATCGTCACGATCGAACCCGGCGACGGGGGCGTCGCCCCTCCATCCCCAGTCGCTCGCGAGCCCGCTCCCCGGCCGCTCCAGGGCCGGTCAAGATAAACGCACCGTCCGCATCGACAGCCCGCAACATCAGCCTAGGTTTTCGCGGAGCGAAAACCTCATGCTGCGCGTCACCGGCCTCTTCCTGTACCCCGTCAAATCGTGCCGCGGCCTGGCGGCCCCTGCGGCCCGGGTCGACGCGCGCGGATTCGAGGGCGACCGCCGCTTTCTGATCGTCGATCGGGAAGACCGGTTCCTGACCCAGCGCGTCCTTCCGCGCATGGCCCTGATCGAAACCGCGCTCGCCGACGGTGAACTCGTGCTCGCCGCCGGCCGCGATGGCTCGGTGCGCGTCCCGCTCCAACCCAAAACCCAGAACCCAAAACCCAAAACCATCACCGTCACCGTGTGGCAGGACACCGTGAGCACCGACGACTGTGGCGAGGAGCCGGCCGCGTGGCTCAGCGGAATCCTCGGCCTGTCGTGCCGTCTCGTCCGCGCCGGACCGGCGTACGCCCGGCCCATTGCCGCCCGCAAGGTGCCTTCAACCTTGAACCTGACGCCTGGCCCGGCCCACGAGGTGAGTTTTGCCGACGGCTATCCCTTCATGGTCATCACTGAGGAATCCCTGGCCGATCTCAACGCGCGGCTCCCTGCGCCGCTGCCGATGAATCGCTTCCGGCCCAGCCTGGTCGTGGCCGGCGGCGCGCCCTATGCCGAGGATGGCTGGACGCGTTTCCGCGTCGGCGATGTGACCTTCCATGGCGCCAGCCGGTGCGGCCGCTGCGTGATCACGACGACCGACCAGCGCACCGCCGAACGCGCCTCCGAGCCGCTGCGCACCCTGGCGACCTACCGGCGAGATCCGGATGGAGACGTCAAGTTCGGCCGCAACCTGATCCACGAAACCAAAACCGGTCGCGTGGCGGTCGGCGACGCGGTGGAATTGCTCTGATCACGCGCGATGGTAGGAGCTTGCCTGCAGGCAATTCCGAATTCCCCGCGAGCGACCTCGCTCCTGCAAATGGAGGGCGCTGCGCCGTCGGCGCCATCCCGACGGTCGGCGCTCCCGCCGGGGACCGGCGCGTTCTATGCTTTGGGTCCCGTTCCCCGTCCGCCTTGCGCGCGCTTGGCCGCGATGGCCCGGAGCTCCTTCGCCGCGAGCAGGTCCCGCTCCCGGGCGAGCGTCTCCTTGGCCTTGATCAGGTCGTCGAGCGAAATCACGAAGCAATCGCGGCCAAACAGGGAGATCTTCACGGCGTTCTTCCGCAATTCCCCGTAGTCCCCGACGCCGAGAATGCTGCCCAGAAGGTCGACGACGCCCGCATCGGTCTCCAGGTAGAGATTGGCCAGCGCCTCCCCTCCGGGCGGATGTTCCAGGAAGGACACTCGCTTGTGGGTGAGCCGATGCACCGGGTGGAGATCGGCCAGCGCCGTGCGCAGCTTTTCCACGTTCGCGGGCGTGAGCACCGCGCACACATCGAGATCATCCGTCACGAAGGTGGAGCCGTGCAGCACCCCCGCAAAGCCGCCCACCACCACGAATTCGAGGCCGGCGTCAGCGAATCTTTCGATGAGGAGATGGAGACTCTTCACGGACTCTCCCGGCCTCCTTCAGGGCCAGCACGAGTTCCAGCGCCGATTCATGCCGCAGCGCCCGCTCTTCCGGCGCCAGTGCGAGATTCGATTCCAGCAAATCCAGGTCCAGCCCCGCCCGTCGGGCCTCCTCGATCGCGTCGTCTGCCGGATTCATGGCGCCAACTAAATGACGATAGTCCGCGGTCCGCAAAGCATATCTCACCGCTCGTCCCGGCCGTCCGCTAGCGGGTTTTTCAGACCGGATGGTCATTGATTGCGGAGCACCTCACCTCCCCTCCCGATGGCCACCCGCCCACCCGCCGCCACTCTTGTCCCGCAATGCCTGCAGCGCTGCCGCCAGCCGTCCCTGCTGCTTGGTCTCGCGCTGCTGGGAACGCCCGCCCGGGCC